>DASUVS010000207.1:0-14621 GCA_036378835.1 Binatia bacterium | reverse complement strand
CGGTCCGTGGATCACTATAAACTGACTGTTCGGCACCGGCAGGAACCAGCCCATCCGACCGATGCCGGCCCACAGGCCGGCTAGCAGTGAGAGCCCAGCTAAACCCATGAGGACGAACCGGCCGCATTTTGGATTTAACTTCATCGTTCAATAACGTTGTGACAGCGCGACTCAGAGGAAATCCGAATATCGAAATTTAAAATTCCAAGCACGATAAGGATTTCTCGGATTCACCGCGAAGTGACAGTTACGTTACACGCCGTGGACTGGCCCATTTGTTTGCATCATTCGGCTGTTCATTCGAAATCGTTTCGAATTTCGAGCTCGTAATTCCATTGCTCTACCAGGGCACGCCGCGCACCAGCATGACGCCCAGGACAATTGCGGTTAATGCCAGCAGCAGATTGAGCCGGCCCAATTTTACCGCTTGGCGCCTCAGTCGAAGTGTCTCGGCTGAAGCGGGATTAGATTCCCACGCCGCAGACGCTCGAGGCCCTAAAAAAAAATCGTGAAAACCACTGATCGCCAGAATCGCCGCGACGAGTATCAGCTTTACGGCAAGCGTGCGTCCAAAAGAGCCTCGCCAAAAAACCGCCTCCTGCAGTTCTTGCCAACGTATGCCGCGGGCGGCGAGGTTCACAATACCGGTAGAGACAAATACACCAAAACAAACCCAGCCGACCCAGCGAAATCTAAGCGCCGTGAAGCGAATCAGCGGCGAGGCGACAACGGCAAACTGCGGCCGCCGAATGGCAGGAACGAGCACGATGACGAGAAAAATCGTGCCGCCCACCCATACGATCGCGGCCATGATGTGCAACCATACCGAGATCAAATAATAAACATGCATCGTCGCATCAGCTCATCGATTATCACCTTTTCTCTCGCGGTGTTTGTCATCTTTCAGATCGTCTTCGACCCAGGTCATCGCTGCGACGGTTTGGGGAAAACCTAAGGTAGTGAGACTAAGCAGAACCACGTGGTAGATCTCTTCAGCGGTGGCGCCAGCCTCGAGCGCCCTGCGGGTGTGTGAATGCACGGCGCCTTCCAACCGGGCTCCGATCGCCATGCCAAGCTTGATTAACTCGCGGTTTTTTTTGTCCAGCGGTCCGCTATCGTGAACCGCGGCACCCAATCGATCATAATCCTGCCAGATTTTCGGATATGCTTTTTTGAAATCTTCATAGGCCTTTGGTAATCGAGCCATAGCGCCTCCTTCTTGCCCAACAAAATAATCTTGCCCAACAAAATATTTTCCCTGCATTGTTATATGCGTTTGACACACGCGGTCAACCAGCTTTGCATCCCGCTTTCTTGTTTTCAGTCCGCTAGGAAATCTCTACAAACACCAGCAGCTCTTGGACGCGGAACTTGCGGTTCGGCGTTCTGCAACGGCGCGTGGATTCCCATCACTGCTAAAGCTAGCTGGTCAGCTTCTCAAAAGTCGGAAAGATCCTCGATCTGTCGTCCCCCTTTTCACAGGGAACGTTTCATGGCCTTCGCTTTGCTCATGTGAGAAACCGCGATGACTAGGGCAAAAACTTTATCGAGAGATGAGATCGAACCAGGTGAACGGACGATCGGCGCGCCGGCGTTTCAAATCGCTTAGTATTCGAATCGCTCGCAATTCTTCACTGAAAAATCTGGAGGCCAAGTGATCAAACGTCTTCTTGTAGTCGCGGTTCTCGGGTTTGTGGTTCTGCTGATTACTGTGGTCAGTAAGACTGCGGAGATAAAGCCGCCGCCGTCCACACCCAAGCTGATTGCCTCGGGAAAACAAATCTATGCGCAACAGTGCGCTGCTTGCCACGGCAATGAGGGCCGGGCTGACGGCGAGGCCGCTTATCTGCTTTATCCCAAGCCGCGTGATTTCGTTGCCGCGAAATATCGGTTGGTCTCTACCTGGGATCGGGTGCCGACTGATCAAGATCTCTTCGATACGATTTCGCGCGGCATGCCCGGCTCGGCGATGCCCTCCTGGGAGCACTTGCCGGCGGATCAGCGATGGGGGCTGGTTTATTACATCAAGTCGCTTGCCGAAAAACCGCTCGAGATCAAAGCGCAGAAAATGCCCGCAGCCGATGGAAGCGGCGGCGAAGGCATCATCGCCGTTCCCAAAGCGCCGCCTTTCGACGCCGCGGCAAGGGCGCGCGCCCTGGAGCTATATAAGGACGCTTGCGCCTCGTGCCACGGCGACACCGCAAGAGGCGATGGCACGCAAGAGCAAAAAGACGACGAAGGGTTTCCCACCCGGCCGCGTGATCTGACCGCCGGTGTTTTCAAAGGCAGCCCCGATCCGATCGCGCTTTATCGCCACATCGTTGCGGGAATTCCGGGAAGCCCGATGCCGATGAGCGATTGGGCTTATGGCGACGACGCATGGCATCTGGTGAACTACGTGCGCTCGCTCTCCAGCGACACCCAACGCGCGCGGGTCGAGATGAAGAAATTCACCATCGAAGCTTTGCGCGTCGCCACTCTTCCCGATCATCCCGAGGCAAGTGTCTGGCGCAGCGCGAGGCCGGTAAACCTGCACCTGATGCCGCTCTGGTGGCGCAGCGACAGACCGGAAGAAGTCACCGTGCGGGCCATACACGATGGCAAAGACATCGCTATTCTTATGGTCTGGCACGACGATACCAGTGATCAGAGCGCCCTTCGAACCCAGGATTTCCGCGACGCAGCGGCCATCCAGTTTTCCTTGAGTGCTAATCCGCCATTTTTCGCCATGGGCGCGAATGGAGCGCCGGTCAATATCTGGATGTGGAAATCCGAACGGCAGGCCGATTTGGATGTTGCTTACCAGGACCTTGACAGAGCTTATCCCAATATCGGCATCGATTCGTATCCCAACTTGACGCGCTCGGCGGTGGAGCAACCGACTCGCCGCGCTGTGACATTGCAATCGGATCCCGCATTTGTCACCGGATGGGGCGCTGGGAATATCGTCTCCGATCCGCAGCGAAAGAGCGCGGTCGAAGACCTTTCCGCGCAGGGATTCGGCACGCTGCGCGCAAGGCCGATGATCGAACAAAAGATTCAGGCACGCGGAGTCTACGGGCAGGGTTCCTATTCGGTTATGTTCCGTCGAACGCTGGCAGCCACCGGCAAGGGAGCCGTGGCCCTGACAGCGGATTCCACCGTGCCCGTCGCCTTTGCGGTTTGGAATGGCAGCGCCGGCGATCGTGACGGCAAGAAATCAGTGACCATTTGGCAGGATCTGAAAATTGGAAAATGAATACCGTTCAACTCGTTCAAAACGTTCAAGTCGCTCAACCCCCTCCTGTATTCTCCCGGGCGCGGGGGAGGAGAGGAAATCGAACGAAGCTTTCGAAACGGCTTGGAACGGAGGAAGCGATTAACGGCTTGAACGATTGGAACGCGGGGGACGAGAGGAGAGACCAGAATGAACGACGCTGAAGCAAGACGGATGATGAATGTAACACGCCGCGACTTCCTCAAATGGATGGGTTTGGGGACCGGAGCAGCGGCCATCGGTTCCGGCTGTTTGAATTATTTCAGCGCGACAGATGCCGGCGACAATCCTCTTGCGCGATCAATCAATCGGGATTGGGAGAAGATTTATCGGGATCAATACAAATACGATAGCAGTTTCGACTGGGTCTGCTCGCCCAACGACACTCATGCTTGCCGCGTGCGGGCTTACGTGCGCAATGGCGTCGTGACACGGCTGGGCAGCACTTACGATTATCAAAACTACGCCGATCTCTACGGCAATAAGGCAACGGTCAATTGGAATCCTCGCCAGTGCGCCAAGGGTTACACCTTTCATCGTGTCATCTATGGGCCGTACCGGTTGCGGCATCCGATCGTGCGCAAGGGCTGGAAGGCCTGGGTCGATGCCGGGTTTCCCGAGCTGACACCGGAAAACAAATCGCGATACATGTTCGATGCGCGGGGCCAGGATGAGTTTGTGCAAATTTCCTGGCCCGACGCCTTTGACTCCATCGCCAAAGCGCTGGTGGCGATCTCAACTCGTTATAGCGGCGAGGAGGGGAAAAAACGCTTGCTCGCCCAAGGCTATCAACCGGAAATGGTCGAGGAGATGGGTGGCGCCGGAACCCGGACCGTGAAAATGCGCGGCGGCATGGGGCTGCTTGGCGTCATCGGCAAATACGGCATGTATCGGCTTAACAACTCGCTGGCGCTGCTCGACGCCAAGGTTCGCGGGGTCGGCCCCGATCAGGCGCGCGCCGGCCGCAATTTCTCGAATTATACCTGGCATGGTGATCAGGCTCCGGGCCATCCATGGGTGCACGGACTGCAAGCTTCTGAATGTGATTTCAACGACCTGCGCTTTTCAAAACTGATCATCATGGACGGCAAAAACCTGGTCGAAAACAAGCTCACTGATTCGCACTGGTTTATCGAGACGATGGAACGCGGCGCAAAAATCGTGGTGATCGCGCCGGAATACGGCCCGCCGTCCACCAAGGCCGACTACTGGATTCCCATCCGGCCACAAACCGATGCAGCGCTTTGGCTCGGTATCACCAAATTGATGATCGACAAGAAGTGGTACGACGAAGCATTCGTCAAACGCTTCACCGATTTTCCGCTGCTGGTGCGCACCGATAATTTAAGGCGGCTGCGCGCGGCAGAAGTCTTCCCGAATTACAAAACCACGCTTTCACCCGATGGCCCGTCGATGAAGATCCAGGGTTTGACTGCTGAACAGCATGCTAAGCTCGGCGATTACGTGATCTGGGACAGCAAGAGCAAGGCCCCCGGTGCGATCAACCGCGATGATGTCGGTGAAGCGATGATCAAGAAAGGTGTTGATCCGGCTCTGGAAGGAACCTTCAAGGTCAAGCTCGTGGACGGCAAAGAAGTGGAAGTCGCCACTCTTTGGACCCTCTACCAGACCCATCTGAAAGACTATGACATCGAGACCGTGGCCGAAATAACCCAGGCGCCTAAAGAGATGATCGAGCAACTGGCGCAGGACATCGCGACCATGAAGCCGGTGGCGATCCACCAGGGCGAAGGCATCAATCACTGGTTCCATGCGACGGAAATGAATCGCGCATCCTATTTGCCTCTGATGCTCACGGGAAATATCGGCAAGCCCGGCGCCGGTTGCCACACGTGGGCCGGCAACTACAAAGCCGCGCTCTTTCAGGGTTCGCCATGGACTGGTCCCGGCTTCAAGGGATGGGTGGCGGAAGACCCTTTCGAGCTCAACCTTGATCCAAAGGCCCACGGCAAAGAGATTCACGCCCACGCCTACACAAAAGATGAAGAACCGGCTTATTGGAATCATGGGGATCTGGCTCTGATCGTGAACACGCCGAAATTCGGCCGCAAGAACTTTACCGGCAAGACGCACATGCCGACACCCACCAAAGCTTTGCTCTTCAATAACGTCAACCTGATCAACAATGCCAAGTGGGCCTATGGCATGATCAAGAATGTCAATCCGAACGTCGAAATGATCGTTTCGATGGACATTCAGATGACCGCGTCGATCGAGTATGCGGATGTTGCCCTGCCGGCCAACTCGTGGCTCGAATTCGAAGGATTGGAAATCACCGCGAGTTGTTCGAATCCGTTCCTGCAAATCTGGAAAGGCGGCATTCCGCCGGTATTCGACAGCAAGGATGACCTCGACATCATCGCCGGCATCGCCAACGCGCTCGCCAACGCCACCGGCGATAAACGGTTTCGGGATTGCTTTGCTTTTGCCGCTGCCGACAAACGAGGCATCTATATCCAGCGCCTGCTCGACACCTGTACGACCACGGCGGGTTACAAGCTCAGTGATATCATGGCCGGCAAATATGGCCCTCCGGGCGGCTGCCTGCTCAATTTCCGCACCTATCCGCGCATTCCGTTTTACGAACAGGTGCATGACAGCGAACCGTTTCATACCGATACCGGGCGCATGCACGCCTACGCCGACGTGGGTGAAGCGATCGAGTATGGCGAAAACTTCATCGTGCATCGCGAGGGACCGGAAGCGACGCCATATCTGCCGAACGTCATCGTCAGCTCCAATCCGCTGGTGCGGCCGGAGGACTACGGGATAGCGGCCAACGCGGAGCATTGGGATGACCGCACCGTGCGCAATATCAAGATGCCATGGAGCAAGGTGAAGCAGACGAAAAATTTTCTTTGGGAGAAAGGCTTCCAGTTCTATTGCCTGACCCCGAAGACACGCCATCGCGTACATAGCGGCTGGTCCAACGTCGATTGGCATATGCTGATGGACTCGAACTTCGGCGATCCCTATCGGCTGGACAAGCGCGCGCCGTGCGTCGGTGAACATCAACTGCACATGAACCCGCAGGCGGCTCGCGATCTGAGCATTAACGACGGGGACTATGTCTACCTCGATGCCAATCCCGCCGACCGGCCCTACCTAGGCGCAAAACCGGGCGATCCGTTCTATCGGGTATCGCGTTGCATGCTGCGCGTCACCTACAACCGCGCTTACCCGTACAACATCGTCATGATGAAACATGCGCCCTTTATCGCCACGGAAAAAAGCGTCAAGGCGCACGAGACCAGACCGGATGGGCGGGCGTTGTCGGAGAACACCGGCTACCAGGCCAATCTGCGCTATGGCTCGCAGCAATCGGTCACACGCAATTGGCACATGCCGATGCACCAGACCGATACGTTGTTTCACAAGACCAAGGCTTTCATGGGATTTATCTTCGGCGGCGAGGCGGACAACCACGCGGTCAACACCGTACCCAAAGAAACTCTGGTGCGAGTCACTAAAGCCGAAGACGGCGGCATGGGCGGCAAAGGCATCTGGAAGCCGGCCACCAGCGGTTTTTCGCCGGACAACGAAAACGAGCTGATGAAGCGCTACTTGGCCGGAGATTTGACGAAGGTGAAAGCGTGAAGCGAAGCCGTTCCAGTGGTTCCAACGGTTCCAAGAAAGTTTCAACCTCCTTCGTCCTCCCCCGCGATGCGAGCGAGGAAAAAGAGCCTGCCCCGGACTCGATCCGGGGTGAGGGCTGGAACGATTTGAACGCGAGCGATAGGAGCGAAAAAAATGCCTTTTAACGATCCCGACCCCACTGATCCGAACATACTTGTCGGCGTCATGCTGCCCGCTGACGCGGAAGCAACGCGCGACATGGCGTATGTCTTCGCCGAAGAGTTCGCCCGCTTCGGTTACACGCGAGAGCAATTGCTCGGGCTGTTTAAAAATCCCTTCTACGGCGGCGCCCATGGAGCCTACCGATCGCTTGGGGAACCAGAGACTCTATCGATCATCGACGAATGTTTGAAGGTTTGGGGAAACGTCAAAGTAAGAGTTCAAGACGTTCAAGCAGTTCAAAGCGTTCAACCCCCTCCTTCGTCCTCCCCCGCGCGCGTGGAGGAGGGACTCGGAGGTTCGAACAAATCCTGACCTTGGAGACAGCTTGAACGGTTTGAACGTGAATGAGTGAGAGGAGCGAGTAAGAAGATGCCTAACGTCCACAACTGGCAGATCGGCCGGGAGATGAATTATCCCTACACGCAGGCTTTTCCGAAGCGGCAATTCGCCTTTGTGTTCAACATCAATCGCTGCATTGCCTGCCAGAGCTGCACCATGGCTTGCAAGTCCACCTGGACGTTCAGCAAAGGCCAAGAGCACATGTGGTGGGCCAACGTCGAAACGAAACCGTACGGCGGCTATCCCCAGTTCTGGGATGCAAAAATTCTCGATCTATTGGAGAAGGCTAACCCCGGCAATCAACAATGGTCCGGCCAACCATCCGCCGATAAGAAAAAACCGTATGGGCAATTCGATGGCAAGACTATTTTCGAAGCACAAAACGCGCTGACTCCGGACAGCGCCCGGGTGCTGGGCTATCTGCCGACCGACGAGGAGTGGAATTCGCCGAATATTTTCGAAGACAATCCGGTGGGCAAGAAAGGTGTGCGCAACGAACTCGACAAAGAAGGAGCCGCCCTCCCCGAGCATAAGACCTGGTTTTTCTATCTCGCGCGCATCTGCAATCATTGTAGCTATCCAGCCTGCCTAGCCGCATGCCCGCGTAAGGCGATCTATAAACGTCCCGAGGACGGCATCGTCCTGATTGATCAGAAAGAGTGCCGCGGCTATCGCAAGTGCGTCGAAGCCTGCCCGTACAAGAAGACCATGTATCGCGGCAACACCCGCGTCTCGGAAAAATGTGTCGCTTGCTATCCGCGCATCGAAGGCAAGGATCCCGAAAGCGGCGGACAGCCGATGGAGACCCGCTGCATGGCGGCTTGCATCGGCCAGATCCGGATGCAGGGATTGGTCAAAATGAATAACGACGGCACCTGGGCGGAAGACCGTTACAACCCGCTCTACTACATGGTGCATGTCGCCAAAGTCGCCCTGCCGCTCTACCCGCAGTTCGGCACCGAACCCAATGGCTATTATATCCCGCCGCGTTGGGTGCCGCGGGATTATTTAAAGCAAATGTTCGGTCCCGGGGTCGATGAAGCCATCGAACGCTACAGCTATCCCGATCGCGAGTTGCTTGCCGTGCTACAGCTCTTTCGCCGTTCGAATCTCATCATCGACCGCTACGAAATCAAAGAAGGAGAGAAAATTTACGAGGCCGACCTGCGCGGGCGCAAAATCACCATGTACAACGATACCGTGATCGCGTACGGCCAAAACGGTAAAGAAATTTTTCGCACTCAGGTCGAGGAACCCGTGCACGTGCGAGCGAATAAGCATGCGAACTCAATATGAATGGAACACGTTCAAAACGTTCAAGCCGTTCAACCGCGTCGCTCCGTTCCAAAACGTTTCGGAGTTTTCGATCGTTTGAACCGTTGAAGGATTTAACCATTACAATGACGAGGTAGCCAATGACACTCAATGAACTGCACGAACGCACGGATGATATTGACATCGCCTACTGTCGCGCAACTCTTTACAGCGCGCTGGCGTTGGGCTTTCGGCCGCCGACCGAAGAGGCCATCGCCCGGCTTGTGACCGCGCAAAACGCGGCGGCTCTCGGAGAAGCGGCGGCCATATTCGATAGCGACGGCAAACTGGGAGTCGTCTCTCTCGTCGAGGCTGTCGCTCATGCGGGCTCGGCCGGCGTAGCCGGCCTCGTATCCTCGTATAGAGCCCTGTTCGGCCATACCGTGCGCGGTCCGATTCCGCCCTACGAAACCGAGTACGGCAACGAAGCGCTTTTTCAACAGCCGCAGGAGATGAGCGATTTGATGGGTTTCTATCGCGCCTTCGGTCTTACGGTCAAAGTTGGTGGGCACGAACGCTGCGATCACATTAGCTGTGAATGCGAGTTTCTATCTTTTCTGGCCCTTAAGGAAGCCTATGCCTTGGAGCACGGCGACCTTGAGATGGTGGAAGAATCGCGCAAGGCTACGCGCCTGTTTCTACGCGATCATCTTGGCCGCTTTCTGCCGGCATTTGCCAGCAAGCTGCAACGAGAAGATCCGACAGGGTTTTACGGCATGCTGGTCAAGCTTTGCCTTGCGTTCATCGAAGTGGAGAGCAATCGTTTCGGCGTGCCGCGGGGCGCCGCAAGTCTTGGTTTACGTCCGGCCGACGATGACCGGGTACCGATGGCCTGCGGCAGCGGCGCGGAATGCGCGGCGTTGCCCGGCGCCTGCGCGCCAGAGGGAGCCGACTGCGTATGAGCCAGACAATCGTGGTTCGCTACGATCCGCGCTTGATCGAAGAGGCGGTGTTTTTAGCTTTGCGCAACCACCCGGATGGAAGGCAGTATCAAAAAGAGCGCGAGCACGTCTATGAAATCGACGATGCGCGGGAACAAGACCGATTATTCGGCGAATTGAATCAGGAATGGCTCGTTCGACTCGGCCTGAACAAAGCGATCGAACAGTCTTTGGCCGAGCAGCCCGTGATTTCTTCGACGACGAGCAGTTGTTTCGTCGGTCGGGTGGCGCAAGCCAAAGAAGAAGGCGCCGAGCTTTTTGTCGGTCCGGATGAGCAGCTCGACGCAATCGCCTGCCGCATCGTGAGCATTCTGCTCCGGCCGGAATCGATGCTACAGCGGGAGGTATTACTGACTTTGCTACGCCACGAACTGTTTCATATCGCCGACATGCTCGATCCGGCATTTGCTTACGAGCCGGCGTTGCCAAAGGCGGAGGGCGGTCCCACCTACGACACGCTGATTACCAACCGCTATCGCGCGCTATGGGATGTGACGATCAACGGCCGGATGACCCGCCGCGGCTGGCTCGCGGCAACCGCCCGGGAGCAGCAGCTGAGTGATTTTCGGAACGCTTTTCCGATGTTGGAAGAAAACCACGAAGAGTTTTTTAAACAGTTCTTTGACGCCGAGCAGCCTAGGCACGCTGAGCTTGTCGCGTTCGCCTTTGACCCGAGAGCCGCCAGCGGAGTTGGGATTCACAGTTCCGCTCCCGGCACTCATTGTCCTCTGTGTAGATTCCCGACTCATGCCTATGAGCCAGAACCCGAAGGTCTCGACGCCGCGGTGCTCGGCGCGATCGCAGACGATTTCCCGAACTGGACACCCTCGCATGGACTGTGTTTGCACTGCGCTGATCTTTACCGCGGCCGACAAATGTCGATGGACGCCTTGAGACTTCTGCCGGGATGGAACCAGGGCATCGCGAGCATGAGCCGGGTGACGGGGCGTCCCGACCCGGCCGATTAGGCGGATGATTCCCGTTCACATCGCAGGTGTCGGCATGACCCGGTTCGGCAAGAGCCCGAACACGCTGGTCGAGATCATGCGCGATGCCGCCGTGAGCGCGCTAGCGGCATCGAAGATCCAAGATCTCGATGCCATCTACATCGCGGTGATGAACCCGGAAGAATACACCGGCGACGCCAATATCGCTTCACATCTGGCCGAAGTGCTCGGACTCAGGGGAATCCCGGCAGTGAGAGTGGAAACGGCGTCTTCGGCTGGCGCGGCAGCGGTTCATGTCGCATTCCAGGGCGTCGCGTCCGGCTATTACCGTCACGTATTGGTGGTCGGGGGCGAAAAGATGACCCATCTGACCACCAGCGCAAGCACAAGAATTCTCGCAGAAGTCATCGATGCGCAAGAGCGCAATTGCGGCGCCACCATGCCCGCGCTCGCGGCCATGATAACCGCCAGGTACCGCAAAAAATACCGTCTGTCAGAATCTACTCTGGCGCGGGTTTTATGCGCGGTTGCGATGAAGAATCACGCCAATGGAGTTCATAATCCTTGCGCTCAGTTTCGCCAAGTCATTACTCAAGAGAAATATTTTGCCAGTAAATTCGTGGCAACCCCTTTACGACTGTACGATTGCGCGCCTATGAGCGACGGCGGCGCCGCGATTATTCTTACCGGCGAGCGCACCGACGTGACCGTCTGCGGAATCGGCCAGGGTACCGGCCCCGTGAGTTTGCGCGAGCGGGAAACGTTCACTTGTTTCCCGGCGACCCAAATCGCCGCCAGGAGAGCTTATCAAATGGCCGGCATTTCGCCCCGGGAAATCGACTGCGCGGAGGTTCACGACGCCTTTACGCCTTTCGAGATCATCGGCACGGAAGACCTCGGCTTCTTTCCGGCCGGTAAAGGAGTGGAGGCCGCCGCGTCCGGACGGACAGCGGCGGATGGGAATCTGCCGATCAACGCCTCCGGGGGCCTCAAGTCGCGTGGCCATCCCGTGGGCGCTAGCGGCGTGGCTCAGATCGTTGAGCTCGTGCATATGCTGCGAGAACAATCGACGGCGAAGCTTAGCCGCGCGCCGCATCGCTGCCTGGCGCAAAGCATCGGCGGGCTCGCTTCCAATAATTTCGTTACCATCCTCGAACGCTCGAAAGGAGTCACGCAGCTCCTCTGTTCTTCGATAGCACCGCCGAGCCGCCAGGCTGAGCTGCCTCGCGTGGAGAAGAAACACCCCGCTCTCCCTATAGAAAGCGAGGGCGTGATCGAGACCTTTACGATTGTTTACACGACCCCGGACGGCTTCTTGCCGCCGTTGGCTTTGGCCATGATCCGCGACCGTAAAGGAGCGCGAATCATGGCGCAAGGTGAAGACATCAGCCACTTGCAGATTGGTCGCGAGGTTTGCTTGCATCAAGTCGCAGGAGTTTTCTACTTCACCGTGAAGAATCACTTAAAGAAGGTTCGTGCCGCCATGCGAGATTTTTGCGCCGTGCGGGCGATTCGGAACGATCCTAATACGCCGACTGAAAGGATCGAGCTTATCGCCAAGAGAACAACATGCGGTTCCGAGAAACAGTTTCATTCGATGATCAAGCTGGTTGCCGACGAGCTTCGCGACGCGATTGCCGCCGGTAAGATTGCGCCTGGCAGTCGTATGGCCGAAGGACAGCTCGCGTTATCGCTCAAAGTTGGCCGGGTTCCGTTGCGGGACGCTCTGCGGCGTCTCGAGTCGGAAGGGTACATAACGGCTATCTCCCATGGCCAATTCATGGTGAGCCAACTGACTCTTGAAGACGCGGAGGAATACTATTCGATCGCCGGCTCGCTCGAAGGATTAGCCGCACGATTAGCCGTGGAGAGAGGCAGCGCCGAAGAGCTTGCTCGGCTTAGAGACTTGCACCGACGGCTCAAGCTGGCCTATCGGGAAAAAAATTTGGAGCAATACTTTGAAGCCAACCGCCAGTTTCATCGCTTCATCGCTCAGATGAGCAGAAACGACCGGCTCTATCAGCTGATTAGTGAAATGCGTCGGGGCCTACGCAAAGCTCGCCTGCTTGCGCTGCAGGTGCCTCAGCGGGCGGATTATTCGATGCGCGAACACGACCAGATCCTCGATGCCTTTCTCAAGCGCAATCCAGATCTCGCCGAGAGCACCGTTCTAAAACACCTGGCCAATCAGCTGGCAGCCATCAAAGAAATATTGCAATCGTCTGAGGGCTCAAGCCATGCATAGCTTCGTGGAAGTTTTCAAGGAGGCAGACCTTCACAAATCACCACTGTTCAGCGCAAGCGCTAAGCTGGGCGGACGTCATCATGGGCTGCGAGCATTTCGTGCCGGTTTCAAGCTGACGCAGAAGTTTCTCAATCAGCAGGGTCGGTGCGCGTGAGGCCGCTTGAGATCTTTGTTAATAACTAGAAGCGAAGTTCAGCAGATATCCTAAAAGCCGTCGATCTCGATTTCATATAGTCCGCCCGCGCTTCTGGATAGCGGTCGCGACGTCAAGCCCAATAGCATCAACGAGCCACTCGCCGATCTCGTCGAACGGAAGGCTCCCCCCAAGATCAGCATCGGCTATGCATCTTCGCGCACGCGCGATGAGGATGCTCGTCTATTCGCGAGCGATGTTCGCACCAAACTATCGACGAAAGTAACAAGGCAAGTCTCATGGGAGCGGCCAGGAGAGCGGCGGCCATCTTCATTCTGAGAATTGAGAACTATCGGAGGCAGCTTTCCGATGGTTGCGAAGATTCGATCGAAAATCCAGAGCAACCAGTCGAATACTGGTGGCATCCCTATTGCGGTATTGCGTGTAAAACGCGGAGTAAAGCGAGTAAGAGGTCACCCATGACAACTGTCGAAAATCTTGTTTCCCGCTATCGCGAGCCTCTTGAGACTTACCCTCTCGACCTCGCATCAGACTGGAAAAAAATGCATCCCGATAAAAAGCTTGTCGGATGCTATCCGGTCTATAGCCCCGTTGAACTTATCCATGCCGCGGGAATGCTGCCTGTCGGCGTCATTGGCGCCGGCAACCGGCTAGAGATCGCCCATGCCGACTCACGTTTTCAATCGTTTATCTGTTCCATCGTCAAGAGCACTCTGGAACTTGGTCTGACCGACAAACTCAAATTTCTCGACGGCATCGTTTTTCACTCGATCTGTGATCCGGCGCGCAACCTCGGCAGCGTGTTCACGCGAAATTTTCCCGATCTAATGGTGGAGTACATTCACTTTCCGCAGAATATGACTTCGCCGCACACGATTGATTATCTGATGGCGGAGTACCGAAGGATCGGCGCCAGTTACGAAAAGCTCTCCGGCAAAAAGATCACCGACGATGGGCTCAGCCAGAGCATCGCGCTTTACAATCGACAGCGACGCCTGATCCGGGAGCTGTATGCTATTCGCCGAGAGAGCCCACAGAATCTTACCACCGTCGAATGTTACGTCTTGACGCGGGTCGGCACGTTACTGCCGCCCGAGGAACACATCGCGATTCTTGAGGAGGCGATCCCGCAACTGCGCCAGCGCAATCAAAAGCCCAAGGACCGGATCAAGGTGGTCTTGGAAGGATCGTTCTGCGAGCAGCCGCCCATCGAATTGCTCGACGGACTCGAGGCCGCCGGCTGCTATATCCTGGACGATGATTTTCTTACCGGCTGGCGCTGGTTTCCCGAGGATATTTCAAATGAAGGCGATCCCCTGCGCAACCTCGCTAACGCCTATCTCAACCGCAGTGTTTACTCAGGCGTGAAACACGATACGCGCGAGCCCAAATCGAAACATTTGATCGACAAATTTAGAGAAACCGGCGCGGCCGCAGTCCTGATCCTCGCCGCGAAATTCTGCGAGCCGGCGTTATTCGATTACGCTCTCTACAAAAGGGCGCTAGAGAAGGAAGGCATTCCACACCTCTGCCTCGAGTTTGAAGAAAAGATGTGGATCTTCGATAAGGCGCGCACCGAGGTCGAGACCTTCGTCGAGTCAATGCT
>DASUVS010000206.1:0-8740 GCA_036378835.1 Binatia bacterium | reverse complement strand
GAGAACAATGATCAATGGTTAGCTTTTTTGTGGCTCATTTTTCTGAGACAACTGTCGCTTCCAGCCTAGCGTCCGAGCTTGCGCAGCAATGTGCTCGGCCTCCGCGATCATTCCTTTTTGCTGGTAAAATATCGACAGGCTGGTGTGAGCTAGCTCGTCGTCCGGCGCAACCTCGATGAGTTTCTTGCCGGTTTCGATGGCGTCGTCCAGTTTTTCTTGATGCGAGTAGGTCATGGCTAGCGCATGCAAGGCATCCGTGTATTTGGCATCCTCGGCCAGCGCCTGCTGAAAGGCTGCAATTGCCGCGTCGAAGTTTTCCTCCATAAACAGTTCCATACCCTTGTTGTAGAAATCTTCTTTGCTCATGTCAGCGTAAACGTTTTGAATCGGGCGGAGGCGTTGTTTGAGGCGAGGAACCGGCAGCGGCCTGTTGATGAACTCTTTCAGGTCTACATTGCTGGAGCAGCGCCTTCTTGAGCAGCATCGGATTCACCGGTTTCTTGAAAATCACCCCCTGCAATCCTTCAAGACAGCTCCGCTTGATAATATGATCCTTATCGTAATTGAAAGCCGTCATTAAGATAACCGGAAGCTCCGGCGCATCCTTCTTCACACGTTGATAGAGCTGGTAACCGTCTATATCCGGCATGACAACATCGCTCAGGACTAAATCGAACTGGCTGCGCTCCAACCACTGCATCGCATAAACACCCGATGGAGCGGTTTGCACCTCGCAATCCTCCGCCTCCAACAGATCTCTCAACGACTGGCAAATCCCGGCATCATCATCGACGATTAAGATCTTGAGGCCGCGTAATGGATAGCGTTCGTCAGGTTTTGGGCGCTCACAACCTTTCCCGTTCAGCCCGGGCCGCAGATCGGTCATCATCTTGCCTGATAGATACTCCTTGGTTCCGTACTCGCCCTCATCGGCCATTTGGCTAATTCGCGCAGTGATGTCCTGGATCTTCTTCACCTGCGAGGCGACCGATGCCAAACGGTCTGATTCGACAATGTAATCCTCGTCGCTGGCGACTCGTTCAACATACTTCTGCAAGAGTTCTACCTGGTTTACCAACACTTCCAGTGAATTGTTGACTTCGTGCGATACACCAATGGCGATCTCAGCCAAAGTGACGAGTTGATCGCGCCGGCGAATGTCCCTTAGATCTTTGGCAAAGCCGATAGAGCCAATCTCCTGGCCATTGTCGTCGTAAATGATGGACGCGGAGATGGCGACGGGAATCAGCTCACCCTTTTTTGTTTTGAATGTAGTTTCAAAACTCCTGATCCTGCCTTGACCTTCGCCGGACCCGGCGCGCAACGCGGTCATGACCCGGCGCGCCTCATCCAATGTCGGATAGATCGCCAAAACGCTTTTGCCAAGCACTTCCTCGTGGGAAAACCCGAGATTTTGCCTGGCGCCATCGTTATAGAATGTAATGACGCCGTATTTGTCGACGGAGATGATGATATCAGGACAACTCTCGACGAGCTTCTGGAAATATTGTACAGGTAGGGGCATACCGACGTCGGCCAACATACGTATGATAGGTCGAACGACGACGTCAATGCAAGAGCCGCAGCTCATCATTTGCCTAATCTGAAACCGCAATCACAAAAGTCCCTGGTCTGATGCAGCATACCAAAGATACCAGGCAACTCACCTGGCTTCTCGCCTGGGCTGTCGTGTTCTGCGACATCGGCACCTCGGTCTACTATGTTCCGGGAATTCTCTACGGCAATGTCGGCGATAATATCCCGTTCTTTGTCTTACTAACCACCATCGGTTTCATTCCGCTGGCGCTGAAATATATCGAGATCAGCTGGCGCAATCCCGAAGGCGGCGGCGTCGTGTCCATCACCACCAAAGCTTTGGGACCGATGTGGGGCTGTCTCGGCGGCATGTTGATCACCACCAGTTATTTTCTGACAGCTGCTATCTCGGCGGTTTCTGGATTCCACTACATCGGCAGTATAGTCCACTTGATCGATGCCAACATTGTTCTGTTTGCGTGCATCGGTCTGTTGGCCTTGGCTCTTTTGAATATAGTGGGTATTCGCGAAAGCGCCACTGTGGCGCTGGTTATGGCGATAGCAGCACTAAGCGTCGATCTGATTGTGATCGCGGTGTCATTCTGGCAGTTCTCACCTGCCCAATTGTGGCATGCGGTGCAGAGCTTTGCGCCAAGACAGAACCTCAGCTTTCGAGAACTTCTAGTTGGGTTTGGCGCGGCTTGGCTGGCGTTCTCGGGTTTGGAAAGTATCAGCCAACTGAGTCCGAATATGCGCTTTCCGCTCAGGCGCACTGCCAAATGGGCGATGATCGGAGTGGTCATTACTACCGTGATCACCTCGCCTTTGCTGACCATGTTGTCGGTCAATTTGCTTCCTGCTGAAATAAAGGCGACGCAGAGCGAACGTTTCATTTCCGAAGTTGCGCTGGTCTCGGGAGGACTTGGGCTTAACATTGCCGTCGTACTCAGCGCGTCGACCTTGCTGTTGTTCGCGGCCAATACTGCCATCATCGGCGCCTACCATATTTTCCTGGCGCTGACTAATCTTGGTTTCCTGCCGCGGGCCATCGCCCTGCGAAGCGCGACTTTTCGTAGTCCTCATATCGCTATTGCTATAGCGACCATTGTCCCGGTTGCGGTGATTCTCGCAACTGAAGGCGAGTTGGCCCTGTTGGGTGAAATGTATGCGTTCGGACTGCTTGGCGCGTTTCTCTTTTCATCTCTTAGCCTCGATGTCATTCGTTGGCGGCTCGGGCGGCGCGATTTTGCCTTCTGGGTCGGAGTTTTAACCACCGGCGTGATCCTGGTTGCCTGGTGTATCAATCTCGTCGAAAAAGAACTGGCCACATTGTTCGGGGGCGTCTTAACGGCGATCGGGATGAGCATAGCCGTAGGCGTCCGCCGCGCGTGGTTTTTGGATCTGCTTCATAAAGTTCCTTGGATCCAGCGCCTTCAGGCGCGAGCCTATATGGCATCAGAAGCTCTCGTAGACGAAGAATTAAGGGGTCTGGTGACTTTAGGCGATGCTGTTGAACTCAAAAATCTGTATCCGTCATCGACGCTTCTGGCCGTTCGCGGAGAAAACCCGCGCCTAGTTCAGGAAGGCATTCGGCGCGCCAAAGGCATGGGCGAAAGCGCCCTATACTGTGTGTACGTCGAGGAATGGCCGGGTCTCTTTGCCGGCGATACGCCGCACCGGCCCAGTGATGAAGGGGTGATTACCTTACGTTCCGCCTTGCAGGAGATTCACGGCAAAGGGCTCGAGGCGATCCCCATCTGGAGCGTTTCTTACAATGCCCCGGAGGCGATTGCCAACGCAGCCAAGGCACTTGATGTCGATGCCGTTCTTATTGGAGCCTCTCAACGCTCGGCCTTCTATCACATGCTGCGAGGTCATGTACTTAAAGGGCTGATGAAAAAGCTGCCTCACGATTGTCATTTGATGATCGTCAATTAGGTTCCGCCACGGCCAGCTCTGCGTCGGCTTGAGCCGAGCTTTCGATCAGACGATGGGATTCTTCGATGCCTAGGTAACGATCGATGATCGAATGACCCAGATAAAGTAAGGGCGTGACCCCGACGGCGATCATCATCTTATAAGAATAGTTGGTTCCGGCAACTATAAAAAACTCCTCAGTCTTTACCTTCCCTGGCAGCCAAAACGCGATTCCAATGATGACGATGCTATCGATGAGTTGCGAAACCAGAGTGGACCCTGTCGCGCGCAGCCAAAGATGTTTGCCGCCGGTTCTGTGCCGCACCAGCCAGAACACGCCGACATCGACCATTTGGCTTATGCCAAAGGCAACTATGCTGCCGACGATGATCCAAAGAGACTGACCGAAAACGGCCTGGAACTGCGTGTCGTTAACCGGTGAAAACGATGCCGCCGGAACTTGAATCGAAAGGTAGAGTACGACAAAAGCGTAGGCGATAAGGCCAATGGTCGTCAATGTCAGCCTGCGCACGCCGTCGCGCCCGAAGTATTCATTGATCAGGTCCGTAGTGATAAACACCACCGGCCACGGAATCACGCCGATGCTCATGGTAAACGGCCCTAAGGTAAATAGCTTACCGCCGGTGAGTTCACCCAGGATGGCATTGGTTACGAAAAAAGCCGCGAGAGCGAGATAGACGATATCTCTTCTGCTCGTCGCATCAAGGCCCGCTCTGTTCACGCCTTTCCTCAAACTGTGCGATCGCGAAAGTATCGTCATGACAAATTCACTTCATCCCGAGTTGCTTCAAAAATCCTGACTTCGCCAGCGAATCGACAAAAGAATTATCAAAGAAATCTTTAGGATCGGCGTTCTTTGCGTTGGGAAATTCTTTCGGGTCAAGATATTCGAATTGAGCTCGGATGGCCTCCGGTCTTATCGCGAGACTCAGCGCCCAATAAGGCGCGAAGGCCTCGTAAGTCCCGTCGATTGTCGCCGGATCCTCGATTTTTCCGTATTTGCCAATCGCCTTTTTGGCCACGTCGCGATCTTTTTTTGACATGACAACTCCTTCGGCCATGGCTTTTAGAAATGCATAAACCGTGTTGGGGTTGTTTTTTAAATACTTCTCGGTCGTGCCATACGCCACTTGGAACGCCGGAATGTTGAGCTTTCCTATATCGACCAAAAGGTTGAGCCCGGATTCTTTGGCTTTGAGCGTATTGGGCGCTGACAAAGTCCCGGCAGAAGTTTTGCCACCGAGCACCGAGCTAAGAATCGCCGGCACGCTTTGGACGTAAAGTATTTGCACATCTTTATCTGGAACCAAGCCATTCTTCTTCAAGGCTTCACGGGTAGCGGTATCCAACGCTGCCCTCGGCGTGCTTGCCGCAATCGTTTTTCCTTTGAGATCTTTGATTGACTTGATTTCCTTCGCTCCCCAGATCTGAAACACCAACTGCTGCATAGTGCCGCCGATATATTTCACCTGACCACCCCGCAATCGGGCATTGATCAGGTCCGGGCCATCGGTGTAAAAGTCCGCCTCTTCTGATATCACCGCCTGCGCCGACACTTGGGGCGTCAGGAGTTGCAGGCTGGCATTCAATCCGTATTTCTTGAACAGCCCCGCTTCGTAGGCAACCCAAATCGGCGTAAAAGCGCCGCTGGGTTGGGCATACGTGACGACCACATCCGCTTTCTCCGGCTTACCTCCGATATCTGCGCCAAACGACGGGCCCGCCATCACGGTTAAAAACAAAGCAAGTGCCAGTAAACATCTCCGACGTTTTCTTCGCATGCCGCATCTTATGTCCATTTTATTATCCTCTCCCCTCTTTATTGCTCCGTGCGCACGCCCAACGCTTACCGGACAGTCATACTTGAGCAATGCTACTGCCCGTCGGCCTCGCATCGACGACTTTGACCTCAACGATTGAGTTTCCATTCCATTCATTTTCACTCAGCCGGTAAACTAGATCGACGATCGCACCAGGACGCGCGGCAAAATTTTCTTTCACGCCAAATGCCACGCCGCTGACGAACCGTCCTGCCTGTCTAAAGCGGAATCGCGCCCCCATCGAGAAATCCTTGCGTTCACAGACTTCGATTCCTTGGCTTAAAAAGATCGGTTCAGGATTGCCCACACCAAAAGGTTTCAAAACTTCAATCTCGCGCATCAGCGCATGACCGATTTCCGTGAAACTGAGCTGTGCATCGATCTCCAGGAACGGCAGTAGAGCCTCGGGCGACAGCACAGCGCGCGCTGCTTCATCAAAAACCTCGATGAAGCTGGGAAGATTCTCCTCTTTGATCGTTAGGCCGCCGGCATATTCATGGCCGCCGAATTTTTCCAAGAGGTGACTGCAGCGACGAAGTCCCTGCACCATATGAAAGCCGCGGATGCTACGCGCCGAGCCTTTCCCTTCTCCCGCATGAAACCCCAGCACTATCGTTGGCCGATGAAATCTCTCCACCACCCGGGAGGCGACAATGCCGAGCACACCAGGATGCCAGCCTTCACCGCTCAATACTAAGGAATAGTGCCTGCATCGGATGACTTCCTCGGCCTGTTGGAGCGCTGTTTTGAGCACCTCCGCCTCCATGGCACGCCGCTCGCGATTATTATCGTCAAGCTCTCGAGCGATTCGCAGCGCCGCTTCAGCCGATTCCGTCGTAAGCAGTTCAATTACTTTGATGGCAGCATCCATCCGTCCGGCGGCGTTAATCCGCGGTCCTAATTGAAACCCTACCTGTCCAGCAGTGACATCGCCCGGAGTGAATCCGGCGATTTGCTTCAATGCCACCACCCCCGGGCGCGTTGAACACCCGAGCGCTGTTAAACCGCGCTTTACTAGAGTACGGTTAACGCCCTTGAGCGGCACCATATCGGCAATCGTCCCCAATGCCACGATATCGAGATGACGACGAAGATCGGGATCACCGGAAGCGCGAAACCAGCCTGCATCACGGAGCCGGGCTCGCAGCGCAATCACCACATAGAAAGCTAAACCTGCGGCGCAAAGTCCTTTGTCGGGAAACGCGCAATCGATTCGGTGTGGATTGACCACCGCGATCGCCGGAGGAAGTTGTTCAGGCGGTTGATGATGGTCGACGATAACGATATCGATGCCGATTTCACGCGCGGCAGCAACTTCTTTGAAATTTGAAATTCCCGAATCGACCGTCACCACGAGTCCGACTCCGCGTTCTTTGAGTCGCCGTAGGCCCTCGATATTGAGGCCGTAGCCTTCCTCGATCCGGTGAGGAACATAAAAAATCGCTTCCACACCGATCTCACGCAGGAATGAGACGAGAACCGAGGCGCCGGTGGTGCCGTCAACGTCGTAGTCACCCCAAATGCCGATTGATTCCGATGCCTGAATGGCGTGAACAATCCGGTTTACCGCAGCATCCATGTCCGCCATCAAGAACGGCGATGGCAGATCGGAGCGGAGGCTGGAAGAAAGATAGCATCGAGCGGTGTCAATCGCCGTGAGATCGCGCAGCGCAATCATGCGCGCCAAAAGCGCCGATAGCTTAAGCTCGTCACAGCATCGGCTGACGAAGCCTTGATCAGGCTGTTTAAGAATCCACCTTTTGCGGAGTTCCTCTTGCATCGTTGTCGTGAAATGAATGATCAGAGAGAGTGGATACGGCGACCGGCCTCAGGTTTTAATCGCCGGTTGAAGCATTGCGAGTTTTCGTCTCGGATGTCTCATACATGGATTACTTCTTCACTGGCGTTTTCTCCCACATCAGGATCACCGGACTGGCAATGAAGATCGTCGAGTAAACCCCGGAGATAAAGCCCACCAAGAGAGTAAAAGCGAACGGCCGTATCACCGCACCGCCTAACGCATAAAGAGAAATAAGCACGAGAAGAGCGGTGCCAGTGGTAAGAATAGTTCGGCTAAGAGTTTCATTGATGCTGATGTTGATGATGCCTTCGAGGTTTTCTCGCTTGATCTTGCGCATGTTTTCCCGGATCCGGTCGCAGATGACGACCGTATCGTTAACCGAAAACCCGACAATCGTCAGCAACGCCGCGATGATGGTCAGGTCAAATTCGTAATTGGCCAGCATGAGAGCGCCCACAGCCACGAGAACGTCGTGCACCAGAGCGATGACAGCGCCGATACCGAAACGAAGATCGAAGCGAAACCAGATGTAGATGCCCATCATAATCGTGGCGACGATAACCGACAACGCGCCGCGTTGGCGCAGATCCTCGCCGATTTTCGGGCCCACGGATTCGATTCGACGCACCTCGAAGCGGTCCGCGCCGAACTGATCGGTCAAAACTTTTTTTATCTGCTCACCGAGCATGCCTATCTCCACCGAGGTCTGGTCCAAGCGAACAAGATATTCGTTCGCGCCCGGTTGACCGAAGTCCTGTATGACACTTCCACCAAGATTCATGTTCTCGAACGCCTGACGGACTTCGGGTATTGTCACGCTTTGCTGAAATTTGAGCTGCACCATTGTACCGCCGGCAAAGTCGACCCCTAAATTGGGACCCTTGGTAAACAGCATGATCAGAACCGCAAGATTCACGATCGTGGAAACGATAACGGCGATTTTACGGTAGCGAGTAAATGGAATCTTTAAGCCAGGTTTGATGAGCTCCATACTTCCTCAGACGCTGACACGGGCGAGCTTGCGAGAGCTCGCTCGATAATCGTAATAAATGCGGGTCAGGTAGACAGCGGTGATGACGGTCGTCAAGATCCCCACACATAGAGTCACCGCAAAGCCTTTGATTGGCCCGGTGCCGAATTGAAATAAGATCACTCCGGAAAGAAATGTCGTAACATTGGAATCTAAAATCGCCGGCAGCGCGTGCTGGTAGCCTGCCTCGACAGCCGATCGCGGCGCGCGCCCGGCGCGAAGCTCCTCGCGGATCCGCTCATTGATCAATACGTTGGCATCCACGGCCATGCCGATGGTAAGAACGATACCGGCAATGCCGGGCAAGGTCAGAACCGCTTGGAAACCAGCTAGAATCGCGATCAGAAACAGGAGATTGAAAAGCAGCGCCACCACCGCCAGCAAGCCCGCTCCTTTGTAGTAGGCAATCATAAAAACAATCACCAATGCGCCGCCGACAATGAAAGAATTGATGCCCTGCCGAATAGAGTCTTGCCCCAGGGATGGGCCCACCGTTCGCTCCTCGGCAATCTCCACCGGCGCCGGAAGCGCGCCGGCGCGCAGAATAATTGCCAAATCACGCGCTTCCTTGATATCGAAGCTGCCGGTGATGGAAGCCCTGCCGCCGCCGATTCG
>DASUVS010000205.1:0-14038 GCA_036378835.1 Binatia bacterium | reverse complement strand
GTCCGTTCCCAGACGCGCCGCCGGACCTGAACCGCTCGCAGCCATGATCAGGCTTTTCACCCGACCCGGAAAGTTCTGAGTCATTGATAAGGCGATCCTGCCGCCCATGGAATGACCCAAAAGGTGCGCGCTGGGAATTTCCAGATGATCCATTAAGGCTACTATGTCCACGGCCATTTGCTCGATTGTAAAAACCTCTTGCATCGGAATGGATCGACCACAACCGCGTGGATCAAAGAGAATCAAATTCAAAGAATGCGCCAGCGGCATTTGTGACGGTTTCCAAACATCACTGGAATAAGCCGTTGATGGCACCAAAACCAACGGCTCGCCCTGACCGTGGGATTCGTAGTAAAGATCAACACCGCTCGGCAGTTTTACGTTCGACATAAAAATGATCCCTTCCAATCAACCAAGCTATAAGAACATGAGTCCCAGATCTCGATGGTTGATTCATTGACGTCGATGTTTTCTCGAAGCAATGAGCTTCCGAGATACCGCTATCTTGCGGCCGCTGGTTTGTAGAAACCTTCCTTCTCCAACTGACTCACGAACCGCGTGTCTAGAAAATCATCGGGCTTCGCTTGTCTTCCCTTTGCTTCCGTCGAGGCCAATTCACTGATGATGGTTTCGAGGCCTTTTTTCGTCGCATAGGGAACTGTCTCGATGTAGCTCCGCGCTTCGCCATAAGTCGCTTCCAGAATATCCGGATCTTTGATCCGCGCATACTTTTGAATCGCTCTTATTCCGACGGCCTTGTTGGCTTTGAGCAACTGGACTCCTTCGCTATAACCCCGGATCAGACGCCGCGTTAGGTCCTCATTCGCCTTTACGAAAGCACGGGTGGAACCGATCGCGACCGAGACGTATTCGGGTCCCTCCTTGGTAAGATCAATCAGTTCGTTGAGCCCGGCTTTACGCGCGCGAAAATTCGTTGGTGGTGATAAAGCGCCGGCCTCGATCTGACCGGCCATAATCGCGGTCAGGATATTGGGCACGTCGACCAGCTGAAGTAGCTGATACTCTTCCGGCCTGAGGCCCATTTTTGACATTGTCCAGAGGGTTACGCTGTGTGTCGAGGATCCCAAGCGAGTGATACCGATCTTTTTCCCTCTGAGTTCGGCAAAGTTTTTAATCTCCGGCCGCGACATAAAGGAAAATACCAGCCGATTAGCGACGCCAGCAAGAATGACGACGTCGATTCCCTTCAATCCCGCCTGTACCGAATTACGGCCATCCATGTAGGTAAACGCAATCTCGCCGGCGAGCATGGTCTGGATTGCCCGGGACGTCGAAGGAATATGCACCAGTTCGGCTTCGACTCCGTTCTTTCTAAACAGTCCTTCTTCCTGAGCTACCCAAGTTCCAGCCATATTGCTCGCAAACGAAGTCCAGGCAATGCGCGTCTTCATTTGCGCGTCCAAATTTGCAGGAATCGCTATTGCGCTCATCAATGCCACTGCGATACTCAAGTGGATCTTCATGTTCGGTTCCCTGGGGCTTATTCGATGAGAATGGCAGCTCAATATCATGAACCTTCTCGACCGTCGAGACCAAGCGGCAACGATCGAGCTCTAGGCTGCAAACGCGCTCTGGCGAGTGGCGCAGTGTTTACTGATCGTTGTATGATCGGAAAAGCAAATCTCGGAAACGACGAGTGTAGTCCTAATGGATACCATTCTAAAAGGAGCTCAGTATGAAACAGCTCGTCAGCGCTCTTCTATTCGTACTCTTCTGTGCGCATAGCGTATTTGCCGCCGACAGAATGCGCATTGCCTACAGTTCAATCAGCGGCGCCTACATCGGCATCTGGGCCGCTCGTGAAGCCGGTTTCTTCGCCCAGGAAAATTTGGATGATCAGATTATCTTTATTCCCAGCGCGACGCAGCTGTCGCAGGTGATCGTTGCCGGCGACGTGGACATCGCGTCCTTGGGCGGTGGCCCGATCATGGCGGCCGCAATCAGCGGTGCCGATATGAAGATAATCGGTAACAACGTGAACAAGATGATCTTTTCAATTCATACCAAGCCCGAAGTGAAGAGTATCCAAGAACTACGCGGCAAACGCATTGGTGTGACGCGATTCGGTTCGAGCTCCGACGTTTCTGCGCGTTACGCGTTGCGAAAACACAACCTCGATCCGCAAAAAGACGTAATTCTTCTTCAGCTGGGTTCCATGACCTCGATCTTCGGCGCTTTGAAGTCAGGAGCTATCGAAGCCGCTCTGGTTTCGCCGCCGACACAGTTTCTGTCCGAGAGCTTAGGTTTTAAAGAACTGGTAAGCGTTACGGATATGGACTACGCGTATCCGAATCCGGCGATGGCAGTGCCAGGGGCGCTGATCCGCAACAAACCTGATTCCATAGACCGCTTCATGCGCGCTTACGTAAGAGGTGTACACCGCGCGAGAACCGCTCGTGAGTTTGCTATCAAAACGCTGGCTAAGTACACCACCGTCACGGACGCGGTGTTGCTCGGGAAAACTTATGAATTTTACATCGGCAAAGTGGTCGAGCCGGCGCCTTACGTCAATATGACAGGTCTGCAAAACGCTCTGGACGATCTGGCGCGTTCGGTGCCGGCTGCGAAAACCGCCAAGCCGGAACAGTTTGTTGACATGCGTTTTCTTGAGAGGGTTGAAAAGAGCGGGCTGCTCAAAGAGCTCTACAAGAACTAGAACAGCGTCGAGACGTTTTGCCGCAAAAGCTCAACCGAGCGCACGCGGTCGGCTGCTTGAGCGAATGAAACGATTTAAAACAGTTCGACGCTCTACATTACCCGATGCAAATCCTTCGTGCGGGGCCGCGGCCGCGGCTCTTGGCGGGAAAATCTGGTCGACGCGCGAGATCGCCCTTGCTCAACCAAATATCGATCGCCCTGATATTTTTTTCCAAATGACGGCGCGTCTTGTTGCCTGATTAGAATGAGGTCGTCGCCTTGCGCCATGAACCAGAAAGACTCGCTCGACAGCCACTGCTCTGAGCTGAGCGATGGTTCCGAAAAAACGCCTTTGCAGGCTTGTGTTGCCGTGTCATGGCGCAGTGCTGTGAAAGTCCGGATTGTGTTTCGACTATCGCCGAAAGATCTGGCGATACTCTTCTTTCTTTTTTGAGTATTGATCCGCCGTCATGGACACCACTTGGACAAACCTACCGGCGACTTGCTCCGCGCCCTCGATGGGCGGATAAATGCCCGGGCGGTTGACGAACTCACCCACGTTGGCCATTATCTCCGAGCTCTCCTGGCCGAGGAAATAGTCGACGAAAAGCCTCGCCGAATTGGGATGCGGCGCTTTGTTGGTAAGACCGATGTAATTGCCGTCGCCCAAATATACAGGAAGTCCTTTCACGTAATCCATCGGTGCGCCTTTTCGATTCCACAGATGAACATACTTCACGTAAGCAACACCCAAGGGCACTTCTCCCGAGGCGATGCGCTCGCCGACCGGCACCATTGAATCCAGCATAAGCGGCTCCAAAGCGGCGAGCTTTTTTATCCACTCATTGGCTTTCTGAGTCGAGCCGAAGACGAAATGGAGACTTGAGAGCCAGTCGATAGTGGTGTCGTGGAGAGTCGGATTCCCCATGGCAATCTTCCCTTTCCACTTTGGGCTGACGATATCCTCGTAAGATTTTGGCGCATCCTCCGGCTTAATCATGTTTTTGTTGTAGATGAAGCCGATAATCACGCTGCGATAGTTGGGGCCAAAGAAGTCGTCAATCAATTTCTTGTCATACTCTTTCGCCGATGGTGACACGTAACGAGCCAGGAGTCCTTTCTCTTTGTTTATGAACTTCATGGGCTCCGCTGTGGTGTAAACGACATCCGAGCTCATTTTACCCGTGCGGTGCTCGGTAGTGATTCGATCGATGATCACCGTCGACGAGCCGCGGAAGTAGTTGGTCTTGATGCCATACTTCGCCTCGAATCCCTTGTTGATGGCTCCGGCGACGTCATTTTCGAGGGATCCGAAAACGGTGACCTCGGCTTCTTTCTTGGCGCTCTGGATGAGATCTGAAGTTTGCGCGCAGGTTGGTTCGGCGAGTATCATCAACAACGCAACGAGCAAAAATGATTGAGTCATGCCTAGGCAGGCTGTTCGATAAGATTTCATGATCTCCTCCGTTGCGCTTGGTCAGCGCTTCGAAAATCAAGAATCAGAAGCCACAAAGAGCACGCGATCGGCCGGCAAATCCAATGGCAACCGGTCCCAGCTGTCGCCCTGATCCAGGCTGACCAGTATGTCTCCATGTCCTTTTTGGGTGGCGTCTGCCGAGCGGCCGCGCGAGACCGCGCCGAGACCGGCATAGACGATAGACGGATCTTCCGGATGTTGCGCCAATGCCCAGACCATCTGCTGCATGTTTTCCGGCAGCCACTTTCCCACCCCGACACGCTCCCAACTCTCGGCAAAATCGCGGCTCCGAAAAACCGCGCCCTGAGCGCGCTCCGGGCGATTCCAATAACCAGGCGACTTGTCTGCCGTGGCCACCAGCATCGCCGGCGTGGCGCCGGGCAAAAAAACAAAATCGTGGAAGTAGTCGCGCGAGAAGCCCGTCTCGGCGCGCTGCCAACCCTGGCCCGGATCGCTACTTTTAAAAAATCCTCGAGCGGTAGCGACGAAATAAAGATCTTTGCGGCTGGGCGCACTGCTGATGTGATGGACATCCAAATAGTCAATGCCCCCGCTGACATCCTGCCAGGTCTTGCCTCGGTCAAAGCTGCGGATGATCCCGCCATGTTCCAAGCAGACGTGGAGAATTTTAGGATCATCGGGGTGGACGAAGATATGGCGTACATGTTCTCTGTGCGGCGGCCGCGGATAGCTCCATTTGCCTTTGACTTGTGCAGGCAGATCCTGAACGCCCGTCAATTCCTCCCAGCTCTCGCCGCCATCCTCGCTGCGGTAAAGGTGAATCGGTTCGATACCCACATAGATCACTTGCTCATCCGTGGGATCGACGGTGACGGCGCGGACGTTGCCTTCGAACACCCGGCACCAACTCTTACCGGCATCTTGGGTGCGATAGAGACCGTCTTGAGTGACGCCGAGATAGACGACGTTGGGTCGACTGCGGAGCCCGTCTATGGAATCGATGGTGCCGGTCTCGAAAGAAACGGCGACACGATCCCAGGAACTATTCTTGGAACGCCAGACGAACAATCCCTCTTGGGTACCGGCATAAATTCGAACTGGAGTTGGCATGACAAAACTCCTTTCCCGCCCCAATTCGCTGGGGCCACTTATCGGTTATCGAGTATTCGGGGCCTCCCACACTCCACTACCCAGTCCGCCCTAACTCCAGCGCTCTCACTCTTCCGCCAATTCTTGGACCGCGGCCAGCACTTCGCTATAGGTGCCGCACCGGCAAAGATTCCCCGACAGATAATCGCGTGCCTGTTCTTCGCTGGGATGAGGGTTATTCGCGAGCAGTCCCTTCACTGCCATGATCATGCCCGGCGTGCAGTATCCGCACTGAAAAGCTTGATGTTTGAGAAATGCGCTCTGCACCGGGTCGAGTTCGCCGCTGTGCGACAAACCTTCGATGGTAGTTACCTTCTTGCCCTCGGCATTGCTGGCGAGCATGAGACAGGAGCTCACCGGACGACCATCGACCAGTACGGTGCAGGAACCACAGACTCCCACGCCACAGCCTTCCACGGAACCCTGAAGCGAGAGATTCTCGCGTAGGAACTCCAACAGCGTCTGATTCGGTCTAACGGCGACCTCTTGCCGCGATCCATTGATCGTGGTCGAGATGGTGATCGTCACTTAGCTTCGCTCCTTGCGCGCGTTACGCATCGCGATAATCTTATCCGGCTTGATCGGTAAGTCTCTTATCCGAATGCCGCCCAGCGCATTGGCGATGGCATTGCCGATGGCCGGTGCTACCGGCGGCAACGCTGCTTCTCCCATTCCCTTGGCACCGAAGGGGCCCTCGGGGTGGGGCGTTTCGACCAACACGGAATGAAACTCCAGCGGATGATCTTCCATTGACGGCAGCATGTACTCTAAGAAGTTACTGTTGATCGGCTGGCCGCTGTCATAAAGCATTTCTTCAAAGAGCGCCGAGCCCATTCCCGACAACATCGACCCTTCATTCTGCAACCCGCATTGTTTGGGATGAACTGCTTTGCCCACGTCCACCGCCGTCACGATATTCAGGACACGTACCTTGCCTGTTTCGATATCGACTTCGACTTCAGCGCCGCAGGCGGAGAAGAACCAGAATGCCGCAGCCTTTCCCTTTCCGGTCTTGGGGTTCAAACCCCCTTCGCTCTTAAAGCAGTAGCCGCCGAAGATACTGCCGACCGACGATCCAAAACGCGCCTTGAAGATGTCCGTGATCGACAGGCGTTTATCGGGAACGCCTCGCACCGACACGGCGCCTTCCCGTAATTCTAGATCCTCGATTCGCGCCTCGAGTTTTTTCGCCCCGACTTCGAGCAACTGATTTCTGATCTCGCGCGCCGCTTTCTGCGCCGCCTGTCCCATATGAAAGGTCGTGCGGCTTGAGCTCGTCGACTTATCGTAGGGTGTAATGTCGGTATCGGGCAAGCTCACGGAGACTTTCTCAAACGGCAACCCCAACTCGTCGCCGACGATTTGCGCCAGCGAAGTCAATGCCCCCTGCCCCATATCGACGCTGCTGGTAAGAAGAATAGCTGAACCGTCGGCGTTCAGACGCACATTTGCCGACGACGTCGTCGGCGTGGTCGTGCTTTTGATCGTAACCGCAAGCCCTTTGCCGCGGATTAGGTTGTTTCCATCCGGCCGTGCTGATTGTTCTTCCTTCCCTTTCCAGCCGATCGCTGCAGCGGCGCGCTCCAAACAATCGGTGATGCCGACAGAAACCAGCTTTTCCCCGGTGACGAATACGTCACCCTCTTTAACGAGGTGCTTCAGGCGCAACGCCAGCGGATCGAGGCCAAGCCGCCGCGCGATATCGTCCATCTCGGATTCGTAAGCCCAGCAGACATGAGAAACGCCGACACCGCGAAACGGTCCGGTGGGTGGCAAATTCGTGTAAACAGAGTACGTCGAAAGACTCCGGTTGGGAATATTGTAGGGACCGCTTGAGACATAACAGCCGGTTTTGGCGTTGACCGGCCCGTTGAGCGCATAAGCGCCGATTTCATAAAAGACCTCGACTTGACGCGCGACGATGTCACCGTCGCGTTTTACTCCGGTTTTGATTTTCACCACCGCGCCGTAGCGTCTGCCGGTGAGAAAGACCTCGTCCCTGGTCAAAACCCACTGCACCGGGCGGCGCGCCTTGCGTGTGAGTAGCGCCAGAGCGGGCTCCAGCCTTGCATGGGTCTTGCCGCCGTAGCCGCCACCGAGAATGGGAACGATCACGCGCACCTTATTTTCCGGCAAATCAAAAATATGTGCCAGCTGCTCCTGCACGCCGGAAGGATTTTGCGAGGCGGAATGAACCACCAATTTGCCGTCCGGCTCCCAATAGGCAGTGGCTGCATGCGGCTCTATATGACCGTGCTGCACCGGCGGCAGCACATAGGTATTCTCAAAAATCTCTTCGGCTTCTTGAAAACCTTTTTGGATGTTGCCGTCGGCGACGCGGAACACGCTGCACACGTTGCCGCCCAACTCGAAATTGAATTCCTCGCGGTGCACGCCTGCATTGGTCTCATTGCGCTGCTCGTGCAGTACGGGCGCGCCAGGCTTGGCGGCTTCGAGAAGATCGAATACTGCCGGCAACTCTTGGTAGTCCACTTCGATCAAATCCAGCGCCTCTTCGGCAATCTCGCGGCTTTCCGCGGCGACGAGCGCGACGACTTCACCGACATGGCGCACGCGATCGGTAGCGACTATGGGTTGATCGTCGACCACCGGTCCAAAATAGGGATTTAAGCCGGTTAAATCCTCGTGAGTGACGACAGCAACGACGCCCGAATATTTTTCCGCCTTGCTCGCGTCCACCCGCAAAAGCTTTGCGTGCGGATACGGGCTGCGCAGCGCCTTGGCATAGAGCATGCGCGGCAGTACGAGATCAGGTGAGTAATTCACCGCTCCAGTGACCTTGGCCAGCCCTCCTACCATTGCTACATCTGTTCCGACCAGAGGCATTCTTCGTTCCTTCTTAGACTCCCGCCAGAGCGCTTAGCGCCCGGCGAGTTAGCACATGAACCAGGTGGCGCTTGTAATCGGCGGTGCCACGCAAGTCATCGATCGGATCAACGTTACGGCTGGCATCTTTGGCGATGCGCTCGACCATCTCCTGTGTAAGCCGCTCTCCGCGCGCCATAGACTCGCCGTTTTGCATCCGCACCGGTTTAGGCGATACCGCGCCGACTACCAAACGAAGCTCCAAGCAAACGCTGTCGTCCATGCTCGCTAATGCGGCAATTCCGGCGCAGGGCCGCTCTTCCGATGAGCCGGTGGTAAATTTAGTGTAGGTGCCGCGAAGATGATCGGCCGGCGGAACGATCAAGGCCGACACCAATTCTCCCGGCTCGATCGCGGTCTCGTAACTGCCTTTCAAGAAGTCGGATAATTTCATCCGGCGCATTCCTGTGCGACTTAAAAGTTCGACGACGGCCTCCAGCGCCACCAGAACCGTGGGCGGATCGGATTGATAGTCGCCGTGCGCCAGATTGCCGCCTATGGTAGCCATGTTGCGAATGCGAATGTTCGCAACTACATGGCACGCTTCAGCGAGCACCTCATAGTGTTGTCGTACTAGGGGCGAGGTTTCGATATCATAGATTGTCGTCAGTGCGCCGATACGCAGCCCGGTTTGTGCGCCATAGCTGATGTCGCTGGCGCCTTGAATTTTTTTCAAATTAACAAGGGTTTTTGGAACGAAGATGCCATGTTTGATCAGAGTCAAAAGCGCTGTACCACCGGCGATAGCTTTGGCATCGTCATTGTTGGCGATGAAAGCGCAAGCATCCTCGAGGCTGGTTGGTTCTACTAAATCGAATCGTCGCATTGCTTGGCTTTGCTGATCTCGCAGCGGAAAATGATCGTCGCGTCGTTGAAAACGCTACTATCACAGAGTCAAGCTGTGTCAAGCATCTTCGTTGACGCCCAGCTCCAACGGGTGTTATGAACGAAGCAGCTAACAATGACCATAACCAAGACAACTTAAGACAGAGGTTTGATCATGCTCAAGATCGATGCCGATGCCCACGTCCTTGAAACAGAAAAAACTTGGGAATATATGGAAGGCCCTGAGCGCAAGTTTAGACCCCAGGTCGTCGGTTCCAACGATGGTTCCTCGGATGACGAGTATTGGTTGGTCGACGGTACGCTGCGGCTGAAATCGCGCAATGTCGGCAAGAACACGCCGATGGCTTCGCGGGAATTGCGTGATGTCACCGCCCGTCTCAAGCATATCGACGAGCTCGGCGTCGACATTCAAGTCATTTTTCCGACGATCTTCATTATCCCGCTCACGCCTCGGCCGGAAATCGATCTCGCGCTATGCCGCAGCTATAACCGCTGGATGGCGAATATTTGGCGGCAGGCAAAAGATCGGCTGCGTTGGGTGGCGGTATTGCCGCTTCTCAGCATGGACAAAGTTTATGACGAAGCAAAGTTCGCCTAGGAGAACGGCGCGGTCGGTATTTTTCTGCGCGGATCGGAATGCGATCTGCTGCTGAGCGATTCTTATTTTTTTCCGCTCTACGACGCGGCCAGCCGCTTGGACTTGCCCATCTGCATTCATTCCGCCACCGGAAGTCCGATCTTATTCAACTACTTCAAATACGAAACTATCGGCTTTTCGAAGTTCAAGCTGGTACTGGTAGGTGCGTTTCACAACCTGATCATGGACGGAATCCCCGAACGTTTTCCAAGGCTGAAGGTGGCTTTTCTCGAAGTCAGCGCGCAGTGGCTCCCCTACGTGCTAACCGATCTCGCCAAGCGCTACCACCTCCACGGCAGAGAATTGAATAAAAAAGACTTGCTGCGCGCGAGCCGCTTCTATGTCGGCTGCGAGACCAGCGATGATCTTCCATACATCATTGGTCATGCCGGAGAAGACAATCTGGTGGTCGGTACTGATTACGGCCATGCCGATAGCGCCACCGAGCTCCTGGCGCTGCGTGGTGTGTTGGACGATACCCGGTTAAGCGGCTCGAGCGCTAATAAGATAGTCAGTGACAACGCCCGGGCACTTTACGGGTTGTGATCAATTGGAAATGCGGGCTCCCGAAGTGATAAATCAAAATACAACCTCAAAGCAGAGCATAGAATGCATACAGAGTTTTCTCTAAAAACCTTTTTCCTCGCCCTCTGCGCCGCCGCGGTAAATTCTCCGATGCGAATCGGTACATGCATGCGCCGTCATAAGTAATCCGCATGATAGACGAATCCACATAATGAAACTTCTCATCACCGGCGGAGCCGGCAAAGTTGGCCAATGGCTCGTCCGCGAGCTGCTCAATAATCCCACTTACGAACTCACCGTGTTCGACCGCACACCCGGACCGGAACGCGGCATAGTCAAGTATCTAGTTGGCGACATCCAAGATCTTGGCCAAGTTATCGAGGCTATGGCCGGCGCCGAAGCCGTCATTCACCTGGCGGCGATTCACAATCCTAACATCGCGACGACCACCGTGACCTATCAAACCAACGTCGTCGGCACGTTCAACGTTCATCATGCCGCCTTCCGCCTCGGCATCAGACGAGTCATCTCCGCGAGCAGCAATGCTATCGTCGGCTGGAGCTATGGCGAACGCTTCATGCCTGAGTACCTTCCCATCGATGAAGATCATCCGCTACGACCTGAAGATGTCTATGGTCTATCGAAAGAGATCGGCGAAACCATCGCCCGTTCTTACACCCGCAAGGGGTTAGAGACCGTTATGTTGCGCCCAAGCGGTGTGGTGACGCCGGACGAGCTCGAACAAATGAAAAAAGACCAAGGCCGTCGAGCGAGCGGCTTCCACGCATACAGTTACGTGGATGCGCGCGATCTGGCTGTCGCGTTTCGACTGGCAATTGAGCGCACGATTCCAAGCGGCACTATCTTGTTCATCGTCGCCGACGATAGCACTGTCGCCGAACCGCTCTGCGAACTTTATCCGCGGATCATGCCGAGCATCGGCGACAAAGCCCGTGCCCTGACGGGGAGCAAGGGAGCATACTCCAACGCCCGCGCCAAACAATTGCTCGGCTGGCAACCCATTCATTGTTGGCGCTGCGAATGAAAGGACCGGACAGAAACATCTCTTCGTGCAAAATAGCGGAAGAGCGGATCGTGACTTGGACCAAGAAAAATTAGCACGGATTGAAACGATCTGAACCTATCTCAGACATTCACCCGATGCAGATCTTTCGTGCGCGGCCCGGCCGCGGCACCCGGTGGGAAGATCTGGTCCAGTCGCGCGAGATCTTCCTTGCTTAACTGCAGATCGACTGCCTTTATGTTTTCTTCGAGGTGACGGCGACTTTTGTTGCTTGGGATTGGAATGATGTCGTTGCCTTGCGCCATCAGCCAGGCCAAGGCGAGTTGCGAGGGAGTCGCAGTTTTTTCTTGGGCAAAAGCTTCGAACTGCTCCAGCAGTTTCAGGTTGCGTGCTAGATTCTCCGGCTGGAAACGTGGATGATTGCTGCGTCCGTCGCCATCTGTCATGTCCTTGACATCGTGGACCGCACCAGCGAAAAACCCGCGTCCGAGCGGTGAGTAGGCCATGAAGCCCATATTGAATTCACGGCATGCGGCGATATTTCCTGCTTCCGGATCACGCGACCACAACGAATATTCCATCTGCAGCGAGACAATCGGGTGAACGTTGCGCGCCCGTCTAATCGACGTTGCGCTCGCTTCCGACAACCCGACGTACCGGGTTAACCCGCGCTTCACGAGTTGCGCCATGGCGCCCACCGATTCTTCAACCGGAATATTTGGATCGACCCGGGACATGCAGAAAATATCCAAGCAATCGATGCCCAGCCGCTTGACGCTCTGTTCGCAATTTTGTGTCAGGTATTCCGGCGTGCTGCCGCTGCGCATGCCGCTGGCGTCCGGTGCGCGCGGGCTGCCCGATTTTGAATGAATTACTATCCGCTCGCGCCTGCCCCTGAGAGCCTTGGCAATCAGCTCATGGTTGTGACCGCTGCCGTAGCTAGCCGAAGTATCGATGAAATTGATGCCAAGATCGAAAGCTTGGTGCAGCGTAGCGATGGATTCATTGTCATCCGCAGGCCCGTATACCCCCGACATACTCATGCAGCCCAGTCCGATTTGCGAGACCTTGAACTCACTCTTGCCAAATTGTACGTACCGCATGAATCTTCCTCCCTCTGAGCAATAATGCTCCCGCTAGACCTTCTCGAGCAATTTTGGTTTCTGAACGCATTGAACTTTGAAGTCTTGAATCTGGCGAACTTTATAGCGCTTTACTATCGGGTGTTGACCTTCTATTTAACTTCTTGACTGAAAGGCCGCTTCATCATCCAGTTCACAATTTGCTCCACCGTCTCCGACTCCTTGCCCAAAAACCCGTGCTGGCTAAACGCATCGCATGGCCCAGACTGTGGCGTGGGTCCGCCGAACACCGAAATCAGCCGATATTTTTCTGACAGCCGTGCCGCATCGCCATAAGGCGTTGACTCGCATTGATCGTTTACGTGATGTACCAACAGCAATGGCACCTTGACCGTTGCAAAGTCAAATTTGCTCAGACCCTCGCCTGGTTCTTTCGACTTTCTAGAAGTATGGCGAAACATCGTCGCGGTCAAAACCGCGCCCGCAGTCCGTTCACCGAGCCGGCGGCTGAGGGCTGCCGCGGAAATGGTTCCACGGCTCGTACCTATCAAAAATAACGGCACCTCGGGAAATCGCTTTGCGAGATCGTCAATGATGCGGGAAATGTCACTCAGATGTTCGTTACCGAGACGGAATTCGTCGCTCATGCCCCAGCCACTCTGCTGGTCAGATGGTGCATCTATGATCGCGGCGGCAACTCCGCGCTTGATAAATTCAGCGCGGCTCCGCACGAGAAAATTACCCTGATTGAATCTGGGCTTTCCGTTTTCCGCTCGCAGTTGTATTAAGCCCCCTGAACCGGGAAATAGCAGCGCGAGTGCCTGGAGACTTTGCGGGATGCTCGTTAGGAAATACGACTGGGTTACTCCCGTTCGTGTTGGCAGAGTTACAATTTCTTGCTGGGCAACCGCGCTACGGGGAGGATAGGACATCGATAACGTTGCGAGCAGAATCACTTTTGTCGCCGTCAATGTCATGAGTATCGCCTTGGTTCGCATTGAAAGAAGTCCGCTTTAGCTTGTTAGTTCTTGACCACCTTCTCATTCCACATCAATGACAGGTATGTGAGTCATTCTCCTGATCGCTGACGCCTTTCGGCGCGAATCCAACGCGCTGTTCTAGGCATCGATCATCAAAACACCGCCTCGGTGATCACGAAGCTGCATGTCGTCGTAACTCGCTCCGGCGCGAAAGTGTAGATGCCATCCTTGAGCTTATGAAATACTGGGTCGAGGTCCTGCGCCTGCGCGGCTAATGCGATACCCAACGTAACGACTGCACGGGAATAATATGCTTGATTTTGGCCATCCTGCTGCCTCTTCGGCGATTTGAATTTCTGGACGGGAAGCTAGTTCAATCGCAGTACTGCGTCAAGACATGATCTGCTAAATCGTCGCGAACGCCATCGATGCAATTGACCCATAAGTGTCGTTTGTATCATGAGCCCTTGTCAGCGACCTTTGATTACGTGCGACATCGACATTAACCTTTGGCGCGTGCGTAACTTGGAAGATTACCATGAGGACGCTGTTGCCGAGATAGTCGGCGACCGGTGAATGGCGAAACTTCTCCGCGCCGCATTTGTGAGTGCGGTCAAAGATCCCGAACTCAAAGTCGAAGCTGAAAAAAGGAATTATGAATTGGATCCCGTTGCCGGCGAGGACATGGAGAAACTCGCGAAGGAAGTGATGTCGCAACCTCAAACGGTCATTGACAGAATGAAAAAGATACTGGGGAACTGAAACAAGTTTTTAGTTTCTAAAGCGGCGGTCAAATGCACCACCAACTAGTTC
>DASUVS010000204.1:0-3922 GCA_036378835.1 Binatia bacterium | reverse complement strand
CTGTGGCATTAGAGTTGCGCTAAGCCGGGTTGTGATACCACAGCATCGCATAAAGCAACGAAAGGGGAGAGTCATGAGACCACTAAAGAACTTGCGTAATGAGCGGGGTCAGGGATTGATGGAATACACCCTGATCATATTCCTGGTCGCTCTGGTTTTCTGGGGCGGCATGAAGAGCACCAACATAGGCGATGAATTGGCAGGGAGTTGGGACAAAGTCATCGATTGCATCACCACCCCTTTCTCCTGCGGTTCGTAACCAGCTATGCTGATCAGGATTTCGCATGTTCGATATCAGAACTTTTTATCGAAAATCTAATTTGACGGATACGTGGCATTTCTGCAGAGGGTGCGAGAATTGGCCGCTACGTTACTATGAGGAGACTGTTAATGCCCCCGTGATCGGCTACTGCTTGAGCTGTATTCAAAAGCATCGTGATGAACGATGCCAGTCGGCGCATTTGGAAGAGTCGCCTGCTTGGTTGAAGATTAGGAGAGGTCAGACCGGCCTTTAGAAAACAATGGCTCGCCTCCCCATTCGCTAATTCGAGCGCATTAAGCCAGCCTCGTCGAATAGAGCGGAGATGGTCGAGATTTTTTGCCCCAACAACTGTTCTTTACTGCTTCCGCCTAATCCGATAACGGCCGGGCAAATCGGCAGTTCCCATCAACCTTTCACGCCGTCTTTTTGTCGCTGGATAACTTGTTCAGTTCTCCGCTCTGGCGCACAAGGTTGGGCAAGCGGTCTTTGATGATAGCCTCCGCTTCCCCGACAATCTCTTGAATTACTTCCCGGACATTTTTGATGGAACTAATCAAGCCGGCATCCTGACCGAAAGAAAGCGAGGCATTGTCGATATCGCCGGCAGCGCGTGCAGCCGCGACCTGCCTACCGATCTCCTGAGCATTTTGCCGCAACGCCCATTCGCGTCCTGACCAACGCTCGATGAAACCGTTGCGCTTGGCTCGCGACATCGCCCCGGGCCAGACGCGCTGACTTGCTAAATCAGGAATTTCCGTCAGCACTGTGTCATGGCCATCGCTTTCAACGATCGCTTGTTTGAAGTTGGGATGGATTGGCGCTTCCGGCGTGGCCATGAAACGGGTGCCGAGCAGTACACCTTCGGCCCCAAGAGCCAGCGCCGCCGCAAGCCCGCGGCCATCGGCAATACCGCCCGCAGAGAGCACGGGTAACGGCGCTACGGCTTTGACCATCATCGGCAGCAGCGGCAGAGATGCCATCCAACCCACATGCCCTCCGGCTTCTGTTCCCTGCGCCACAATCACATCCGCCCCTGCATCTGCGCCACGGAGAGCCTCAGGAACTTCACCCGCCATGTACATGACCCTGCAGCCAACATCGTGCGCGCGCTCAAAATATTCCCGCAGGTCCTGATCCTTGCGCGCCCAAGCAAACGCGGCCACTGTCGGTTTAGCGTTCAGCGTCACCGTGAACATGTCCTCTCTGATTTGAAAGAGCAGATGATTGATGCCGAAGGGCTTTTCGGTTCGCTCAAGAATCGACGCGATTTCCTTATCGAGGGTTGCCGCATTGAACGCCGACGTCCCCAGAGTGCCGAAGCCGCCGGCATTGGATACGGCAGCAACAAGCGGCGCGGTGGTCGCGGTTCCCATGCCTCCCAGGATAATCGGATGAACGATCTCAAGCAGATCGCAAATGCGGGTGTGAATCATGGCGCCTCCATGACGAATTGATAGGCTACTCTACTATTTGAAATGCCGGCCCTTGTAAATAAAGAACTCGCGCTAGCTATTAGAAGTCACTCTGATGAAGCGCTTTCATTCCTGCAATCGGCGCCCGGAAGGTGGAATCCGCGCCCGACGAGGAACCGGTCACCGCGGATCAGATCGAAACGGCTCCGCTCGATGCTTGGCATTAGGGAGTAAGTCCAATGCTCGGCTTCATACTCTCGGCGCAATCGCCCTGAGAAGCGGGCTTTACAATGTTAGCTTGGTACCGAACCCCTCGCGGTCACGGGGAGGCTTGTCGCCTTGTCGAACACGTATCCAGTGACGGGCCGTTTCCGATTTGGCGCATTCATCATTAGGCGCGACAATTCTGACAATTCCCTCATTATTAATACAGGCGTGAATCAGATTAGGATCGCCGCCGTGAGCGTGTGATTGCGGAACGAAGAGCAGGCTAATCGCTAATGCAAGCAGCGCCTGGTTCATCTTGCGTTGTATTCTCATGTTGTCATCCTTTCAACCGACGGCATCACACCCTCCCGAATGCCGGGCTCAATATCACACGAAAATTGGCTGTCAATGTGGCTGCATATCGGTTACTTCGGTATTCGAGGGTGACTGGCCGCGCGCGCAACAACGCGGCTTCGTGGAGTCAGATCTCTCAGCCAAATCCAAGCAGCTTAAAAAAATTCGTCGTGCTAATACGCCGGGCTATTCAGCTACAGGTGGCTAGGCTAGAAGGCGGTGCGGCGAACTTGCCGGCTTGGCCGGCCACGGTCTCCTATAGCTGGAGAAGTGAAGCCAGAGCGCTATCGGCTTGCTCGAGGGCTTTGATTAAGCTCTCTAAGCGGGCTATGTCTGGCGTAATAACGCACTCCTTGTAACTAGTGCTTGAGGCAAATCGTCGAGCAAAGAGTGTCAGGGCAGAAAACCACAATTATATAGGAGGAAACCACTCATGATCATCGATGCCCATACTCACTACACTACAGCCCCAGCCCAGCTGCAGGCGTATCGCGGCCAGCAGATCACGCATTTAGGAAAGCCGATACCCGCAAAGCTGCAGATCAGCGATGAGGTTCTAGCACGCTCAATGGAAGGTCAGTTCAAGCGAATGAAAGAATCGGGTATCGATCGTCTTCTATTTTCTCCGCAGGCCTCCGCGATGGGACATCATTTCGGCTCGGCGCTCGTAAGCCGCTACTGGACGGAGGCATGCAACGATCTCATCGCCCGGGTTGCGCGACTATGGTCGGATAAGATTTCTCCTGTGTGCCAATTGCCGCAATCGCCGGATGTAAGCCCCAAGGAATGGGTTGACGAACTCGATCGTTGCGTCAAAGAATTAGGATTTGTCGGCTGCAATGTTAACCCGGACGTTGCCGGCGGGCGCGAGCCTTTGACGCCTTCTGTCGGCAGTGAGTGGTGGTATCCCTTATGGGAAAAGATGGTCGAACTCGACGTGCCGTGTACAATCCATGCCAGCGCTTCGCTTAATCCGGCGATGCATCTTACAAATTCTTATTATCTTGCTCATCACAATTCGGCCGCCATCGAGCTGCTCAAATCCAGGGTGTTCAAAGATTTTCCAACATTAAAAATCATAATCCCTCACGGCGGCGGGGCCGTCCCGTACCAATGGAACCGCAACCGCGGCATGCACGTAAAAGAAGGACTCGAGGCGTTCGAGGAAGCGGCGCGGCGAGTTTACTGGGACATGGCAATCTATGATAAAGAATCCATGGAGCTTCTAATCAGACGGGTAGGCGCGGACAATGTCCTCTTTGCCACTGAGATGTTCGGCGCCGTTAATGCCATCGACCCAAAGACCGGCAGAAATTTCGAGGACCTTGTGCCGATCTTTCAGGAAATTGATTGGCTCACCAATGAAGAGAGATACAAAATTACCGAAGGTAATGTGAGAAAGCTCTTTCCACGCATTTTCGATGGACCGCGTGTTAGGTGATCGCACTACCTATCGCCGGCGACCTTTGATAGACAAACAACGGATGCCTATGAAGAAGTTTACAATGTTAAGCTCATCCTGCTTCTGCGCGAAACCTGCTATCGAGATAAAACCACCGAGGTTAACATCAGCGCCCGCGCCACGGAGCGATGCCGGCAGAGCCGTCGCGGGATATGTACTTAATCAGGAGCCAAAAGGTACATGTGCGCTCAGTATTGGAAAGATGCTACAAGTGTGACATCATAG
>DASUVS010000203.1:0-7706 GCA_036378835.1 Binatia bacterium | reverse complement strand
CTGGCAATCCTTCAAAACTATCGTAGAGATAATAGGCGCGATCGTCACCAAGCAAATAGGCAATTCCAGCGCTCATCCCGCCTTTCCACACTCCGCACTCGACGATGTTTCCGGCGATATGGCCGAAATTTTCGCAGAGTTCGAGGTTGGCTGCGTACCAATCCGGCAGTAGCATCGTGTAATCTTTGAAGCGGTTATAGATCTGGCGGTATTTCCAGCGCCTACCCTGCTTGTAAAGCCTATAGGCCGGGTACATGGAATTGAAAAGAATGGGGTGACGTGTCCTAAAATTTTGCCAGGCTTCCAAATTGGACGTGACGAGCCGCTGGAATGGATCCATGCTTTATCCTGACTTAGTCGGAATTTTCGTGAACAATCCAAAAATTAGCATGAGGATAACAAACGAGCAATGCACGGAGGTTCGCAAGAAAAAAGGTGCAGTCCGTCACCTGATCCTTGATCACTCAGCGATAAGCTACCGCACATTTATGTTAAATCCACAAAATCTCTCGACAGAAAGCACTGCTGAAACGCATGTGAGAACTACAAGCCGAAATCGCGCAGCATGAGCGTAATATGCGGGAAAGTGAGGCTCGGCTACCGATTGAAGAGCAGCTTGTGCTGAATCTTCACCGGTTCCTAAAGGCAAAATTTCTGAACTCGCAGGCAAGCTACCGGTGGGGAGCTCGGCTCTAGCAATAAGGACAAGTATGTACAGTATAGCATTTCACATCGATCCTTCTGGTTGGCGCGGCGAGAACAACAGACCGCCGGCGATGTCAATCCCGGATCCGGCAACGGTCCTCACGGCGCCCGGTATGTTGCGCGAGCAGGATTAAACATATTGAACGAGGGCCGTTAGTTTCCGACGCCTACGACATTTTTTATTTTCTTAGCTGCGAAGGCGTCGCCGGTTTGTTCGCCGCCACTCTCCATGCTGCGCTTTAGTGCTTCCCGGATGTCGATCACCTGACCGCGTTTCGGCGCTGGTGCTGCACCGGTCGCGATGTCTCTAGCCTTCGCCTTCTCATTAAGCATCCGAGCACGCGGATGCGGTATTCAAACTTTGTAATTTTGAGGCTGGAACTCATCGGACGTCGGCGCTCAAATAAGCCGACACCGAACATCACTGATGATGATTTCTAAACTCGTCGCGGTAAAATTTAATTTCGACAGTTTGTTAGAGTCAGAGATCAACGCGAGCATACTTTTCACTGATAACTAGCTAAATGGGAGCACTATGTGCCCAAAAAAACGCCCTCTCGCTGTTTAAGTAATTTGGGGACGGACTCAAGGCTGATGAAAGACGCCGCAAGAGAATACGAGCCGGAAAGATCGAGTTCCGAGATCTAAAAGAGCGGCGGCAAATTTGAGGTTAGGCACAGATTGGATCGCTTGAGGCGCAAGCAAGCGATTGACACGAGCAGAGAAAATAGTTAACTGTCTGATATTAAAAGGAACCGCGCCTCGCGAAAGTGGCGGAATTGGTAGACGCGCAGGATTCAGGATCCTGTGAGGTAACACTCGTAGGGGTTCGACTCCCCTCTTTCGCACCAGGATGAATAACACACGCCAGGATTTCTCTGTTAATACTAAATCATCTTTTTCGAACGATAGTATGCCGCTAGCCCGGTGATGCCTCATTCTCACGAATACTTAGGTCCTCAATGGTTTAAGAACGTGGTGAGTTCTCGAAATAAGCTGGGTCGACGACTGAGGGGCCAGTCAGGCAAGTAGGCGCAAATGGACCAGACTTCAGATGGCAAACGCTTTCATAAAGTTGGTAATCGTCTTAATCGCTGTAGGCCTGAGTGCCTGTTCAAAAGACTCCGATCAAGCGGCGCAGGCCAGCAAAGATCCTGATTGGGAGAGAGGAAGATCCGTTTACATCGCCAACTGCGTCGCATGTCACAACAACGATCCATCGAAAGATGGTCCGATCGGACCCGCGCTGAAAGGTTCTGATCGGGAATTGATCGAAGCCCGGGTGCTAACTAGTAAGTACCCGCCCAACTATAAACCGAAGCGCCCGACCCAGGTGATGCCGCAATTTCCGTTTTTGAAGTCAGAAATTTCGTATCTTGCAGCCTACCTTCGCTGAGCTTGCCCTCACATCAGGGCAAGCAATAACACGTAAAAAATAGCGGTGAGAATAAACCCAGCCCACAGCGCGCCGGAAACAGAATCTAAGAATTTCTTAGTTGCTCCTTGTGTCCCCACCAGCGGGTTGATCTCCACTGCGGCGATAATGATCAGCGCCAAAATCCAGAACACGCCGAATGCAGCGGAGGGTCCGACCAACGACGGGTAGTGACTCGCAGCGCCCATAAAAAAGAGCATCGGAATAGAAAATACCACGTTGGTCCTTGATGCCAGAGCCCCTCGTCGCGCCGCCCCGGCGGCCGCCGGCAATGCCTGTCCCCCGCTGGCGACTTGGTTGGTGGAGGCGATGACGATCTGCTGATTGGGCCAAATGATCAACCAGACATTGAGAAACATGATCGTCCCCATTAAAGCGCCCAGACTAATGGTCACCCCATACGACGAGGTGAAGAATAGTCCCGCACCCATTTCGCCAAGTCGCATCAAGTACATCAGTAAACCGGCCAGGAACGTGATCATCGCCCCCCAACGAAACCACCACAGGGCGCGAGGCACAAGCTTCTGAATGGCTCCTGTCCGAACGCTTGCTTCAGTTTCTGCAAAAAAAGGTGTCTGGACAAAATTGAAATAGTACAAGATACCGATCCAGGTGATCCCGGCTAAAAAATGAAACCATCGAAAGAAAAAATGTGCCGCTTCCATAGAACTCCCCTCCTCCTAATCCTAATTCAATCTATCAAAAAGCAGGTTTTTATATATTAGGGCAGCAGTGAATTTGTCAAGGCAAACGTCGAGCTTTCTCGATGCGAAATGTGATCGTTCGTAGAACTCGACCTGGAAAGGACAAACCATGGACTTTTTCGGTAAACCGGATGAACCGATATGAGTCGAAAACGACTCCGACTCGGCTTGACCTGATTATTGATCTATGACATTTTCCTGCTAACTCTCTCTCCTTCACCGCACGGAGTGTTTTTGATCCACGAGACAAAAAGTAAGACGGTAAAATCCGCGGATAGCTTTACGAGTTTAGGCTTCAGAATTCCTTCGCTACAGGGCAGCAGCGACCCGTTTCGCTATATCGCCCAAGAACTTCAACTAGTCGAGGAGACTTTGGCGCGGGCGATTCGGTCTCGGGAGCAATCACTTACTGATATTGCAGCTCACATAATTCTGGGCGGCGGTAAGCGCGTGCGTCCGGCCGTGACGATTCTGGCTTTTTTAGCGTTCGGAGGTAAAAGGGCCAGCGATATCGTCGATATTGCTGCCGCCATGGAACTTATCCATACGGCAACTCTACTTCACGATGATATCATCGATGGCGCTGAGACCCGGCGTGGAAAAGACTCCGCTTATAAAAAATTTGGGCTTAAATCTACGTTGGTCGCCGGTGATTTTCTTTTTATCAAAGCTTTTGAATTTGCCGGGAAGTTTGATGAGACGGTGGTGCAATGGACAGCCGATGCCTGCTCGCTGCTGACCGAAGGTGAGATGCTGCAGGGTCATTTCAATCGCAACCGGGATGTCACTCTCGACGACTATATAGAAATCGTCAAAAGAAAAACGGCATCGCTCTTTCATACTGGAGGTAAAGTCGGCGCTTATCTGGCTGGCGCCGATGCAAATCATGTTGAGGCAACCGAATGCTACGGCCTCAACATGGGGATTGCATTCCAGGTTGTGGACGACATTCTTGACATTGTTGGCCATGTCGAGTTGTTAGGAAAACCGACGGGGATGGATTTGCGTGATGGCAATCCGTCTTTGCCGATTATCCTTGCTTTGCAGGACCGGGAGAGCGCCGTTTGTGAGGCTTTCGAATGCGAGCAGCCGAGTGAAGGTCAAATCGCCGCGGCTCTCGATGCTCTGAAAACCGGAAACGCTATAGAAGCAGCCAAGAGCATTTCCAAGCGCTATGCTGAAGATGCGCTAAAATCCATCAAGAAGTTCCCTCCGTCTCTTTATCGCAATGGATTGAAGAACCTCGTCCAACTCATCATCGATCGAGATTTTTGATCGTCGCCGCTGGCTCAAACATTCGCAGCTACGATGATACGGTTACCATCACCAGATGACATCCATCGATAATCCGGGGAATGAAAATGTACGGCGCATGTTCGATCGCATTGCCGGCCGTTACGATCTACTCAATCGGGTTATTAGCTTCCGCTTGGATGCCTGGTGGAGGAAAAAGGCGGTTTCCGCGGTTGTTAGAAGCGGTTATGAAAAAATCCTTGATCTGGGAACTGGAACAGGAGACCTCACCTTTGCTGCAAGCAAATCGCTCCGCGGCCACGGCAGAGTCATCGGATTGGATTTTTCCTTCAAGATGATACAGCTGGCCCGGGTCAAGCAAGAAAGTCAAAACAGCAGCACAACAGAGTTCCTGCAGGCAAACGCACTCTTCCCGCCATTTAAAGACGAGGTGTTCGATGGCGTCATGACCGGGTTCGTACTGCGTAATGTTTCTGATCTGCGGATATTCTTTATTCAGGCTTTCCGGGTCTTAAAACCCGGCGGCAGGATCGCTTCGCTGGATATGTTTCCGCCGGCGGCAGGCATATTCGCGACATTCTATGCCTTCTATTTTTATCGCTTTATGCCTTGGATTGCCGGACTTCTCGCCGGGGATCGAAAAGCGTATCAGTACCTGTCAGACTCGGTGCGCCAATTTGTGCCTCCGGATAGAGTTTCACAATTACTTGAACAATGTGGCTTCGAGCAGGTTACGTTGCAGCGGTTTCTATTCGGCGCGGTGTGCCTTCATGTGGCAAACAAGCCGCACCAAAAATAGGCATGCGAGGCTTCTCCAGTAGCTTTTTACTTTTTTTCTATCAGATTGCTCTTGGCGGCCTCTTTGGATTGGCATTTACCCCATTCAACGAACTCGATCGAGCATTTTACAAATCGACCGGCGGCGTACTGTTTGTAATTGCCCTGCTAGGTTTCTGGGGAAAAACAAACCTCTATTTACATAGCATATCGAAGAGCTTTAGCTGGATCGTGGCTGCGGACGCTCTGGCCCATTTCCTCTTCGTCGTTTTTTTTGCCTGCTATATCGTCTCGCTTTGGGGTGAACGACGACTTTTTAGAGCTAGAACATTCGCAGCGTGCATTTTTTCAGGTCTGGCTGGAATTTTCTTGAGCGCGCACAGCTTTTACGAGGCGCCGATTGGGTCAATTGAAACTTTGGTTTACCCCTTGTCGTTCTTTCTGTCGTGTCTTTTACTTGGCAGCGTGACGGTGGGCATGCTTATCGGGCATTGGTACTTGATCGATACCGGCCAGACACTTGATCCGTTCATCCGCATCTATAAATTTTTTGTTATCTCCCTCGTGGTCCAGAGTTGCTTTTCACCGGTCTCTTTTTTGTTGCTGTACTTTCTCGGAACCGACCAAAGTATTGTGGAGCTTGAAAAACTGTGGGCCCATCACTCGACCCTGCTGATGACACGGGTCCTGATCGGTTACCTAGGCCCATTGGCTCTCTCTTGGATGATCTGGCGAACTTTGCTGATTCCGCACACGATGGCGGCAACAGGGTTATTCTACATTGCGCTGCTGGGTGTGTTTGTCGGAGAGATCTTGAGCAAACAACTACTGGCCCTAGCTTCCCTGCCCTTTTGAAGTGCCCGGCGATCGGATGCCCGCTGCCGCCGGATAAGTCTTTATTTTGGTCACTCGAAGCCCGCTAGGAGTCCAGCCCAAGTCGTAACCGACCGGCTGTCCAGCCTTTAGATTCAGGGGGGATTTAACTTCCCCGGTAAGAATCACGAACTCGTACGAAAAGAAAACCTCGCGCCCGCTCTCGATTCGTACAATACCGGTATTATTTGAGGGGAATAGTTTAGTGATGACGCCGTGGTGGAACAAGTCGTCGGTGTGCGGCAGGATGGCGGTCTCTTCATCTCTCATACTGGCTGCTTTGCATTCGAAATGCGCTTCTGCAACTCCATCAGGCCATCAAGAACTGCTTCGGGCCGCGGCGGGCAGCCCGGGACATAAACGTCCACTGGAATGATGCGATCAATTCCTTGCACCGTGGCGTAATTATCATAGAAACCGCCGCTCGCTGCGCATGCACCAAAGGCCATGACCCATTTGGGTTCGGACATTTGTTCGTAGACACGCTTTAAAACGGGCGACAACTTATGATTGACAGTGCCAATCACCATAAGCAGATCCGCTTGCCGTGGACTAAAGCGCGGCAAAAGCGCTCCGAAACGGTCGATATCGTAGGGCGACATCGATAGTGACATGTACTCCATCGCGCAACATGCCGTTGCAAACGGGTACGGGAATAAGGAATACTTCCGTGCCCAACCGATCGCCTTATCCAAACGGGTTAGCACTACTGTTTCATTCAATAATTGATCTTGCCCGAACTTCGAATCCTTCACCGCATTCACAGTATCCATTTGTATGATCTATGTGCCTTTAAATAAACAGCGCGGCCCAACTCCAAACTGCAAACTCTCCCTCACCAAGCGAGCTGCAAGCATGGCCCGTCAATTGGCGGCGAGTTCGTATTGTCCCAAAGATGTCGTTGCCGTTAAACTTTTGTGACATTGGTGGCCTGAGGGCCTTTATCGCCTTGTGATAGTTCGAATTCGACTAGCTGCCCCTCGTTAAGAGTTTTAAACCCATCGCCCTGAATGGCGGTATAATGGACAAACACATCGCCGCCTCCTTCTTTCTCAATGAAACCGTATCCTTTCGAATTATTGAACCACTTTACCTTTCCTGTTGCCATTCCCCTAACACCTCCTGTCCACGTTGCCCGGCTATAGCATGCGGACTCAACTCGGACGATCTCTGCCGACGACGATTCCTGTCTCTTACTAACCCAAGCACGCTCTAGCAAATAATCGTGCCGGTCTGGTGTCCCATTACTGACGTGCGATCCATAGTACGTCAGAGACATTAAAAAAACGTATGTAGAATTGTCAAGAGAAAAGTTTTCCCACATAGCTGTGTAACAAAAGGTTTCTCAATTGCTCATCGGCTCAAACCAGCAACTCACGCAAAGGTGATGAAACAGCTCGTGTGCGACTCCGTATGGACATTTTGACCGTTGAAAGCTTATCCTCGATGAGGAAAATGGCGATCCCGGCGTCGCGGTGTCGGTTTTCAGCCGGTAAAACTAAGCTCTCAACAACCTCGAATGCAGTACACCTCATTTACTTGACTGAGGCACTTAGATATTGACACGATCAGCGTTTTTCATTATATTTAGCGGGGTTAGCAGATCTGGACGGGATATTCCGTTAAAAACCTGAAATCAGTCGGTAACTTAACAGATGGCTATTTATACTCCACTGGCAAAAAAAGACGCTATAAAGATCGCCGATGAGTTTGCACTTGGCGATCTTGTGAGTATTACCGGAATTAAAAATGGCTCCGTGAACACGCACTATCTTCTCGAGACCAAGCGTGGGCGATTTTTCGCAAAAATAGACGAAATCAAGGGAGAACTGGAAGTTAAGCAGGAACTTGACTTGCTTTTCTACTTGAAAAAACAGGGGTTTCCTTGTTTGCAGCCCATCAAGAGTAAGACGGGCCGTCACTACGTGGAGATTGATGGCAAAATACTTACCATTAGC
>DASUVS010000202.1:0-4561 GCA_036378835.1 Binatia bacterium | reverse complement strand
GGGCAGGGGGTTTCACCCGATTCCCCTTATGGATTACCGCGATCGCGTTGATCTCTAAAACTTTGTGGACAACCGATATCGAACAGCGGTAAAAATCCGTCAATGGGAACTATCTTTCTGCTGATTGGTTTTATATCGGCTAATGTCCATCTCGCTGAGGCTCAGCAGCCACCTAAAATTCCACGCATCGGCTATATTTCAGGGACGGGCGATGCTTACCACCAAGGGCCTTACGTTGAGGCATTGCGACAAGGTCTCAAGGAACAGGGCTATACAGAGAGTAAAAATATCGTCATCGAGTATCGCGGCGCGGAAGCAAAGCTGGACCTTGTCGGAAATCTTGTAGTTGAATTAGTGCAACTCAAAGTCGATGTGCTTGTCCTCCCCATCCTGCCAGCCATACTCGCAGCAAAGAAGGCGACAAAACGATCCCGAGATACAGACAGAGCCGTTTCTACATCTCCCCTTGACCACTCCCGTAGGTTCGTCTACAAGCCGAAGTAATGGCTGACGACATTCTGATTGATTGCGGCGGCGATTACGCCAATGCCGCGGTCCGTTCCGTGCTGGAGAACTACCTGCCTTCTGACGTGCTCGGCGCGTTTGACGGCCGGCTGGCTTTCGTCTCCACGGGTGATGCGGGCGGGGTTCGCCTGACCAAGAGCTTCTGCAGGGACCGTGATGTCATCGTGTTGTCCGAGCGCATCCTGCCGGTGAAGTCGGGTGACGAGGAGTTTCACCCTGGCTATCGTTACTTTATCTTCGTGGTTCTTCGTGAGATAGCGCGCGCTTGCAAGGACCACCTCTCGCCGTTATCGGATGATCTGACGGCGGCGCAACTCGAGACTCAAACGCGCGAGGCTGATGAGCTCGCGTTGAATTGGTTCAACGAGCACGCCTCGACCACTCTGTTCCAGCCGCCTATAACGATTGCCGAGGTTGAGGAGTTCAGGGAAACGGTCCGAGCACGGCGTGACAACAATAAATGATAAGCCGTCAGCCGATACGCGTTAACTATGGAAGTCGTGGATTCATGACCAGGGTTCATCGGTCCTATACTGCGAATAAGCCGTTGGCAGTTCAACCGGACTCCCGAATCCAACGTGACACAGCGATAGCGGCAAACCTGCAGAGCGAATGCAACAGGCCAGCAGCTTGTAGCAGCTTGCAATCTTCGGGCTGCAGCGGACTCGGGCAAAGATTGTCAGCCCTGGACCAAGCACCCTGGACGACATTGAAGTTTCGCTTCTATGCCTTCGCTCCTCCAGGCTCACCCTTTATTGCCACACATTGTCGATGTCTACCGCGGAATCAGGGTTCGACCGTTCAAACCACTGAATCAACTGAACCAAATTCAACCCTGCTCAAAATCAAGTTCGTTGCTAGTTCCAGATCTCGAGCCGAAGTATAATCGATGTCGGATGATGTCAGTGCGAATGCTAAGAGGTGTCCTTCAACGTGACGGCGATTGTCTATAACGGCACTTTGCGCTGTCTCAGGCGACAGTCTCGGAGTAACGCCAAGCGGGGATCGAAGGCGGTCATGCTCCGCTGGTGTTTTGTCGCAGTTGGAGCTTGGTTCGTGCTCAATTGGATCTATCAGGTGGTTCGTAAGCCCGGGGAGATCCTGGCGCCAGTCAGTGACTCCTTGGCTAAGTCGCCGGATTTGACCTGGCAGAGCTATGGATCCCTATTCGAGAAAAATTCTACGAAGGTTATTTCGGCTGAGTTTCTTGCCGCGCTGGCTCAGGTGGAGGGCAGCGGCAATCCCATCGCTAGCACCTATTGGCGCTGGCGCTGGTCCTGGAATCCTTTCGAGATTTATCGTCCGGCTTCGAGCGCGGTCGGCATGTTTCAAATCACCGACGGGACGTTCGCCGAAGCGCGAAAGTACTGTATCCGGGATCATCAGGTCTTTACTGAGGGACCGTGGCATGACGTCAATTCCTGCTGGTTCAACAGCTTCTATAGCCGCACTGTGCCGAGCCATTCGATTCAACTAACCGCCGCATATCTGCACCGCACTGTGATCGACACGCTCGCCGCTCGGCCCCGCCCTCGGAGCACTCCGGCTCAACAGCAAAGATTGGCCGCGGTGATTCACCTATGCGGGTTGAAACACGGGCAACTCTTCGCAAAGCGCGGCTTCAAATTAGCGCCCGGCGAGCGCTGTGGGTCTCACAATGTGGCCCAATATCTCGCTCGCATCGATACGATGAAGCGACGGTTCGTTGAATTGAGAAGGCAGTCAGCCGATCAATCGACTAGATTCCCGCTGTCAGCGTTATCTTGACAACCCCGCAACTTTCCAATAGAAATTTTTAAGTACCGCTAGCATTTATTCTACCAATCCATACCTCTGGAAACGGTTAGGTATGGTTTTTTTTAGATAGCTGCATGGATCATCCTTATTTTCCTCTGGTCATTGTATTTGCGCTGGCGGGAGTTGTGGTTCTGGCTCTGCTCTTTATTGCGCAAAAGGTTGGACCGAAATCCACCAATCCGGCAAAGATGGAACCGTTTGAGTCCGGTAATCCGCCCAAAGGCGACGCGCGTATTCGTTTTTCGGTGCGGTTTTATTTGATTGCCATGCTGTTTTTAATCTTCGATCTGGAAGTTGTTTTTCTCTATCCGTGGGCGATCTATTTCCGACAGCTGGGGCTGTTTGGATTAGTGCAAATGGGAATTTTCCTCACCATCCTTACTATTGGTTATGTGTACGTGTGGAAAAAAGGCGCGCTGGAATGGGATTGATCGCCGATGCCTGAGAGCAGCCCAAGCCTTCAGGACATCCAGGAAAAGCTCGGCTCAAAGGTTCTGGAGACGAGCCAGTTTCGTGGCGACGATATCGTGGTTCTCGACCCGGTGGATTTGAGAGAGAGTTTTCGTATACTAAAAGAAGATCCTGGGCTCGGTTTTGACTTTCTTTCTGACATCACCGCCGTTGACTACTGGAAAAAGAAAGAACCACGCTTCGAACTCGTTTACCAATTGCTTTGTTTGCAAAACGGCAAACGATTGCGGGTGCGGGTGCCGGTATCCGAGGCGAATGCCGCTATCGAATCGCTGACGCCGCTTTGGCGCGGCGCTAATTTTCTGGAGCGTGAAATTTGGGACATGTTTGGCATCAAATTTATCGATCATCCGGATCTGCGCCGGATTTTGCTGTTTGATGAATTTAAGGGTCATCCGTTGCGCAAGGATTATCCGGTCAATCAACAACAGCACCGGGTCCCCGAGCGCAAGGTCGAAGGCACCTTTGTCGATGAACGTTCGCACAACAAGCTTTTGCGTTTGAAGAAAACGTTGGGGAGCAAAGACTAACCATGCCAGTGCCGGAAAACTCCGACAGCCGGAATCTGCCGGCAGAAATAATGGAATTGCAGATGGGCCCATCCCATCCGGCAACCCATGGCACCATCAAATTCAATCTCAAGCTGGAAGGTGAGAAGGTTCTCGATTGCGATGTCGAAGTCGGCTATCTCCATCGCGGCTTTGCAAAAAGCTGCGAGAACGTCACCTGGACCCAGGTAATTCCTTATACCGACCGGCTGAACTATGCGTCGCCGTTGATCAACAATGTCGGTTATGCCTTGGCGGTAGAGAAGCTGATCGGCGTCGAGACGCCGCCGCGCTGCCAGTATATTCGCGTGATCGTCAGCGAGCTCTCGCGTATTTTCGATCATCTTACTTGCTGTGGCATGTGTTGCTCCGAGCTTGGCGCGATTACCGTCGGCTTCTACATGATTGAAGCCCGCGAAATGATCACGCGAATTGTTGAGGCTCTCACCGGCGCCCGGCTCACGGTGACTTACGTCCGCGTTGGCGGGGTCAAGCACGACTTGCCGCTGGATTTTGCCGAGCGGGTCGAGCGCACCTTCAAGATCATTCGCAAGCTGTTGGACGATTGCGACGGACTCCTGTCGCGCAACCGTATCTTCATCGATCGTATGTCCAATATCGGTGTAATTTCGCGGGAGACGGCCATCAGCTATAGCCTGACCGGTCCGATCTTGCGCGCCACCGGCGTCAATTATGATGTCCGGAAAACCAATCCCTATTTGGTTTACGACCAGCTCGATTTCACCGTGCCTCTGGGAACCAAAGGCGACAACTACGATCGGTTCGTTTGCCGCATCCAGGAAATCGAACAGAGCATGAAAATCGTCGAGCAGGCGCTGAAGAATTTGCCCGTCGGCCCGGTGTGGATCGAAGATCCTCGTTTCGTGCTGCCGGAGAAAGAAAAAGTTTACAACAGCATCGAAGGATTGATGCATCATTTTAAAATCATCATGGAAGGAATAAAGGTGCCGCCGGGTGAAACTTACTTTGCGGTCGAAGGCGGCAATGGAGAACTGGGCTTTTATATTGTCAGCGATGGCGCCGGACGGCCCTACCGGGTGCGTGTGCGGCCGCCCTGTTTCCTGGCGATGGGCGCTTTTCATGAGATGATTAAGGGATACATGATAGCCGATATCGTGCCGACTTTCGGCATGATCAATATGATCGGGGGGGAATGCGATCGGTAGCGTCAAAGTAGAATCGTGTCATCGCGATCTTTG
>DASUVS010000201.1:0-3391 GCA_036378835.1 Binatia bacterium | reverse complement strand
CCTTGATCCGGTCCGCGCCGAGCAGGAGATAATCGTTCGGTCCCATAGCCTCCGATAATGCGCGAAAGAAACGTGGAAAATCAGAATGGTTGAAGTTACCCACAGTGCTGCCGAGAAATACAAATAGAGTCGGCACGGCTTGCTCGATGCTGGTAAAGCCGTCCTCGTAGCGCGCGTGAAGTCCTTGAAATTCTAATCCTGGAAAATCCCGGGCGACGGCTTCCCGCGAGGCGAGCAGTCCGGATTCGCTGACGTCAATGGGCGCGAAGATGCCTTTGTCGCGCTGCCGCAGCTGTTCCGTGAGCAAGTGTATCGTTTTCTTGCTGTAGCCGGCGCCTAGTTCGACGATGCAGTCTACTGGCGCGGCGGCAATGATCCGGGCGGCATTTTCTTCTAGGATGCTATTTTCGGTACGAGTCAGATAATATTCCGGCAGCTGGCAAATCTGCTCGAAAAGCTCGGAGCCTCGTTGATCGTATAAGTGATAGGCCTCCAGCCAGCGCGGCTGATCCCACAAAGTTGTGAGAATCGAGCGGGCCGGGATTTCGTCCACGCGGGAACCGTCTAGGGTCCAGATACCATCCTGATTGGTTTTCCAGCGGGCCTTCTGTTGCGCTGCAAGGATCGACGGCAACGGCTCTGTTTCCATATCGATATAGAATATAAGAAAGTGGAATCGGATGCGACCCGGGGGAGACGATGGAGCGATGACCGACAATCGAGTAGCTATCGAATTCGACAACGTCAGCTTTGAGATCGGCGGCGGGAAAAAACTTCTCGTTGATCTCAACCTTACGATAGACCGGGGCGAAACAGTCGTGCTTCTCGGCCGTAGCGGCTCGGGCAAAACAACTACCATGAAGATGATCAACCGTCTACTGGATCCGACTTCCGGTGAGGTGCGGGTCGAGGGAACCTCAACCGGAGCATGGGATCCTATCAAACTACGGCGACGGATTGGCTATGTTATTCAGGAAATCGGATTATTTCCTCATCTGACAATTGAAGAAAATATCGGCCTAGTGCCGAGGCTCGAAAGCTGGCCGGCCGAGAGAATCAGAAACCGCGCTCGAGAGTTGCTGACAATGGTGAGCTTAGAGCCTGATAGGTTCGCAGCGCGTTATCCGGCGGAACTTTCGGGTGGACAGCGGCAAAGGGTCGGGGTGGCGCGTGCGTTGGCGGCAGATCCGCCGATGATCCTCCTGGATGAACCCTTCGGTGCTTTGGACCCGATTACACGACGCGAAATCCAGCAAGAGTTTCGCTCGCTGCAAAAACAATTGGGCAAGACCATGGTTTTCGTAACTCACGATGTGGCTGAAGCTTTCGCGCTGGCAACGCGCATCGGATTACTCAAGAATGGCGAGATGATTGTATTGGGACCGCCTGCCGAGCTTCTTGCTTCAAATCATCCTGAGGCCAAGGCTTTCGTCCAGTGTTTTCAGCAATCCGACAGAGCGCCGAGCGATCCATGAGCTTGCTGCGCTTTTTCCTAGAACACCGGGCTGAAGTTGTTGCATTGATCCTTGAGCATCTGTTTCTAGTCGGCGTTTCGATAGCCATTGCGCTCCTGATCGGCGTGCCACTCGGCATTCTCCTTACGCGCAAACCGGCATTGAGCAAACCGGTTTTGGGGTTCGCCAACATCATGCAAACCGTTCCGAGTCTGGCGCTTTTTGGCTTTCTGATCCCGGTCAACCTGATGCTCTTCGATATCCGCATCATCGGTGGTATCGGCGCCCGTACCGCCATTGCCGCGCTGGTTTTATATTCACTGCTGCCGATCATTAGAAATACCTTTACCGGAATCAGTGGCGTCGATCCGGCTATTAGGGAGGCTGGCCGCGGTATGGGCATGACAGATCGCCAGCTGCTCCTTCAGGTCGAACTGCCATTAGCTCGCAGCGTCATTATCGCCGGCGTGCGCGTCGCGACAGTTATCTGCGTGGGCACCGCAACCATTGCAGCGGCAATCGATGCCGGCGGTTTGGGACGCTATATTTTCCGCGGCTTGAGAGCCAATGACAACGTCCTGATTCTGGCGGGAGCGGTTCCGGCTGCATTGATTGCATTGATTGCCGATCTGTTTCTTGGATCTTTGGAACGAGCAACCCGTTCTCGCGGCGCGGCAAGTCGACTCCGTAAGTTTGTATGGCCGGCGCTGGCAACCGCGCTCCTGATGATCGTGTTCGGCACCACCAACTTTTTGCGAGATCACAGTGCCAGCCGCATGGTCATTGGCGCGAAAGATTTCACCGAACAGATCATTCTGGGCGAGTTGCTGGCACAGACAATCGAAGCGAAAACCGGCCTGCAAGTGGAGCGACGTTTCGACTTGGGGGGAAATCTGGCTCACCAAGCAATGATCGGCGGCGAGATCGATGTTTATGTCGAATATACCGGCACTGCGCTGCTGGCGATCTTAAAAAAACCGCCTATTAAAGATGCGGCGGAAGCATACCGTCAGGTCAAGTCGTCTTACGCCAAGGAGTTCAGCAGCGAATGGACCGAACCGCTCGGTTTCGACAATACCTTTGCGATTCTGGTTCGAGCCGATGACGCGCGGCGCGACAAACTAAAAACGATCAGTGACGCTGCAAGATTGTCGTCCCACTGGCGCGCCGGCTTTGGTCAGGATTTCATGTCACGGCCCGACGGTTATGTCGGCTTCATAAAAACCTACGGGCTTAATTTCAAGGAAGTACGTGAAATGGATCTGTCTTTGACTTATCGCGCTCTGGCCGAGGGGCAAGTCGATTTGATTGCCGGAAATTCGACCGATGGCCTGATCAGCCGCTACGGCCTGGTCCAGCTCGAGGACGATCTGCGCTACTTTCCTCCTTATGATGCCGTACCGGTCGTGAGGCAGAAGGCTTTGGAGAATCATCCTGAAGTAAGAGAAGCCTTAAAACAGTTGGGCGGAATTCTAAGCGTCGAGGAGATGCGTGACCTCAACTATGCAGTCGATGGCGAACAGCGACAGGCGAAGGATGTGGTTCGCGAGTTTTTGACGCGCAAGAAGATCTTAATTGATCGTTGACGTATACGACTTCAACTTTCCGTTAATCAGGAAAAAATGTTACCTGGCTGCGAAAAAGCATCGGAGTCGAATTTACAACGTGGCGCAGGAGCATGAACAGCTTCTTCCATGCATTGCAGATCTTCATCTTTTCTTGATAACTGATATGGTTGAGAAGACCGCAAAGTACTTGCGTAACGTTTTGCCGGGGAAACGGGGAAGTGAGGAATGCGATGACTAAGGTTAAGGGATTTATCGATGCTGACGGACATGTAGTCGAAAATGATCGGGCTCTTTTGGATTTCTTGCCGCCGCCTTATAAGGGCAGGGAGGATCTCTTGTCGTTCCCGTTCTTCCCAACCTTGGATGGAT
>DASUVS010000200.1:0-10061 GCA_036378835.1 Binatia bacterium | reverse complement strand
CTCGCACTCGGCTTGATCAATGGCGCGCATGCTGTGTTGGCGTTTTTCTTTGCCATATCGATCGGCGCAGGGCTGCTCGCCGGCCGCGGGTTGTTGCGCGACCGAGCTTATCGTTTTTTTCCTATTTATGTGATTGCCTCTGCGCCGCTCTGGATATTCGAGCGTTCGCTGAGCGTCTATTGGGCGCTGTACTGGCGCCTGGCTTACGGCGGCTATCCGTTCGGCGAGCAATTATTATCGAAAGGGACGGGGCGAGCCTGGACCGCAGCGCGGGCATTTATGCGAAAGCGGCAGCCATTAACGAATCAGTCGCGCCGGGCCTAAGCCAGCTTGTGACTAAGGCAACCAGAGAGAACCATGCACGACAGCAATAAAGCGCAACCCTGGCCCGTGCTCGGAGATATGCCGCCAAATGAGTTCCGCAAGTCGCTGCATCGAATTGCAGATTGGGTTGCAGACTACCGAGAAGGCATTGAACAGCTAAGAATTTCGCCAGACGTTATACCAGGCGACATCAAGGCGCGGCTGCCGCAAGCGCCACCTGACGTTGCGGTGCCGTTCAACAACGTCTTTCAGGATTTCGAGAAATTAATCCTTCCCGGCATCGTGCACTGGGGACATCCGGCATTCTTCGGCTATTTCGGTTCGACCACAACCTCTGCCGGCATCATCGGTGAGATGCTGATGGGCGCACTTAACGTCAGCACGATGACGTGGCGCACCTCGCCGGCGGCAACCGAACTCGAAACATTGGTTCTCGATTGGCTGCGCCAACTTCTCGGGCTCTCCAGTGACTATACAGGCGTGGTTTACGATACCGCTTCCGTAGCTGTGATGCATGCGCTGGCGGCGGCCCGTGAGAACTTGGGTCTCGATGCCCGCGCTCGAGGCTTATGCGGGCGTGCCGAAGTTCCGGCCTTACGCATCTATGCGTCGGATCAGGCGCACAGCTCGGTAGAGAAAGCTGCCATCACTCTTGGCATCGGCGAACGAAATGTGCGCCGAGTGTCCTGCGAAGCGAACTATCGCATGGACATATCTGCGCTTCGCAGCGCAATCGAAACGGACTTGCGCGCCGGACTGCTGCCGATGGCGGTGATAGCCACAGTCGGAACAACTTCGACCACCAGCGTCGACCCCATACCTGAGATTGCCGCGGTCTGTAACGAGCACCGCTTGTGGCTGCATGTTGATGCTGCTTATGGCGGCGCGATGGCTCTGTTGCCCGAAGGTCGTCACGTAATGAAGGGAGTCGAGGCCGCTGACTCCATTGTTGTCAATCCACATAAGTGGTTATTCGTCCCGCTCGACTTCAGCGCGCTCTACGTGCGGCGGCCGGAGCTCCTGCGCGCCACCTTCTCGCTCGTCCCCGAGTACCTGCGCGGTGATGCCGAACAGGGCGAGCGCAACTACATGGATTACGGCATACAACTCGGTCGTCGATTTCGCGCTCTCAAGGCGTGGATGGTATTGCGCAGCTTCGGCAGCGCGGGACTTGCCGCTCGAATTCGGGAGCACCTTCGTCTGGCGCGCTTGTTCGCAAACTGGCTCGATGCCGATTCGGAGTTTGAGCTGCTCGCCCCAGTCACGATGGCTGTGATCTGCTTCCGCATGACGCCCCGTAAGCTTGTAACCAGACAGGCGGCGGACCAAGAGCTTAACGGTTTTAATCGACGGCTCGTCGAAGCGGTCAATCGCACCGGCAAAGCCTATCTGACCTACACCAATCTAAATGGCCATATTGCAATGCGGCTAGCCGTCGGAAACATACTAACCACGCAACAACATCTCGCGATGGTTTATGATCTCATCAAGTGCGAGGCCGCTCGCCTTGATTCATCCACCGAGAGCTCTCAATAGCTGCGAACGTCGTCGCTACTTCTGCGGAATTTCGTGACGACCTTCGGCTCGTTAGAGCACGAGAGTTCTCGGAGATCATCTAATCAAGTAAAGGGGCGGGGCGACCTACAGGCGCTGCAAGCTCGTCTTGCGCCAGGGACCAACCTCGGACAGAGTCAAAGTAGCGCCGGCGATTCGGGACCAGGCCAAGAACTCTCACACATTGGGGGCGGGCACCGCTTTCCTAGAGTTCTCTGGGCCGATGAATGGTCTCGCGTCGATACAGCGTACGAGTGCTTTTAAGAACCTTGAGAAGGATACCTGATTGACCACGCTCAATAAAAAGGCCGGTGTAAGGCGTCGGAAACTACGAGGTAGTCTTGCGCCTGCTACTGCCGTCCGCGCCGAGAAATTCTCATCGCTACTAATCCTTCCAACACTGGTTTTGATTATTGCTACCCTTTATTGGGGCCAAGCATTTCTCATCCCGGTGGCGCTTTCTATTTTACTAACGTTTCTACTAACGCCGGTTGCCGACGGTTTAGAACGGATTGGCTTGGGCCGACTGGCTTCAGTGATGCTTATCGTCATCCTGGCATTTTCGCTCTTGGCGGCAATCGGCTGGATGGTGACGCTTCAACTGACCAGCGTCGCCAACGAGTTGCCCACTTATAGAAGCAACATTAGAGAAAAAATCAGCGACATACGCGGCGCCGGTAAGGGAGGCGCTATCGAGAAGATTCGCGAGACTGCCGAGGAGGTCAAAGAGGAGTTCAGTAAAGAAGAGACCACAAAACCTTCGTCAAAGCCCCGGGAAGTCGTCGTTCAATCCGAAGAGTCATCGACATTTTGGCCTCTTCCGTTAGCCACGGCGCCGATGCTGGAACGAATGGCTTCAGGCGGCCTGGTGATCGTGCTGGTGATTTTTATGCTCATTCAGCGTGAAAATCTGCGCAACCGTCTGATCCGTCTCGTCGGCTACGGTCGTCTGACGATCACCACCAAAGCTCTCGAAGAAGCAGCGCAGCGGATCAGCCGATATCTGCTCATGCAATCCATCATCAATGCCTCGTTTGGAATAGCAGTCGGCCTCGCGCTCTACCTGTTCGGCCTGCCATACGCGCTCCTGTGGGGGTTCTTGGCTGCGGTACTGCGGTTCATTCCCTATGTAGGCCCGGTTGCGGCAGCGCTTCTACCGAGCACCCTCAGTATGGCGGTGTTTCCGGGTTGGACTTGGCCACTCCTGGTGGTTGCCACGATCATTGCTTTAGAACTGATCAACAATATGGTCCTGGAGCCTCTCCTTTATGGTGAAAGCGCAGGGGTTTCCGAGGTTGGGCTTCTGGTTGCGGTCGCGTTCTGGACTTGGCTATGGGGACCCATCGGACTTGTTCTCTCAACACCGCTTACGGTGTGCGTTGTCGTTATCAGTAAATATATGCCCCAGTTGGATTTCATCGGAGTTCTGATGAGCGATGAGCCGGTGATCGAGCCAAGCATCAGTTACTATCAAAGGCTGCTGGCTATGGACCAGGACGAAGCGGCGGAAATCGTCGAAGAGCATTTGAAGTCACATCCTAAAGAGCAGATCTTTGATGACCTGCTGATCCCGGCCTTGAACTACCTCAAAAGAGACTTCGGTTTCGGTAAGATGGCGGAAAGCGAGCAGCAGTTCGTTCTGCAAGCCACGCGGCAAATAATCGAGGATCTTGACAACTCCGGAACGGGAAAGGCTTCCTTCGAGGCGCCGTCTGCGAACATGCAAACCGGCGGCGAGCAGCCCGCAGACGCCACGCGCAAGATCCGAATCATGGGCTGTCCGGTTCGCGACGAAGCCGACGAGCTAAGTCTGCTGATGCTGCGGCAGCTACTGGATCCGGTCAATTATGAACTCGAGATTATTGCCGATGAGCTACTCGCGTCGGAGATTATCGACCAGATTGCCGAAAAAAAACCGGCTCTAGTTTGTCTTGTCTCTTTGCCGCCTGGCGGCTTAGCTCAGACCCGATATCTCTGCAAAAGGTTACGCGCGCGATTTCCCGAGACTAAACTTATCGTCGGTCGATGGGGCAGCCGAACCGACAATAGCAATGCTCTAATCGATGCCGGCGCCGACAAGAGCGGGAATAAGATTCTCGAGACACGCGATCACATCATCCAGTTAAGTCAGATTCTTCCGCGCTGATCGTTTTCGATTAGTGCGTTGTGACTGGCGACACACGGGTATTAATCAGGCCAGCTGGGTAAGTTCTGCGCAGTCACCGCGCTGCTCTACCTTCTCACAGCTCTGTCAATTTCTATATAATTCTGCGCCAATCGCACCGAAATTACGTGACGTCAATCGAGATTGCGCATACTCTCTTTGGATCTGTCATCCAGCGTAACAAAATCTTCATATTCAGTATTTTTGTTTCCCCTCACGATTCGGCTAATTTCAACCTAGGTCGGTCGCCACTCTACTTGGAATTAGCGTCTTGGTCAGTATAATTGCTTGTATGCAATCGGTTTATGTTGCCGGAATCGGCATGACGAAGTTTGGCAAGGATCCGAGATCCTTGGCCGAAATCTGCCATGACGCGGCTCAAACGGCCCTAACCTCTTCCGAAATACAGGAAGTGGAAGCAATTTATATCGGCGTCATGAATCCCGAGGAATTTACCGGTGACAGCAATATTGCTTCGCACATCGCCGATGCCCTGGGGTTGACCGGAATTCCGGCGGTGCGCATTGAAACTGCGTCTTCCGCCGGCGCGGCGGCGATTCAGGCCGGTTTCCAAGCCGTGGCATCCGGTTACTATCACCGAGTTTTAGTTCTCGGCGGCGAGAAGATGACCCACTTGAGCACCAGCGCGACGACAAGAGTTTTGGCCGGCGTCATTGACCAAGAGGAACGACAGTGTGGCGCGACCATGCCCGCATTGGCTGCCATGATCACGGAGAAGTATCGCGAGAAATTCAACTTATCGCAGTCCCGGCTGGAGACGATGTTGTGCGCCGTGGCGCTAAAGAATCATGGTAATGGCGCGCACAACCCGATGGCGCAGTTTCAGAAACCGATCAGCCGCGAGACCTATCTGGCGAGCAAATACGTCGCCACACCGCTGCGCCTGTACGACTGCGCGCCGATCACCGATGGCGCCGCGGCTGTCATGCTTACCAGCGATAAAACCGACGTCCGGCTGGCGGGTGTCGGTCAAGGAACCGGGCCGCTCAGCCTGCGAGGCAGACAGGTTTTTACCTCCTTTCCAGCCACCCGGATGGCGGCGGCGCGGGCTTATCAGATGGCTGAGACTTCGCCGCAGGGAATTGACTTCGCCGAGGTGCACGATGCGTTCACGCCGTTCGAGATTATCACCACTGAAGATTTGGGGTTTTTCGTCCCAGGCAAAGGCGGCGATGCGGTCCTGGACGGCGTGACCGCAGCCGAGGGACGCTTACCGGTAAACCCGTCAGGCGGTTTGAAGGCGCGGGGACATCCGGTCGGCGCAAGCGGATTGGCGCAGATAGTTGAAGTGGTGAAAAGGTTGCGTGGTGAAAACGGTTCGAAACGGCAATTCAACAGAGGGCTGACCCAGAGCACCGGCGGCCTTGCCAGCAATAATTTTGTCACGATTCTCGAACGCACTGAAGCATCGCTGCCGCGCGCGCCGGGATTTCCGCAGCCTTCTCGCAACCCCGCGAAACGCCGGCCGACGACAATGCCCATGAGCAATGAGGGGGTCATCGAAACTTTCACGATCTTATACGTTACCCCGGACGGATTCTTACCGCCGCTGGCCCTAGCCTTGATCCGCGAACAGAACGGGCAGCTAATTATGGCGCAGGGAGAACAAAGCAAGCACCTGAAGATCGGCCGTGAAGTTTACCTGAAGCGAACCGAGGACTACTATCTCTTTACCCTCAAGGGACGTTTCAGGATGGTCCAGGATTCTCTAAAACGAAATCTCTGGCAACGCGCCAGAGCTCTCGTAAAAAAGCCGATGCCGGCGGGCGGTAAGTTATAATCATGCTCGGCCCCAATCGAACAGAAAAAAAATTTAGAGCATCGGTTGAGGACACCGCCGGTGAGATTCGAAAGGCGATCCTCCAAGGTAAGATAGCGCCCGGGGAGCAGCTATCGGAAGAAAAGCTGGCGGCCTCTCTCCGCGCCAGCCGCGTGGTGCTTCGAGAAGCGCTACGAGCCTTGGAAGCGCAGGGCTACGTGACGTTTTTGCCCAGCAACCATGTAGTCGCCAGCAATCCATCGCGCGAGGACATGCACGATTACTACACCATTGCCGGCGCGCTCGAGGGCTTGGCGGCACGCCTGGCCGTTGAGAGGGCTCAGCCGGAGGAGATCGCTCGCCTGCGCGAGCTGCACCAGCTTCTCAGAGAAGCATGCCACAAGGGTGACGCGCTGCAGTACTTCGATGCCAACAGCAATTTTCATCGTTACATAGCCGAGCTGTCGCACAATGAGCGGCTTTACCAACTCGTCGAGGAACTGCGGCGTGAAATTCAGAAAACCCGCCTGCTGTCGTTGCATATGCCGCAACGACTCGACTACTCGATGCGCGAGCATGATCAGATCATGGATGCATTCCTCAAGAAAAATCCCCAGCTGGCCGAAAGCATGATGGTGCAACATCTCACCAATCATTTAAAAGCCCTCGGAAAGGCGCTCGATTCCGGTAGCGAATCGCGATAGATCCTCTGCTTGCGCTCGAACATCGTGCACAATCTGCAGGCAACCAAGTAATGCAGTAATACATGTGTAGGATCCTCCTCATACTTCATCTGAGTTCCAGACGTGTTTTTCTCGTCGCGTCTTAAACCCTTCACATGATCCAGCCGATTCCCACAAGAACCGCCGAGGGCGGCGAAGTTTACCCAGGGGATGACATCCGAACTATTTTTAAGTAGAGTCCTGCCATGGATTGGCCGGCTGCGCCGGCCACTTTTCGGATCGTCGGAGGTAACGGTTGAATACAGCGTCTCGTGAATTTCAGATCATGGTCAAGACGGTTGGGGCCATCTGCAATCTAGACTGCCATTATTGCTATTACCTCGAAAAAGAGGAGCTTTATCCCAAAGGATCCAACTTCCGCCTTAGTGATGAAACTCTCGAACGCTACATCATCCAGCATATTCAGGCGACCCCCAAAGAGCTCGTCAGCTTCTCCTGGCATGGCGGCGAGCCGACACTGCTGGGCGTCGATTTTTTCCGCAAAGCCGTGGAGCTGCAAAAAAAGCACTTGCCGGCGGACAAGAAAATTATCAATGGCATTCAGACCAATGGCACGACGCTGAACCAGGAATGGTGCGAATTTTTTGCTCAGGAGACGTTCTACGTCGGGTTGAGCTTGGACGGACCGCAAGACCTGCACGATCATTACCGCGTGACCAAAGGGCAGAAGCCCACCCACAAGCAAGTTGTTCAAGCTTTCCAGATGCTGCGCCGGCACAAAGTTCATGTCGATTTGCTGTGTGTGGTCCACGATATCAATGTGAAACATCCCATTGCCATATATCGCTATCTGAAGGAAATCGGCGGCCAGTACTTACAATTTCTGCCGCTCGTGGAAAAGCCGGATAAACCCGGCGCTCCCGCCGGCTCCCGTTCGGTGCCGGCTGCCGCTTACGGCGAATTTCTCTCGGCGATCTTCGACGAATGGGTGCGCCACGATATCGGCAAAGTTTTCATTCAACTGTTCGACGAATCGGTGCGGCCCTTTCTCGGCATGGAGCACGCGCTCTGCATCTACCGCGAGACTTGCGGCGACGTCCCGGTGATCGAGCACAATGGCGATTTTTACTCATGCGACCACTACGTCGAGCCGGCATATAAAATCGGCAACATCTATGAACAGACTCTGGCATCGATGATCGATCATCCGGCGCAGCACGAATTCGGCAGGAAAAAATGGACGAGCCTGCCCCGCTTTTGCATGGAGTGCGAGGTTCGAAGCATGTGCAACGGCGGCTGCCCGAAGGATCGCTTTATCAAAACGCCGGACGGCGAAGATGGGTTGAATTATCTCTGTGCCGGGTTGAAAGGTTTCTTCACGCACAGCAAACCCTATTTGAAAAAATTCGCGGAACTCGTCGATGCCGGCGAACCGGGCGAAAAACTGATGCAAATCGTCCGCGCCGCCGACGCCAAAAAGATCGTCCCTCAAGCCGGTCGCAACGATCCCTGCCCCTGCGGCAGTGGCAAGAAATACAAACGATGCTGTGGCGCCGGCAAAATAAAATCGCGGGGCTCCGTAATACTATAGGACAGAGTACACGAGCTCAGCCCGTTTCTGATAACACTCACCGGCAGCACAACGTCTACGCTCTACCAACTACGTTCGGAGGAGTCTGAGCATGAGCCTATACGATGAGATGATCGAAGGAGGCATCGACGTTCATTGCCACATCGACTTCGAATTTTCCGCCAAAGAACGAAAGCGAGAGCCGGAATTTCTTTGGCTGCCAAAAGCGGAGGCGATGGGAATGCGCGGGGTAGTTCTCAAGTCGCACTGGTGGCCAACAATCAATGTCGTCCCCTATATTCTTTCGTCGGTCGAGACGAGGGTCCGCCTCTGGTCCAGCGTCGCGCTCAATAGCACAGCCGGCGGTCCCAACCCATGCATCATCGAATCCTGCGCCCAGCTTGGCGGCAAGATGGTTTTTCTTCCGACCTGGAGCGCGCGCAACGATGTCGAGCGCAAAGGCTTTAGCAACCGCCTAAAATCCTATTACAAGAGGCACGCGCAGCTCGATAACCCAAACTATTATTTCCTCGATGACAAAGGAAAGCTGATTTCGCTGGGCTATGAAATTATTGAGTGCTGTAAAGCGCACGACCTAACTCTTGGGATGGGCCACGTCTCCTGGCAGGAATCTCTCGCTTTTATCGAAGCGGCGCGGGACATGGGTTATAGCCATCGGATTATCGTTAACCACGTGCAAAGCCATATCATCGCTATGCCGCTGGACGCCATGCAGAGGGCTGCGGCAATGGGAGCTTTTCTTGAGACCTGCTGGAATGCGCTTGCTCCCGGGCGCATGGATTCCCCTGAGCTCGTGCAACAGTTCCGCCAGATTGGCTTGCAGCAAATTATCGCCAGCACGGATTACTTCCGCCCATACAGTCCGAACCCGGCCGAGCTCTTCCGGATGTTCCTTGGTATGCTGCACGAAGGCGGTCTCAGCAAAGATGAAGTGAAGCAGGTCGCCTGTGCGAACCCGGCAAAGTTAATGGGTTTAGAATAACCAACGACTGGCAATGCAGAACCGCGCACAGCCGATGATCAGCAAGTTATCGAGGGTTATCATCGCAAGCCTTCTTGCATGAGCGACGGACAGGTGATTGCAAGCTGGTCCTGAAAGATTCCGGGCACGTCGTTACAACCGACGGATATTCTCGGATAAACGACCTCATCAGACGAAATAGTTCAATCCGGTTGTTTCTCTGCAAGGCACGCTTTTTCTTCTTCCGGCACAACATCGGTAACCAAATCGCGAACCAGCCGGCGCTTTGGCAGTGGCTCCACGGTAACGATGCCGGGTAACAGTTTGGCTATGCAGGTATATTCGACTTCCCCATCGATTAGCGCCATGCAGGTTTTACACGCATTGGCGTTGATGCAGCTGTAACGAATCGCCAGCGAGCTATCGCGATGAAGCCGGATCCAGCGTAGCGCATCGAGCACCGACATGCCTTCTTCGAACGGAACTTCGAAATCATCGAAACGCGGCGCATCGGCGGGACCGCCGCGGCGGACGCGCAAAACGGTTTTGCTGATTGAGCCTTCAACCATTTTTCGCTAGCCCCGCAACACGCCGGACCGGTTCGATCCAGGCGGACTTCAACGCGCCCTCCTCGAGTCTCAGGAGTTGATTCTTGAGATACAGCGGGTCAAGCTCGGGATAGTCTTCCCTCTGATGCGCGCCGCGGCTCTCGGTTCGCGCCAGGGCCGATGTTACCACCGCCTCGGCCGTAGTAAGCATGGCACGGAGCTCGAACCAATCCTGAAGATCCAAATTGAAGGCGCCGTCACTGGCAATCTTAAGATCGGGCAACTCTCGCTCACGCATGTCGCGGATCCGCCGCAAGGCCTCGGAAAGCTTTTCACCGGTCCGAAATGGTCCGGCCTTCTCCCACATCAGCTTTTGCAGTTCGGCCTGAAGGATAACCGGCGCGGTTTCTCGTTTAGAAGCGCGCGGCGGCATCCACTCGATTCGATCAAGAGCAA
>DASUVS010000199.1:0-6949 GCA_036378835.1 Binatia bacterium | reverse complement strand
CTTTCGTTCGGAGGACCTGAAGTCGTGTTTGGACGCCGGCTGTACTGGCTACATTGTCAAACCATTTGCGGGTGCGGATCTCCAGCGCAAAATCCGAGAATTGTTAGCCCCGAAGGAATTGCTCGAGTAAAAAGATCTCGGGATCTGGCAAATTATGGGGGCCTGTATTTCGTCACTCTTTAGTGTTGCCGGCCCCACTTAAGCGTTCGTTTTGAAGGAAGCGATCTGCCCATCGCAATTTGGTTGAGCATCAATGGGAGACGTCGTATGAACAAGCCACTCAGGTTCGGGTCGAACTATGCCGAAGACATACTGCTTATTCTATTAGCCGTCTTCGGTACATTAGGGCTTTATTTGTTTGCTGCATATTTCTTTATCAGCGTGCTTTAGATAAGGCTTGATCCTTTTGCGGGCTTGGTGATCCGCCAGACTGGAGCTGCCCAAAGAGGATTTTACAACCGCTGTAGCCGACCTGAAGAAATCAGGCGTCAAAATTATGTACGAGGAACACGTGCGCGAGTCGGGAAGCTCGGTTTATTCTTTCGATCCAGAGGGGAATTACCTCCAGATCCATACTCCTCTGTAAACAAGGGGTTTCGAAGTTAGCCGATAGTGCAACGTTCTGGGCACACGTTCGCGAAATAACGATCGGCGAAACTGTTGACAGTCTCACCCACTGAAATCCGGAGCGGACTTGCCCAAGCATAACGCCCTGCTGATGAGTCGTGGCGTCTGGAATGATCGACCGCTGTTGCGGGCCAGTTATGAAAACTGAAAGGCTTTTGGGGTCAATCTCTGCAGCACCTGAGCTGCATTTTGGGTTCTGACCGACTCCGGTCGAGAACGGGATTGTTCATCGGGTCATCCCGGCAGTCTCGCAATCCGGATGGCCGCACACACACTGACCCGCTCGAGCTGTGCCGGCTTGCGCGCAGTGATCACTGCAGTAATTGTCATTTCCCCGTGAGACGGTCTGTCCATGTTTGACCTTACAGGCGCAACCGGCGTGGGCGCAGTTCTGCTCTGCCATAGTTTATGCTCCTTTCGGACGTAACGAGCGCAAGAGTTGTTTAAGCGAACTACCGCTTCTCGATGTTACTCATGAGATTGTTGATTCTAAAACAGTCGGAAGTCAACTTCGAGGGTGTCTCCCAGCCATGCCTTAGATGACGGTATCTCGCCAGAAAGCAGTGCGTAGAGCGTCCTGGGACTGGCAGATCGGCCATCAGGTACGAGGTCCGAAGGCGATACATCAGCAGCATCAAGTCTGATGCAACCTGTGGACGACGGATGATTCACCGAAAGCTGGTTTCGGAAGATCTTAAGGACAGACTATTGGGGCACCGAATAGAGGTCAGACTTGATTTAGCTGCAGTGATCCTGCCAACCGGCACTACCCGGTCTTACTCGAAAGAGCAGGGCGTGACTCGCGCAAGAAGCTATGCTATATACCCGGCGCATTTTTACTCGTGCAACACCGGGAGGCAAAATGAGCAGGGACAAATTAGAGCAAGCACAAAGCAATGAACGTCATGGTTCTTATGCCTTTGAAGCGTTCGAGAAGTTCATCGACAGCCACTTGGTAACAGGCCACGATGTCCGTATGTTTTTGGATCCGAACGGCAATTCCTATTCTATTCTGTGCGTCACCTGTGACCCTCGACTGACCGAGATAGTATCGACCCGCCATTAAAGTTTCGAGCAACTTCCGACTGTCATACCGAAGTGCGTGTCGTTCTCATCCCTCATTTGGCGAGTGCGCTTTCACCGGACGCTTACCATGGCTACGTTCGATCAAGCAGATAGCTATCTTATTTCCCGTAATAGCGGGAGTTATTTGAGATCCGATGGCGCTCCTCGGGTCCGCAAACAAATGTGAACTCACGAATGATCCGCCTACCTCAATCTTACCCCGATCACATAGTTTTTTATCTCCGCGCCGCCAGCGACACCTCCTCGACCAAAGTCGGCAAATATGCGGCGACCAAAGCGGGAGTGCCATTGCGCACCTGTTCCAATCCTCGTTTGAGCGCCGGGCCGACTTCATCGGGTTCACGCACAGTCTCGCCATAGCAGTTCGCGGACTCGGCGAGTTTGGCAAAGTCGGGCGGTGGATCGAATAGGCCGCCTTCAAAATTTTCCGTGCGCACGGCGACGCCGGTCGGATAGGTTCTGCGCAAGCCGTTGGTTCCGGTGCTGTACGAGCGGTTGACGAAAACAAGTGTCAGAAACGGCGCTTTGTAGTGAGCGGCAGTCCACAAGGCCGGCATCGGTGTACCGAACATGAAATACCCGTCGCCGGTTGCGAGGATAACATCGCGATTCGGCGCGGCGAGCTTGGCTCCCAACGCTGCGCCGGCGCCCCACCCGCCGGATGATCCGCCGCTCGCGAAGTAGGTGCCGGCTTGAGCTCTCCCATGGTACGCGCAGACGAAATCCGAGTTGCTGATCGCATCGTCGAGCACGATGGCATTCGGCTCGAGAGCCTTTCCCAGCTGATAGGCAACCCAGCGCGGGTGCATGGGCTTGCGCCGGCCGGCTGCGATGGCGGCCTGTTCGTTGTTGTCGATCATTTCGCGCTTGCTTGCCTCTAATCGCTGACGTCGTTCGGCGATTCGGCTCATGTCGCTCTTAGAAAGCAGGGCAGTCGCCGCTTCGTATATCGCTCGCGCTGCGGTTGTGGCGGTCACCGGAAGCCAGAGATCGGCTTGGAAATCCATGGTTTTGTAGGCCGACATCACTGGATCGGCATCGACCCAGATGATTTTACTGCCGGGTCGCGGAGCGCTACTAGGCATCGTGTAAGCCACCAGCGCCTCGAGCATCAGCAAGGCATCGGCATCCTTGATTTCGGGTCCGGTGCCGTAAAGCGTGTGCGTGCTCGGGAAGTTCAGCCGGTCGACGCGGTCGCAATCGAGTACCGGCAAGGCCAGCAACTCGGCGAGCCGAACAGTCTCGGCGAGCGCCTCAGGATTGCGTCCCGCGGTGGCGCAGCAGATGAGCGGATTGCGCGCTTCAATGAGCCACTGCGCCGCTCGCCTCGCGTCAGCAGGATCGGGCCACACCGGACGCGCAATTCCAAGCTCGTCGCGGGTCGGGAAGTACGTCTTGCCTGCGAGCTTCAACATCGCCGTCTCCCGGGGCGCAGCAAGATAGACCGGCCCTTTGGGCTCGCTCATGGCGACCTGCAACAAGCGGCTGATCATGAATCCTGGATTGTCCTGATGTTCCAAGCGATGATCAATTTTGGTGTATTGCCTGACGATGCCGCCCTGATCGCGCGGCTCCTGAACCCATTGCACGGGGCTGTTGCGGGCGCCGGTCATCGAACCGGCATAAGCGCGCGGTCCTGTTCCAGCGGTGATCAATACCGGGTAATTTCCGCGCCAGGCGGTGTGGATCGCGCCGCCGTAATTCAATGTCCCGACGTCAACGTGCACTGCGGTGGCTGCCGGCTGATTCCTGATCATGGCGCTGCCGAGCGCGGCATTGAGCGCGACGCTCTCGTGTGGAACGGTGATCAATTTGGGCGCGGGCCAATCTCTCTCCTGAGCCTTGGCAATGCTTTCCTGCCAAAAAGCGATCTCGGAGCCGGAAACAAAGAACAGTTGATCGATTCCGCCAAGCTTCATTGCCTGCACCATGGCGTCGGACCATTCATCGCCGGGATATTCGCTCCAGCGAGCATCGTGAGAGATTGCTTCAGCCATCAACGTATCTCCTTCAAGACTATTTTCGTTTTCGAAAGGCTAGACCCGGACTATCCTCCATAGCCCAGTGTTTTGGCAACCCCTTTTTGAACTCGGCTTGATACTTTTGAGGTTTGTTTGGAGGCAACGAGTGTTTAAAAATACTTTCTCATAACTGCATTCGTCATTGCCGAATGGTCGTATCGGAATTCAGGCGGGATCGGAGCAGATCCCGAGTAAGTGAAATCTGCAGGTTGCGTGTCCATGAGCTTCTCAGACTGCATGTCGGTCACTCGATCAGGTGCTGCTCCTGATTCGATGTTCAAGGTGAACCTCGTGACTAGGAACAAATTCCCCTTGATCTACAGCAGAAAAGTCGAATATTGCTAAGGCGAACGGTGGGAGGATGTATGAAGAGACTTCGAGACACGGTTGTGAATTGCATATTTTCGCTGGTTCTGCTGGCCTTGATTGCCGCATCGAATGCCGCCGGCAACGCGGCCGAATCAGCGAAGCTCACGCCCCTGCGGCTTGCCTACAGCGCGATCACGGTTAACCAGGCGATTCCATGGATCAGCTTAGAGGCGGGCCATTTCAAAAAGCACGGCCTCGACGTCGAACTGATTCACGCCAGCAGCATCACGGCGCTGCAGGCATTGCTCGCGGGCGAGGTGACGATCGTGCAATCCGCGACAGATGGCGCCGTGAGCTCCAATCTGAGCGGCGCCGACACCGTTTTTATGGGGGCAATTCTCGACAAGCCGCTGTACAGCTTTATCGTCAACGCTAAGATCAAAACGCCACAAGATCTCAAGGGCAAGAGAGTCGGCGTCACCCGGTTCGGCGCGACACCGGATGCTCTGGCGCGGGCCACGCTCAAGATGTGGGGGTTGGATCCTGCTACGGATGTGTCGATGATTCAACTGAATGAAATGGGTCTGTTGGTGCAAGGGCTCGTCAATGGCGTCATCGATGCCGCGCCGATATCGATCCCCAATAATATCCGGGCAAAGAATCTCGGCTTCGTCGAGTTATTCGACATGACCAAGATCGGCAAAACCTATATCACCGGCACGGTGGTCACGAGAAAACGCTTCATTGACGGGCAGCGCGACGTCGCCAAACGTTTCATGCGCGGCTTCCTCGAGGGCATGAAGACCTATCAGGAAGACGAAGAGTTCACTATCAAGGTGATTCAGAAATGGACCCGCGCAAAAAATAGAGATGAAGTGAAGGAGGCCTATGCGCTACAGGCCAAGAACATGCTGCGCATCCCGCGCACGTCCATAGAAGGGGTCCGGACCATCCTCGAGGGCCTCGACAAAATGCCGGCGGCGAAGACCGCCGATCCGCGCCGCTTCATCGATTTTACGGTTCTTGATGAACTGGAAAAAGAAGGCTTTTTAAAAACTTTGTACAAAAACTGATATCTTTTTTATCTATAAAGTAGAGGTGCATGATGGCTCTGGAAGTTTTCTGGGGCAGCGGCAGTCCGTTTGCCTGGCGTGTCTTATTGACGTTGGAAGTGAAACGTCTCACTTATCAGTCAACTCTTTTGCAGTTCTCCAAGGGGGAACATAAAGCTCCTGAATTTCTCAATCTCAATCCGCGCGGCAAAGTACCCGTGCTGAAAGATGATGGTTTCGTCCTCAACGAATCGCTGGCGATCATGGCTTACCTGGACAAAAAATACCCCGAGCCGCCGTTGTTCGGAACGTCGCCGCAAGAAACCGGTTTGATCTGGCGCGCCATTCTAGAGATGGAAGGTTATATCGTTACTGCCGGCGATAAACTCGTCCGGCCGCTTTTCTTCGGCCAAGGGCTCGAGGATACCGACAGGATTCGCGAAGCAGCGGCAGCGATCCGGCGGGAGTTTAGGCGCGTCGACACCGAGCTAGAAGCGGCGAGTTGGTTGATAGGAACGCAAATCTCCGCAGTGGACATTAGCCTTTTCCCTTTGGTGCAAATGATCGTACGGGCCGCGGGCAAAGATGCCGCCAAGCCGTTCAATTTCCAGCTTCTGCCGCTGGAGAAAAATTTTACCAACATCGCGAAATGGGTGAAACGGATCGCGGCGCTTACCGGTTACGAGCGCACCTATCCGCCGCATTGGCGATGAGTGGAGATAAAACGAATGATGAAATCGGAAGGTGATAATCTGAATCAGACGTTTGCTAATGCGCGATTCAGACTTTGTTTTAATTCTCTCAAGTGAGCGCGGGCGATACCGCACGTCTTCGACTGACGCCAAGCTTGTTTTGGCCGCTGTGGATCGATTTAATCCACAGCAGCCACCCGGATATTTCTTACCCCTTCAGATATCGAGCGATAGGAAAGCGCTACTTGCCGGGCTGCGATACCGTGCGGAGATAGGGCTTGTGGGTCTTGAAGCCCTGCGGGTATTTTTTTTTGGCATCCTCATCGGAAACCGATGTCGGAATGATAACGTCGTCGCCCGGCTTCCAATTGACCGGCGTCGCCACGGAGTGCTTGACGCTGAGTTGCAGCGAATCGAGCAGGCGCAGCACTTCGTCGAAGTTGCGGCCGCTGGCCATTGGATAAATCAGGATCGCTTTGACCTTCTTGTCGGGTCCGATGAGAAATACGTTGCGTACGGTCTGGTTGTCCGCCGGGGTGCGTTTGCCCGGGGTCTCGCTGGCCGCGAGCATGTCGTAGAGCTTGGCGACGTTTAACTCCGGGTCGGCGATGATCGGATAGTTCGGCGCGTGCCCCTGAGTCTCCTGAATGTCCTTGGACCAACCCTGGTGATCGGTTAAAGGATCGGCGCTCAGTCCGATGATCTTGCAGTTGCGCTTGTCGAATTCTGGCTTGAGTTTAGCCATATAACCGAGCTCGGTGGTGCAGACCGGCGTAAAATCCTTTGGATGCGAAAATAGGATTACCCAGCTATCGCCGATCCACTCATGGAAATTGATTTTGCCTTGGGTCGTTTCGGCCGTAAAATCCGGCGCAATATCGTTGATTCGAACCGCCATAAATATTCTCCTTTCGTGATAGTTTTGACTGGCATACAGCTATCGCGTGTAGGGTTCTCAGTCAATGCTTTTGGAGAACTTTGCCGGTTTTAACCTACGCTTAACCATCAGAGGCAATATCCTGAGACGTACGGTGGGGGAGTCAGTCCAGCTTTTTTGGCCGATCGATTTTCTCTGCAGGAGCTCGTCCTAAGAAGTCTCGATTTTGCCTGCCTTCTGTTGCCCCGATGGATGCAGCACGTCAACCAATCGTCCCGTAGCAGC
>DASUVS010000198.1:0-57996 GCA_036378835.1 Binatia bacterium | reverse complement strand
GAGAACCAAGCAGTGGCCGTCGTACACGCCTACATGGCCCATCATCAAGGGATGTCCCTCGTGGCCCTCGCAAACGTCCTCCATGACGGCGTGATGCGCGCGCGCTTTCACGCCGAGCCGCGCATGCAAGCCACGGAGTTGCTGCTGCAGGAACGCACTCCACGCGACGTCCTGGTCACCCGACCCAGGGTCGAGGAGGTGCGGGCCGTCGCGAACGTCCGCGATCTCGTGCTACCGGTGCTGCGTCGCTTCAACTCCCCGCACGACACGACTCCAGCCGTTCACCTCCTTTCCAACGGACAGTACTCAGTGATGGTCACTACCGCGGGTTCGGGATACAGCCACTGGCGCAACCTGGCGGTTACACGATGGCGCGAGGACCGCACACGTGATGCCTCGGGGACGTATTTTTTCCTACGCGATAAATCCAGCGGCCACGTCTGGTCGGCCGCGTATCAACCGAGCGGCGTCGAACCCGACAACTATGAAGTGACTTTCTCCGAAGATCGCGTAGAAATCCGGCGGCGCGATGGCGCGATCGGGACGACCTTTGAAATAGTGGTTTCGCCAGAGCACGACGCGGAAGTGCGCCGGGTGTCGATCACAAATTTCGGGGCACGAACCCGGGAGATCGAGCTGACATCGTACGCCGAAATCGTCCTGGCTACGCCGGCAGCGGATTCGGCTCACCCGGCTTTTTCCAATCTGTTTGTGCAGACAGAGTATGTTGCTGACCTCGGCGCGCTGCTCGCGACGCGCCGGCCGCGATCGCACGGGGAGCGTCAGGTTTGGGCGGTGCACGTGATCGTTGCCGAAGGAGAAACCGTCGGCGCGATGGAATACGAGACCGATCGCGGCCGTTTTCTCGGCCGCGGTCGGGGCATTCGGACGCCGATGTCGGTTATCGACGGCCATCCGCTCTCCAACACAGCCGGCGCGGTACTCGACCCGATCACCAGTCTCCGGCGCTGTGTACGACTTGCGCCGGGAGCCTCGGCGCGGGTTACTTTTTCGACGCTTATCGCGCAATCGCGAGACGAGGCGCTCGCCCTGGCCGACGAATACAATAATCCAGCAACATTCGAGCGCGCCGCGACGCTGGCGTGGACACAGGCCCAGGTCCAGCTACGTCATCTCGGTATCGATGTCGATGAGGCCTACCTCTTTCAAGAGCTCGCCAGCCGGATCTTGTACTCGGACGCGACACTGCGACCGTCGTCTGCGGTGCTCTCGGGCAATAACCGGGGGCCTTCAGGACTATGGCGATACGGGATTTCCGGCGATCTGCCAATCGTGCTCATTCGCATCGACGAGGCTGAAGACCAGAGTATCGTACGTCAATTGCTTCGTGCTCACGAATATTGGCGCATGAAGCAGTTGGCGGTCGATCTGGTGATTTTGAACGAACAGGCGTCCTCGTATGCGCAAATCCTCCAGGAGGCTTTGGAGACCCAGGTCCGTGCCAGCCAGTCGCGCCTGCAGCATGAGGGGCAGGAGTCGTTCGGCGGCGTGTTTATTCTTAGAGGAGATCTCATTTCGGCCGAGGAGCGCACGCTAGTCCAGACCGCCGCCCGGGCAGTGCTCTTGAGCCGCCGCGGTACCCTGGCTGAGCAAGTGGAACGTCAGCAACGATCCCAAGCGCCCGCGCTGCCGCTGCCACGACGTCCGCCGGCGACTAAGGCACCGGATCGTTTGCCTGCGCCACCGGACCTAGAATTCTTTAATGGCCTGGGCGGATTCACTGCCGACGGTCGGGAATATGTGACGACTCTGGGCGAGGGGCAGTGGACACCGGCCCCCTGGATCAACGTGATCGCCAATCCGTCCTTCGGCTTTCAAGTCTCTGAGTCTGGCTCCGGTTACACCTGGTCGCTCAACAGCCGTGAGAACCAGCTTACCCCGTGGTCGAATGACCCGGTCAGCGACCCACCCGGCGAGACAATCTACGTCCGCGATGAAGACTCCGGCGAGCTGTGGGGGCCGACGGTGCTACCGATCCGCGAGGAGGCTTGGCCGTATACCGCACGACATGGCCAGGGATACAGCCGCTTCGAGCACGCGTCACACGGAATCTCCCTTAACCTGTTACAGTTCGTACCCCTGGCGGACCCGATCAAGATCTCCCGCCTCACTATCGAGAATAACTCAGGTCGGTCCAGACGCCTTTCCGTAACCGCGTACGTCGAGTGGGTGCTCGGCGTTTCGCGCAGCGGCTCCGCTCCCTTCGTCGTCACTGAGATCGACGAGGAAACCGGGGCAATGCTGGCGCGCAACGCTTGGAACAGCGAATTTGCCGGCCGCGTGGCGTTTGCCGATCTCAGCGGGCGCCAAACCGCGTGGACCGGTGATCGGACGGAGTTTTTGGGTCGCAACGGCACCCCCGATCATCCGGGTTCGCTCGAACGAGGGGACAGTCTCTCAGGCAAAGTGGGCGCCGGTCTCGATCCCTGCGCCGCCCTGCAGGCGATGATTGAGCTGCGTGCCGGTGACCGCGCCGAGATTGTCTTTGTCCTCGGCGAGACGGCGACCACGGAAGACGCGCGAACATTGATCGCGCTTTACCGCGGGGCCGACCTTAACGGGACCCTGCGTGCGGTCACCAAGCACTGGGATAACGTTCTTGGTACCGTGCAGGTGACAACCCCCGATCGGGCAATGGACCTTATGCTCAACCGCTGGCTGCTTTACCAGACGCTGGCCTGTCGTGTCTGGTCGCGAGCCGGGTTTTATCAAGCGGGCGGTGCATATGGCTTTCGCGATCAGCTCCAGGACGTGATGGCGCTAATGGTCGCGCAACGAGACATCGCTCGTGCGCAGTTACTGCGGGCTGCGGCGCGGCAGTTCGTTGAGGGTGACGTCCAACACTGGTGGCATCCGCCGTCAGGCCGGGGCGTGCGCACGCGTGTCTCCGATGATCTGCTATGGTTGCCATATGTAGTTATCCAATATCTTGAGGTCACAGACGATATCGGTGTTCTCGACGAGATCGTGCCTTTCCTCGACGGTCCCGTTCTCGTGGCGGGGCAGGAAGAGGCGTATTTCGAGCCCAAAGTATCTGCGCAAACCGGCACCCTGTTCGAACATTGTGCGCGGGCTCTCGATCGCAGCCTGGCAGCTGGCAGTCACGGCCTTCCGCTGATCGGCACAGGAGACTGGAACGACGGGATGAACCGGGTCGGATCTGCAGGAAAGGGCGAGAGCGTCTGGCTCGGCTGGTTTCTTCACACCACACTCTGGGAATTTGCCAAGCTTGCCGATGCGCGTGGCGAGCATCAGCGTGCCGAGACCTGGCGACTGCGTGTCAGCGCACTCAAAGCGTCGCTGGAACGAGAAGCGTGGGATGGCGAATGGTACCGGCGCGCTTACTTCGACGATGGGACGCCGCTCGGATCCGCCGGCAACGCCGAATGCCGCATCGATTCAATCGCCCAATCCTGGGGAGTCATTTCCGGTGCCGCTGAGCCGGCTCGTGCGGCGCGCGCCATGGCAGCCGTCGAGAAATATCTCGTGCGCCGCGCGGAGGGTCTCGTGCTCCTGTTCAGCCCGCCGTTTGACCACGCCAGCCCGGACCCAGGTTATATCAAAGGGTACCTTCCGGGCATCCGTGAAAATGGCGGCCAATATACTCATGCAGCGATCTGGTCGGTCATAGCTTTCGCCGCGCTCGGCGACGGAGACAAAGCCGGTGAGCTTTTCGCGCTCTTGAACCCCATCAATCATGGCAGCACCCGCGCGGACGTTTACCGGTACAAAGTCGAGCCCTACGTCGTCGCCGCGGATATTTATGCTGAACCGCCGCACGTCGGCCGCGGCGGTTGGACATGGTACACCGGCTCAGCGGGTTGGATGTATCGGGCTGGCATAGAGTGGATCCTGGGTGTCCGCCTGCGCGGCGCGAGGCTTCATTTCGATCCCTGTATCCCGCGTGCCTGGCGAGGTTTTGAGATCACGTTCCGCTATCACTCGTCACGCTATGAAATCGTCGTTGAAAATCCACAAGGAGTTACTCGGGGGGTATCGTCAGTGGAGCTCGATGGCGTATCGCGCGCACGGGGCAGCATGCATGTCCCGCTCGCCGACGACGGTGCGACGCATCATGTGCGCGTTATCCTTGGGGCCAAGAGTTAGAGATGAGCCGTACCGGATGAAAACTAACCGGGTAAATGTCCGAACAAAAGCACCCACTAGGATGCTCGCAACGCGGCAAGCGAATCGTAATGGGTAGCATCGCGGCATCTTGCGTGCGGCACGCGTGCGGGCCCCTATTGCTCTACTGGCCGCCGCATTTGAATCGGTTGTAGCTTGCGTGGCACTGATCTGATGACTTTATCGACCCATTTCTCGTGCGTTGAAGATTCAGCAAAGGATTAATGCAGTTCTCGGCTTGTACGATGTTCCCGCTGCTTGGCCCGATCCGTATCCAAGTCGCTGAGCCCGCGGCGGACATAATCGGCATCGAGACCCAAAATCTCGCAGATATTGGTGAACGAGAAAATCCAGCTGCCATCGACAGCCGTGATCCACTGCTCGGCCTCGCGGAAGTACGCCTTTCCCTCCGGACTTCGAACCTGCCGATGCTTGCGATAATCGTGAATCGCATCCTGCAGAATCGCCATCAACAAATGCTTTTCCGGTTCGAGATGCTCGCCGCGGCGATAAGCAGCAAAGAACTCTTCCGTAAGAGTGTCATCGCTCATCGTCCGTTCCAGATTGTGTGTCATCGTCCTAACCTCCTTTCTTTACGAGCGCGCGACTTAAACATTTAGATGGATCAAACCGCAACCGATGTGCCAGCAAATTAGTGGGCGCCGGCAGGCCGCCGTCTGCAATAATGCCAAGAAAGCACCCGTCGCTTCCCACTATTAAGAAATGGCGCATTTATGGTCATTGAAACATTAAACTAAATCGAGTTCCTAACTGGCACGGCCGTTGCGTTTAGCTTTGAGTATACTCGCTCCAACGCACGGTACGAACTTAGAGGAGAGTGGCGGCGTTGGCAAAAAAACACAACGACCTAGTCTCATTCCCGATTCATCTCTCGAGCGAAGTGGAACGCCTCTTCGATGAAATGATCCACCGCCCGTGGGATGTTTGTCGCGAGGTTCGGGGTTGGAGGCCTGCTGACATCGCCGGCAAATTCACTACAACTAGGAAGATGAGCGGCGCAAAGAATTCGGCCAAGAACACGCGCTGGGGCAATTTATCTGAGGCCCGGAGAAGGTAAACGCACCGGCTCACAATGGCGCTGCTGCAATTCGTAGCACATGATCAGTGGGTGAGGGTTGAGTGGTTACGGATGATCTTTAGGACCGGAATCCCGATGGAGATCAGATGATGATCACAAACAAAAACGAGGAATATTACGAAAGGTTACGCGAGCGCCGAGGCGAAATTTTGAGGACGCTAGACTATCTGAATAAAGAACAACGGACTCTGGCCGAAAATAAACACTCGATCGACAGGGCCGCCTACGAAAGCAGATGTCATCTCCTCGATAGCTTAGCTGACTGGTATGCCAATGAAACTATGCGCATCGATCAAGCTCTGATGCGGAGCCGCGAGATAGAAAAACGGGAGTTTAGTTGAGCGATGCTGGACTGGTGCTCCGCGGCCCATGGCTTTCCTTATTGCATCAATCGTCACGTTTTACACTGCGCTGGGATCTGTTCAAGACTGCCCGGTAATATCCCTCCTAATCCGGCAGTTGCTAGCGGATGTAGTTGATACGCGTTCACTCTTGAAACTCCCCTGGTAGTTATCTACAAGGCTCTGTGGCGTCCGTTCACCCACGATATTTGCCTGTACCGTATCAAGACTCCGCGGAATCAGGTCGATTGATCCTGCGCGACGGAACCGTTGCGGAGATCCGGCTGGCTCAACCGAAAGATTGCCAGGCCATGATGAACTTCTTCATCGGACTCTCTGGAGAGTCCAGAAGGCGGCGATTCTTTGGCTTCGGCCGTCCTAGTGACAAGTTGATCAACGCATTTTGCGATTCTTCGGATGTACGCAAACAGCTCAGTCTTATTGTCACTCGAACCGGCGCCGCCGGCCGGCAGATAATCGCCACAGGAAATTACGTCGCGCTTGACGACAACACGGCAGAGGTTGCGATGGCCGTGGACGATTCATTTCATGGCAAAGGCATCGGTACATTGCTCCTCGAGCGCCTGACATTGCTGGCGGTGAGAAGCGGCTTTCGCCGTTTTCGAGCCCTCACCTTGAGCGACAACCAACCGATGCTGGATGTGTTTTTGCAGTCCGGCTTCGAATGCCACCGCAAACACTCAGATGACTATGTTGAGATCGATCTTTCGGTTAGTCCCAACGAACTTAGCGTCACACGCGCCGAACTGCGCGACCGAGCTTCGACGATTGCATCACTGCAGGCTTTCTTTCGACCAAGCTCGGTGGCTTTGGTCGGCGCTTCGCGCAATCCGGCAAGAATCGGCGGCCGGATTCTGAATGCGCTGCTCGAGGCCGGGTTTTCGGGACGAATTTATCCCGTAAACCCACACATGGTCTCGATCAACGACCTCACAGTTTATCCGACCGTTGCCGCCATACCGCAGCCGGTTGATCTGGCGATTATTGCCGTGCCACCCGAGGCGGTTCTCGGCGTCATTGATGATTGCGCCAAGCGCCAAGTCAGGGCTTTAGTCGTGATTACCGCCGGATTCGCGGAAGCAGGCAATGATGGCGTTGTTTTGCAGCACCAGCTCGTTGGGAAAGTTCGCGGCTATGGCATGCGAATGATCGGACCCAACTGTCTGGGAATTATGAACGCAGACCCGGCGGTGAGTTTGAATGCCACTTTCTCACCACTCTTCCCAGCGCCAGGTGGCATCGCCTTGTCATCACAGAGCGGCGCGCTGGGTCTTGCTGTGCTCGCTTTGGCGCGTGAACGGCAGATTGGACTGTCGAACTTTGTAAGTGTCGGCAACAAAGCCGACGTTTCGGGGAATGATCTGCTTCAATACTGGGAGGAAGACAAGCAAACGCAAGTCATCCTCCTCTACCTGGAATCATTTGGAAACCCAAGGCGCTTCGCCCGCATCGCCAAGCGAGTCGCGCGCCGCAAACCTATCGTCACTGTCAAGGCCGGAAGAACCAGCGCCGGACACCGGGCGGCTGGCTCGCATACCGCTGCCCTGGCAGCAAGCGATGTCGCGGTTGATTCGCTTTTTCACCAGACCGGCGTCATTCGCGCGGATACGTTGGAGGAGTTGTTCGACCTGGCGATGGCGCTCAGCACTCAACCCTTGCCAGGCGGCCGCCGGGTCGGAATTCTAACCAACGCAGGCGGTCTAGGAATCCTTTGCGCCGATAGCTGCGAAGCCAACGGCCTGATTGTTCCCGAGCTCGATGACAGGACTAAAACTCAGTTAAAAGCATTCTTGCCCGCAGCTGCGAGTGTAACCAATCCCGTCGACATGATCGCATCCGCGGGCACCGAGCACTTCACCAAGGCTTTGGAGATCCTTCTGCCGAGCGCAGAACTCGATGCGGTGATCGTGCTCTACATCGATGTAGGTCTCGCGGACACGAATTCCATGGCCAAGAGCATTGCCTCCGGTGTCGCCGTTTTGAGGAAAACGGTTGAAGCGCAAAAGCCGGTTCTAGCCTGCGTCCTATCAGCGGCAGAGACCCGGATGCAGATCAAAGCTGATGGCGAGAACATCCCTAACTTTCCATTTCCGGAAAGTCCCGCGCGCGTTTTGAGCAAACTCGTTAATTACAGCGAATGGAAAAAACAACCCCTTGGAATCATACCGGACTTTGATGACATCGAACCCGCTGTGGCGCGATCGCTGTGCCGGGAAATCCTTGCCGAGCGCGGCGCCGGCTGGCTGTCGGCAGAAGAGACCCGCCAGGTCCTCACCGCAATGGCGTTGCCTTTGACCCCCTACGGCCTCTGTCGCACAGCGGAGGAAGCGGTTCAAGCGGCGCGCAAGATTGGATTTCCCGTTGCGCTTAAACTGGCCTCGCGCGAAATCATTCATAAAACTGAATTCGGCGGCGTTCAATTGAATCTACAAGACGGGGATGCAGTGCGCCGCGCCTTCGAGTACGTTAGCGATCAATTGGCAAAGCGAGAAATGTCGAAGGCGATGGATGGGGCGATCGTGCAGCCGATGATTTCAGGCGGTGTTGAGCTCATGATCGGAGTCAGCCAAGATCCTTCTTTCGGCCCGTTGATTGCCTTTGGTCTTGGCGGTATTCACGTCGAGATTCTCAGAGACGTTTGCTTTCGTGTGACGCCGATCACTGACCGGGACGCCGCGGAGATGATTCGAAGCATTCGGGGCTATCGCCTGCTCCAGGGCTACCGCGGCCATCGGCCGGCGGATATACCTGCGATCGAAGATCTGCTTTTGCGTGTGGCGCGATTGGTGGAAGACGTTCCGGAAATCGGAGAGCTGGATCTAAACCCGGTCATCGCATTACCACCAGGCGGGGGATGTCAGGTGGTTGACGCGCGCATTCGGGTCAATCCAGAAAGCATCAGATAGCTATAAGCTTGTTGAAGATTCGATCGCGCAAGCAGAAGGTATCCGCTTCAATCCAGCCGTGCCGCAGGAGCCCACGATCATTGCAAGACAACAGTCTGGCCGATGCTGGGGATTTCCGTATTCCACTTCAACTCGTCCCGTAGGACGGTGTGCAGAGCCTGACTAGCCGGCGGCTCGCCATGGGTGACGAAAGTTCTTCTCGGCGGCTTTTTGAAAGATCTTAGCCACCGTAGAATCTCGTCTTGATCGGCATGGGCGGAAAAGCCGTCGATGGTTTTCACTTCGGCTCTGACCGGAATTATTTCACCCAGCATTTTTACTTCGTTCTTGCCGCTCTGAAGCGTTCTACCGCGGGTCCCTTCGGCCTGAAAACCAACCAGCAGCACGGTTGTTTTGTCATCGGGCAGCCGGCGCTTCAAATGATGCAGAACGCGGCCGCCGGTGACCATTCCGCTTGCCGAAATGATTATTAGGGGTCCGGCCAGGTCGTTGATGGCTTTGGATTCTTCGGCAGTTCTGTGTATGTAAAACTTCTTGGAAGAGAGCGGGCAGAGCTTCGCATCGCTCAGGAGCTTCATATCGAGATCGTGCTCTTCAGAATGCGCGCAGTAAACATCCGTTGCATCTATCGCCATGGGGCTGTCGATGTGCACCGGAATCGGCGGTATTTTTCCTTGGTCCTCTAGTGCACGGATGCTGTAAATAATCTCCTGCGTCCTACCGACGGCGAATGATGGGATGATTAAGCATCCCATCCCGACAGCTACCTTTTTGATGACTTTCGCCAGCTCGTCTTCCGAGTTGGTTGGATGCGTTCGATTTCCATAGGTCGACTCGACCAGCAGCCAATCGGCGTGTTCGATGGGGTCAGGATCCTTTAGGATTGGCCTTCCATACCGACCAAGATCTCCTGAATCGACTAAAAATCTCTTTCCATTGGCTGTGTCAAAGCCGATGCGGATAGCAGCCGCACCGAGGATATGGCCGACGCGAGAAAAATGGCAAGACAATCCCTTGGCGAGCTCGATCTCGTCGGCGTAACTTACCGGCCGGAGGAGCGCGAGAGCACGCTCGGCATCCTCAACAGTATAAAGCGGCAGGGCGGGGCGGTGCTTGGAATAGCCGCGCCGATTGGCATAGCGGGCTTCTTCCTCCTGGAGATAAGCAGAATCAGGTAAGAGAATTTTCAGCAGATCGCAGGTTGCGGACGTGGCGTAAACATCGCCGCGAAAGCCGAGCTTGATAAGCTTGGGAAGATAGCCGGAATGGTCGATATGGGCGTGAGTCAGGATGACGGCGCGGAGAGCCTGAACTTTTACCGGCAATGGAGACCAGTTACGCAGCCGCAGCTCTTTTAATCCCTGAAACAAACCACAATCCAACAGAATCTCGGTTCCATTATAGGAGACGAGAAACTTCGATCCGGTAACGGTACCTGCGGCACCCAAGAATTTAATGCTTGGCTGATCCATTTGTATCAAGATTCGCCGTGCTACTTCATACCAATGCGCCCAGCTTTTTTCCGAGAAAGGCTACATGCGTCAAAAGCGGCAGTTTTTTGACACAAGTCAGGGCAAGCGCTTGATAGCCTAACCCGGCATCCCTCGACGGCAATGGTTTCAGTCACCCACCTTCTCGTATATAGGGATGCTAGGCAACGTAATACCAGTGCGGTCATTTGGAAAGGATCGAAAGTTCGCGGCTCATTTTCTCCCAGAGCCAACGATGGCGGAGAGATTTGCAAGCTGGCGAAGAAAGATCAAGGCCAAGCCAAGAGGCCGGGAGATGAGTGCGGCAACTCACCGGCACGGTTCTAGGTACGAGGATTATTGGTTGAGCCGATTCCATTATCGCGCTACAGCTTCTTTTCTTTGTCGTCCCGTCGAGACTCGACGTCGCCAGAATTTGCCACTCACGCGGGCACACCGAAACGCGGCAGCACCCATCGCACCGAAATAATGTAGACGACAAACGCCGCAATGAACCACGACCAGTCAGGCATACATTTGATCTCCTTTCGCTTGCCGCTCTGACGGCTCAGATGGCTGATGATCCGGCCCTCGCTCATGTGATAGATCCGATCGATAACACCGATCATTCTTTCATCATGGCTGGCAACGATCACGCCTGTTATAGCCGTGAGTACAATACCCAAGGGCACGGGGGTGTCGAAAGGTTCGTTGCGCGTCTCGTGATCAGACGCGCCAGCTCTGGAGCATGAGCATGTAGTTCGCCCGTTCGTACGCGTCCGGATCGGGCACCTTTAGGAGATTCATGTTACCGCGCATTTCGCCAAGCGAGTTCCAATCGTGTTCCTCCAGCCAGGCGACGAGATCTTCGAATACCGCTCGGATGCGAATGGGCCCGTGCGCCAGCAGCGCGGAGACCATCTGAGTGGCGTGCGCGCCGGCCATCGTGGCTTTGACTACATCGAGTGCTGTGTGCACACCGCCCGTCACCGCCAGCGACGCGCGGATACGTCCCGAGAGGATCGCCATCCAGTGCAAGCGCAGCAGGAGCTCGGACGAATCCGATAGATGTAAAGTGCGCGAGACCGCCAACTCCTCAGCGTCGATGTCCGGTTGATAAAAACGATTGAACAGGATCAGTCCATCGGCACCGGTCTGGTCAATCTCCCGGGCCACATGAGCGATCGAAGTGAAGAATGGCGAGAGCTTGACCGCCACCGGAATCGCCACGGCCTGTTTGACATGTCGCACGATATCAATCGTCTGTCGTTCGATATCGCCGCTGCTTATTTCGGGATCCGTCGCGATGCGATAGATGTTGAGTTCGAGTGCATCAGCGCCAGCCTGAGCCATGAGGCGCGCATATTCGAGCCAGCCACCGAGGGTCGTGCCATTGAGTGATGCCATGACCGGAATGCGCACCGATTCCTTCACTCGTCGCAAATGTTCCAAGTACTGCTCGGTCCCCAACGCAAACGCGTCGGGGCCCGGGAAGTAACTAGTGGCCTCGGCGAACGATTCAGCGTGGGCATCTAAATGAAAATGCTCGGCCATCTGCTCGTGGGTAATCTGCTCTTCAAAAAGCGATCGGAGGACCAGAGCTGAGGCGCCGGCGTCCTCGAGACGCTTCACGCTGTCCAAGTCGTCGGAAAGCGGTGAAGCTCCTGCGATGAGCGGATGCGGCAAGGTGAAGCCTAGATACTGAGTACTCAAGTCCATATCAATCCTCGTTCTCGGCGGCCGGCGTGTCCTGGTCATCGATCGTCACTTTGACCTGTGGCACGGTGATGCCGGCGAGTTGCTGGTACACCGCATAGCGCTGCTGCGCCGCTGCCTGCGACTCTTTCAGAAACTCCTTGAAACGGACGGAGTCGGTGCGTTCGACGACGCGGAAGCGCGACTCGTTCCGCATGTATTCGGCCACCTGCGCTTTCGGCGGACCATAATCGAGATGAAGCGGCGGCTCTCCCTTCGCGATGCGCCGGGGATCGAAGCGGAAGAGCGGCCACACCCCGGAATTGACCGCCAGCTTCTGCTGCGCGGCTCCCTGCGCCATATCGTAGCCGTGGGCGATGCAGTGGCTGTATGCAATGATAAGGGACGGACCCGGATACGCCTCGGCTTCGAGAAACGCCTGGACGGTTTGCGGCATCTTCGCGCCAAAGGCCACACGCGCCACATACACATGGCCGTACATGTTGGCGAGCAGGCCGAGATCCTTTTTTTGGACCGTCTTGCCCGCCGCCGCGAACTTAGCCACCGCGCCGAGCGGCGTCGCCTTGGACTGCTGGCCGCCCGTGTTCGAGTAGACCTCGGTGTCGAGCACGAGCACGTTGACGTCGCGCCGGCTCGCCAGGATGTGGTCGAGCCCTCCATAGCCGATATCGTACGCCCACCCGTCGCCTCCCACCAGCCAGACGCTCTTCTTCACCAGGTAATCGGCGAGGGCGTCGAGACGGCGCGCCTCGGGCGTGGTGAGACGCGCGAGGACCTGGCGCAACGCGATTACCCGTTCACGCTGCGCGTGAATGCCCGCTTCCGTCGACTGGTCGGCCTCGAGCAACTCGCCCGCGAGTGCGTCGCCAATGCGGCCGCTCTGATGTTCCACGAGCGCTCGCGCCGCGCGGCTATGACTATCGACCCCGAGCCGGAGCCCAAGGCCGAATTCGGCATTATCCTCGAATAGGGAATTCGACCAAGCCGGTCCCCGTCCCTCCCGGTTGGTCGTGTAGGGAGTGGTTGGCAGGTTACCGCCATAGATCGACGAGCATCCGGTTGCGTTAGCGATCAGCACGCGATCGCCAAAGAGCTGGGTGAGCAGCTTGAGATATGGGGTCTCGCCGCACCCGGCGCATGCCCCCGAGTACTCGAATAACGGTTCAAGAAACTGCGAGGTCTTATGGTCCACCTTGGGCAGGTCGGAGTGCGCGGGATCCGGCAGCTTCAGAAAAAATTCATAGTTGTCACGCTCGGCATCGCGCAGCGGCGCTTGAGGATGCATGTCGATCGCCTTATGCCGGGGGTTGGTGCGATCCTTCGCGGGACAGACCGTGACACACAAATTGCAACCCGTGCAGTCTTCAGGCGCCACTTGAATCGTGTACTGTCGCCCCTTGAACTCCAGGCCCTTATAGGGCGCCGACTTGAACGTCGGCGGCGCGGTAGCGAGCGCATCGGCGTCATAAACCTTGGCGCGAATGGCGGCATGCGGGCAAACCAGGGCGCACTGGTTGCACTGGATACAAATACTCGTATCCCAAACCGGGATCTCGAGCGCCAAGTTTCGCTTTTCCCACTTGGCCGTGCCCAGCGGCCAGGTTCCATCCACCGGAAAAGCACTGACCGGTAAAAGGTCGCCCTTTCCCGCCATAAGCACGGCTGTGACTCTCTGAACAAAGTCTGGCGCCAGCGCCGACACCAGCGGCGGACGCGCATGGGTTCCTGTGACTACCTCAGGCACCGATACTTCATGCAGGTGCGCCAAGGTCAAATCGACTGCTTCCCAGTTGCGCTTCACCACCTCGGGACCACGCTTGTGATAGGTCTTTTCAATCGCATGTTTGATCTGCACAATGGCCTCTTCGCGCGGCAGCGCGCCTGAGATCGCAAAGAAGCATGTTTGCATGATGGTATTGAGCCGGCCGCCCATGCCCGCCTGGCGAGCCACGGCGATGGCATCGATGGCGTAGAAGCGGATGTGCTTGTCGATGATCTGCTGCTGCATCTCACGTGGCAGGCGCTCCCAGAGTAGGTCGACGCCTCCCGGCGCGTTCAACAGGAACACGGAATGGTCGGCGGCATGTTCAAGCACGTCGATCCGGTCTAAGAATTCGAACTGATGGCACGCGACGAAGCGCGCTTTCTGAATCAGGTACGCGGAGCGAATCGGCCGAGGGCTCGTGCGCAGGTGGGATACCGTCGTCGCCCCCGACTTCTTCGAGTCATAAACGAAGTATCCCTGGACGTACAAATCGGTCTCGGCGCCGATGATCTTGATCGAGTTTTTGTTGGCGCCGACGGTCCCATCAGCACCGAGGCCATAGAAGAGCGCCGTGGCGATATCCGCCGGCTCGGTCTCGAATGCCGCATCGTAGGGCAGCGAGGTATGAGTCACATCGTCGACGATGCCGATTGTGAAGTGGTTCTTCGGGTCAGGCTGTGCGAGGTTGTCCAAGACTGCCTTCACCATGGCGGGCGTGAACTCTTTTGATGACAAGCCGTAGCGACCGCCCACGACGCGCGGCTCGACCGTGAAGGGTGAGCCTCCGTCCGCGCGGGCCTCCGCCAGGGCGGTGACTACATCTTGATAGAGCGGCTCACCGAGCGCTCCCGGTTCTTTGGTGCGGTCCATGACCGCGATGGCGCGAACCGACTGGGGAAGCACGCTTAAGAATGCGCTGATCGCAAATGGCCGAAACAGACGCACCTTCAACACGCCGACCTTCTCGCCGCGAGCCGCGAGAAACTCCACAGTCTCGTGCGCAGTCTCGGCGCCTGACCCCATGATCACGAGCACTCGTTCAGCGTCAGGATGGCCGACGTACTCGAACAAGCCGTACCTTCGGCCTGTGCGCGCAGCGAATCGCGTCATGATTTCCTCGACGATCGCAGGGCAGGCCCGATAGAATAGGTTTGTGGCTTCGCGCGCCTGGAAAAACGTATCCGGATTTTGCGCCGTGCCGCGCAGCACGGGCCGGTCAGGCGTCAGTCCACGCGCTCGATGAGCGGCGATCGGAGCTTCCGGCATCAGGGTTCGTAAATCGTCATCGCTCAGCTCATGAATCTTGGAGACTTCGTGCGAGGTTCGAAAGCCGTCGAAAAAATGCAGGAATGGCACGCGGGACTCGAGCGTCGCCGCATGGGCAATGGCCGCGAAGTCGTGCGCCTCTTGAACCGACGCGGCGCCGAGCATCGCGAACCCGGTTGGGCGGCACGCCATAATGTCGGAATGGTCGCCAAAGATCGACAGCGCATGAGTGGCGACGGTCCGCGCCGCCACATGCATGGTAAATGGGGTGAGCTCCCCGGCGATCTTGAACATGTTGGGGATCATCAGCAGCAAACCTTGCGATGCGGTGAAGGTCGTCGCCAGAGCGCCCGCCTGCAGCGCGCCATGCACCGCGCCCGCCGCGCCTGCTTCCGACTGCATCTCGATAACCTCCGGAATGTTGCCCCAAAGGTTCCGACGCGCTTGATTCGACCATTCATCGGACAATTCACCCATAGGAGACGAGGGCGTAATCGGATAAATAGCGATGACTTCGCTCATCCGATGCGCAACGGAGGCGGCTGCTTCGTTGCCGTCCACCGTAATGGTTCGCTGATTCATAAGGATCTGTCCCCCCAAACGGCAGTCAAATGCCTGATCACCCATAATGTACGAAGAACGAGAATGCGCACAGAGCGTTGGTGTCCATCTTTCCGGGCCCTGAAAAAATCTTCCTGATGATGTTCAGATCATTTCGGGCGGCGACGATTCGGTGCGAACACGTTCGATCTGTTTGCAGAGCACGGAATGAATCTCGTGATGCTGTTCACCAGTCGGCTTGATCACGTACAGAGCATCACGGCATCATGCAAAACCTTGTCACGACCGGTTTTCTTTCTTATCCTATTTCCGCGCAGGAAACTACGCCGACCCGGCGCTCTCTGTGTGATTGCTATCTCTCCTTACCGCGCCAACTTAGGATCTAGACACAGCGCAACCGGCATGCCAAGGATTTCTTGGCCTGCATGAGTCTTTCGCAGCCAGATTTTCAGAATTGCAAAAAAAATGAGATTGATTTGCGGAAATGACAATGAGGCGCGGCAATTCACGCTTCAGAAACAATAAAGTTTTCTGCCGGCATGCTGTGAGTTGGTTTGCTACTAACTGTCAAAATCCGTAACTTATCCCGGGAGACAAGCCGAAGTCATTCTTTGGTTTTCGCTTCGCCTTGGAGGAACAACTAACGAGAGTGACTGGAGACAAGCGCCAATCACCGCTATCAGCTCTTGCCTCGATGTTCCCGATATTGCGCCGGCAACAACGGAGGGACGACCATGAGGGAACCCCATAATGTATCGCTTCTAAGTAGAATCCTTGGCGCGACCGATTTGTCACCGCGCGCAGTGAAGGCGGTAGCGCGCGCCGTGCAGCTGGCCGATGAACATAGAGCGACACTTACGATTCTTCATGTGTTGCCGGACGCGCTGGGAGATGAAGCTAGCAAGCGACAAATCGTTCTACAAGTGGAGCAGTATCTGCACCGGAAAGTCATAAAACTATCCCCTGATCGTGAGAAAACAGTGTCCATTGAAGTCACCACGGGCACAGCCTTTGTAGAGATCATTCGTCGGGCACGGGAGAAAGCAGTCGACATCATTCTCGTGGGCGCCCACGGGGAGCAATTCATCAACAAGTTGCGGTTCGGTACAACCGTGGAAAGAATAGTGCGCAGAGGAGATCGCCCCGTACTGGTCGTCAAACGGCGGGTTCGTGGCCCCTACCGAACTGTCCTAATGGCGACCGATTTCTCCGACCAATCCGGAGAAGCGCTGGCGCTTGCTATGCGGGTAGCGCCTAGCGCGAAATACGTTCTCCTTCACGCATATCAGGGAATTGAGCAACAACTCTGGCGATCGGATTTTCGAAAATCGGACATTCTGCGTTATCGCCGTGAGCTGGCAAACCAGAGCCAGGAAAAGCTAAAGCATTTTATTCGTAAGCGGGGCTTGGACAACACGTCTTTCGTGCGGCTGGTACGATACGGGCGCGCACCCCAGGTCATCTCCTCGGCCGCGCGACGTTTACGTCCGGACCTCGTAGCTGTTGGCAGCGCTGGCCGTACAGGACTGCCACATGTCTTGCTCGGCAGTGTGGCTGAACACGTGCTCCGGGAAGTCTCTTGCGACGTGTTGGTGGCACGACCGGCTCGTTAGCTTTTTAACTCCAGTAGAAATATCACCATCGGCCACGCGGGGATTAGAGCGAGTCCGGTGAGCTTAGCCTCCATGGGGAAGGGACAACACGCGAGTAGCGTTGAAAATACCGGTGGAGGCGACCGCTGCCTTTTCTAGAGTTCAACCGTTCACGCCGAGAGCTCAGCGGCGCTGTGTTCTACGGCCCACGGTGCCGATGAGGTCGAGAGATCACTGGACTCCAAGCGGTTCATTATGTTCTATTGTCGCAAGCCCTGGGTCCAGAGACTGCGCTCGCGATCCGGGTTCGGCAAGTCAACCAAACAAAACTTAAAGAGTTCCGATGCAGCCTTAATCGAAGCGGAACAGGGAGGTGGCACATAATGGCGCGAGAACCGATGCCGATTTCGTCTGGTTGGTTTCAGGGAGCGGTGCTGACTTATCTCTTCGGTTTTACCGTACTCGGAGTGCTCGCCTACTTGGTCTATCGTGACCAACCACCGATCCCGGCCAGAGTCCTGGCGGAAGACAAAGTCCTGTTTACCCGCGAAGATATTTTCGCCGGAATGAATGTTTTCCAACGGTACGGCCTAATGGAATACGGTTCCGTGTACGGGCACGGCGCTTATCTCGGCCCTGACTTCACCGCCGAATATCTTCACAATACTTCCGAGTTCCTCATCAAGTCGTATGCAGGCGCGCCCATGGGCGGTCTTTCATCACGCGAACGAGTTATCGCCGAGCTGCACAAAAACACTTACAACCCGGCGGACGATTCGCTTGTTTGGACCGGAGCAAGAGCAGCGGCACACAGAATGATGGAGGAGCACTATCAGTCGATCTTTTTCGCAAAGAAAACCCGTGGCGGCGCTCAGGCAGAATGGATCAGCAATCCCGATGATATTCGCAAGCTCACGGCTTTTTTTGCCTGGACTGCTTGGACATCCGCTACCGACCGTCCCGGATACTCCTATTCGTATACCAACAACTGGCCGCCCGAGCCCCTGGCAGGAAATTTCATCACCGCCGACGCGATCACCTGGAGCGTGATTTCGATCATCGGATTGTTAGGCGGGACCGGGCTGATCCTGTATTTCTTTGGCCGCTACGATTGGCTTGGCTGGAGCGAAACGGAAACAGAACCGGTGCGATTCCGTTCCATCGATCAAGTGGCGGTGACGCCGGCACAGCGAGCCATAGTCTGGTTTCTGTTCGTGTCTTCGCTGCTGTTTGTCTTGCAAACTTTGACCGGCGGCTTGATTGCGCATTACCGGGCTGAGCCCGAGGGATTCTTCGGGATCGATTTCTCAACGATTCTGCCCTTCAACATCATGCGGACCTGGCACGTTCAGCTGGCAATTTTTTGGGTGTCGGCGTCGTTTCTTGCAACGGGCATTTTCATTGTGCCGCTAATTGCAGGACGAGAGCGCTCCGGTCAGGGGCCGCTTACGATTGTGCTTCTCATCGCGGTGGCCATCGTCGTCTTCGGCAGTCTCGCAGGGGAATATTTGGGAGCGCGCGGCTGGTTGGGCGAGGGACTGTGGTTTTGGTTCGGCCATCAAGGCTGGGAATACCTCGACCTTGGCAGGCTCTGGCAGATCCTGCTCGTTGTGGGTCTTTTCCTTTGGGTGTTCATTTTGTTTCGCGGTCTCCGCGGAACTTTGCGCGAGCACCACTTCGGCAATATGCCGTGGCTGCTGTTTTATGCCGCCCTTGCCATTCCTGCGTTCTATGCCGTAGGGCTGCTGGCGAGCCCTCGCGAAGGTTTCGTCGTCAATGACTTCTGGCGATTCTGGGTGGTGCATCTTTGGGTCGAGGATTTTCTCGAGCTATTTACCACTGTGATGGTCGCCTACATGTTCGTGTTGCTGGGCGTCGTGCGCCAAACCACGGCGCTGCGCGTCATCTATCTGGACATCATCCTTTACTCCCTCGGCGGTGTTATCGGCACGATGCATCATCTCTATTTTAGCGGCACGCCGGTGGCGCACCTGGCTTTGGGCGCGACTTTCTCCGCGATGGAAGTCATTCCATTATTGTTGCTGAGCCTCGAGGCGTGGTCCTTCATCAAGTCGGGAGAGCAAAAGACCGTCGAGCGCTATCACCTCCATCGTTGGGCCGTTTGGTTTCTCGTAGCGGTGGGTGTGTGGAATTTCCTCGGCGCCGGCGTATTTGGATTCTTAATCAATCTTCCAGTCGTAAGCTATTATGAAATCGGCACCGCGCTCACGGCCAATCACGCCCACACCTCGATGATGGGCGTTTACGGCATGCTCGCCGCCGGGCTTTTGCTCTTCTGCCTGCGTTACTTGACCCGTGCGGACAGATGGAGCGACCGGGCGGCTAAAATATCTTTCTGGTCGCTGAATATCGGCTTGGCATGGATGGCCTTTGTGAATCTTTTCCCACTCGGCATTGTCCAGCTCTATTATGCCGTGGATATCGGCTACTGGTACGCGCGCAGTCTCGCTTTTCTCGATTTGCGCTGGGTTAATGTTCTCGAATGGGCGCGCCTGCCGGGCGACGCTCTGTTCATTATCGGCGGAGCTTTACCTTTGCTTTGGCTCTGCTGGCAGGCGTTGCGTTATCCCAACCCGCGCCGCATTGAAGCCGAAGCCAAGCTGCCACAAATGCTTTACACTTACGATACGGAACCCGGGAAGTAGACCAGTAGTGAATCAACTGCACAGCAACTACTGAACTTCCGGAGATTACGATAGAGAGCGGAGCTAATGAACCGAGAATAAATCAAATCACGGTTTCCAAGTATTTCGTTTTGAGAAGTCCAGGCACGTTCGTGAGGAGGGGGCTGACGCCGGTTCGCGCAAACTTAAGCTGACGCGCGTTTGATCCCCGGCGCAGATTTTGACGGAACTCAAACCCCGCGGCCATGCCGGAGATAGTGATGAGAGCCGCTGTCAATTATCCGGCACCCCGGTGGTTCCGGCGATAGAGCTATTTAGCCAGCGATCGACTGTACTGCAGGACAGACTTTTGCTCTTCCTTGGTAAGCTTCTTGCTCGGCGGCATCTTGCCCGCGCCGTCAGCGATAATCTTCAATAAGACCTCGTCCGATTTTTGCATCGTTTCTTTGCCGACGATGTTGAGTTCTTTTTCGCCTAAAGTTTTGGCCAATGCCGGATTGCCTTTTCCGTCCGCCCCATGACAACCGGCACAGTTCTTCTCGTAAGCTGTCTTGCCCACGTCGGCGTCGGCTGCCAAGCTCTGGTTCATCGGCCACGCTAAAGCTAAGCTAATTGCGGTCGTTAGCACTGTATATTTCACGGCAGTCCTCCTGGTTGTTTTTCTCTTATTCTGAGGATTTACAATCAAGGCAAGTGACTGTCAATAATCTCCACGCAGGCATGCAGGGAATCGCTACATTTCTTCCGAGGGACATTACTCCGATCATAGATTACGATCCCACTAGGTAGTGATCGAAAGCTCATACAACTTTTTACTGGATAATTCGACGATCATCCGGTATACGGAATGAATATCGAGAATTGATTAACCGCGGTGCGCCGATACCAACCAGAAGGAACTAATCTTGGCAGATTATGCAGTCGCTACCGTCATCGTTCTGAGTATCATCCTAATCGGAGTATTACTGACGCGGCCTTCTATTACGGCAGCGCAAGGAGGCAAAATTGTCGCCTTCATTGCTTTCTTCATTCTCCCCATTGTGGCGACGGTTCTGGGCGCGTCGATTCACTTGGAGCAGTCTACCTCGACTGAGTTTTGTTTATCTTGCCACGTCATGGAGCCCTACGGAAAAAGCCTTCTTATCGATGATCCCAGCTATCTTCCCGCCGCCCATTTTCAAAACAATCGTATCCCCAAGGACCATGCCTGCTTTACCTGTCACACCGATTACACGATGTTCGGTGATGTAAACAGCAAATTGCGCGGTCTCAGGCACATCTATGTCTATTACTTTAAAACCCCGCCGGCGAAACTTGCGCTCTATGAGCCGTTCAAAAACCGCGAATGTTTACACTGCCATGCCAATGGTCGATCCTTCGAAGCAACCTCGCCGCACACCGAAATGCGGGAAGCGCTCGGCACGAACGACATGTCTTGCTTGACCTGCCACACTAAGGTTCACGATGTGGCGAATATCGATCAGAAAAAATTCTGGAAGGGCCCGGGTACATGACAGAAGAACGATCGCGCTTGCATCGAAAACTAAAAATCGCCGGCTACTTATTGCTCGCCGGACTGGCCGTTGAAGGGATTACTCTCCACTGGTCGCATCCGACAAGCTTTCTGCTTTTCATCATCCTCGGCGGTGTTCTTGTCTTAGCGGGCATAACTATCTATTTAATTGAACTCGTAACCGCTTGAGAATCGGCTTTGCACTGGTACCGAGGTGACGCTTTGAGCATCACTCGGCAGCGGCCTGAGATTTCACTTCCGCCTATTTCGCCAGCGAGCGCACGTAACTCAATACCTGCTTTTGCTCTTCTCTGGAGAGTTTGGAAGCCGGCATTTTTCCCGTACCTTCGCTAAGAACTTTCATGAGTTGCTCGTCGGATTTTTTCTTCGTCTCGTCGCCAACAATGTTGAGTCCCTTGTCGCCCAACAACTTGGCCATCTTCTCATTGCCTTTGCCATCCGGGCCATGGCAGCCGACGCACGACTTTTCGTAAAGCGCTTTGCCGCTGTCGGCGTCGCCGGCAACCGCAGCCACAATCGTCCCCGCCCAGATCGCTAACCCTGCTATCGCGACGTTGATCTTCTGCCTCATCAGTTTCTCCTTTGTTTCGTGTTGTGCTTTGAGTGGGCATTGCCTCTGTCGACGGTACCTCACCCATGGTCGCCTTTGTCGCACATATAGGCACCGTACTTGTTAGACGCGGTTACCACCCAATAATTCGGTTCGCCGCGCAATCTGTGCTGTCAATGACGAGTGAAACCATCGCGGTCAATCGTTATCAAACCGGGACTGATCATTTCGTCGGACTCATTGTATATCCCAAATAGGTCAGCACGATGGCATAGACGATCATCGCGACACCAAAAGCCGCCGGCCAGCGGCTCCAGCCCTTTAGGGCATGGCGGCGGTCAAGGAATGGCATCAGAACCAATATTATTCCGAGCAAACCGAATCCCAAAACGCCCAGCAGCTCGCCCTCAATGCCGATGATATGCGCCGGCAGCAGTTTTAGCGTCTGGAACATCGCCATGAAATACCATTCAGGCTTGATCCCTACCGGCGCCGGCTGAAAAGGATCGGCTTTCTTTCCAAGTTCGGCAGGGAAATAGGCCGCGAGTGCCGCCAGCACTGCCAGCGCACAGAGCCAGCCTACCAAGTCGCGAAGAAAAAAGTTCGGAAAAAAGGGCATGGTACTTTTGCCCGGCTCGCCGGTTTCTCCGCTCGGCGGTCTGCTCATGCCGTGCTTCTGAACCAAAAACAGATGGAGCCCGAGCACGACAGTGACGATAGCCGGTAAGATCGCCACGTGAATACCGTAAAAACGAGTGAGCGTCGCCCCGGTAACATCGTCGCCGCCGCGCAACAGCCGCCGCAGGAAAGGACCGACGACCGGCACGATGCCGGGAATTTCGGTGCCGACGCGTGTGGCGAAAAAAGCCAGTTCATTCCACGGCAAGAGGTATCCGGTAAAACCGAATGCCAACATCAAGCCGAGCAGTCCTCCGCCTGATAGCCAGGTTATCTCGCGAGGCTCCCTATAAGCGCGTAAAAACAGCGCGCTAAAAAGATGAATGAACATCGCAAAGATCATCAGATTCGCCGACCAGGAATGAATCGACCGCACCAACCAGCCAAATTCCACCTCGGTCATCAGAAACTGAATCGATTCGAAAGCCTCGGCGGCGCTCGGACGATAGTAGAGCAGGAGCAGGATGCCGCTGATGACCTGGACCATGAAGAGAAACAAAGTCATGCCGCCGAAATAATACCAAAACGTATGACGATGCAGCGGTATCTCTTTTTTCTTCGCAAGATAGGCGAAATCGCTTAGGCCGATCCTTTCATCGAACCAGAGCCAAAGTTTGCCGTGCTTAGGCGTTGGCATTTCCATGTCGATTTAGGCTCTTTTATTGACGACGATCTGATCGCTTCTGACGTTCACAATGTATTCTTCCAGAGGTTTCGGCGGAGGCCCCTCGATATTCTTGCCGTTCAAATCGAAATGGCCATTGTGGCATGCACACCACACATGGCTGATATCGGATCGGTACTGGACGATGCACGCTAGGTGAGTACAGGCCGCGCTGAATGCTTTAAGCTCGTCATTCGGCGTCTTGATCAAGATCGCCGGCTGGCTGCCGAAGCGGAAGATCTGACCGCTATTCGGTTTCACTTCTTGCGGTTTTAGCGACAAAGTGACCGTGTGCGCGGTAGACTCCTCCACCGCGGGCGGTATCAGATATCTGCTCAACGGATAGGTCACGGAAATAAAGAACGCCCCGGCCGTGGTGCCCAAAAACCAGTTAAGAAACCGTCTGCGTCCGTTATCCAGAGGAATCGATCTTTCGTTCCCGGCCACTTTTACCTCTTCCTGCCGTTACTTTGATTTTCTCTCCATCTGGCGGATCTTGAAAATCAAGCCGATGACTAGGGCGAGAATAATCAGCGTTGAGACAACCAATCCTCTGCGTCTAAACTGCAACTCGCTCATCGCTCGGACACCCCGCGCATAAGACTTTTCAATTGCTTGCAGGCCTGGCTCAACTTCTTTGTCGAGAAGTGTCTGATCAAATCCATGAATCGCTGCCCGGGCCTTGATGAGCGTCGTCTTGGCCTGGTTGAGTTCGAATAATGGTTGACTCACCTCCATGCCGGCGTGCTCCGCTTTTGCTAGCACGGCAAAAGCTTTTTCATAACCCGCTTTGAGGCGATCGATCGAACCGAGCATGCTGGCTGCAAGCGCGCCGCCCGAAGAACCGGGGGGATGACAGCCCGCACAGGCCGATTTATCGCCGACGCCCAACATCGCGTCGCTGGTTTCGACGACCGCGTGATTGCCATGACACGTGGCGCAACCGGAAATGCCCATTTGCGCGAAGACTTTGCTATGCGGGCTTTTGTTGAACAACTCGGCATTGACCGCGTGGCACTGGCCGCACACGTTCACAACAGACGACACTCCGGGAGGCGCCGCGCCATGGTTGCCATGACAGTCGTTGCAAGTCGGCGCCGCCAGATCGCTCTTGTTGATGATCGTCTTCCAGTGAACGCTCTGCTGATACTGCTCAAGTTGGTCGGTTGGAATTTTATAGGACGCCATATATTCCGCATTGGCGTGACAAGAGCCGCAGGTTTTAGCGACCCGGGTCGGGTGGACCGACGAACGAGAATCGTTGGGCGGTCGGATCGCGTGCGGTGTATGGCAGCTCGCGCAAGTCGCCACTTTCGGGTCTTTTTGATCCTGGAGTCTCTTGCCATGAACCGACGTGTAATACTCGGCGACTTGATCGACGCGCAGCGACGGATTATATCGCCTCATGAAGTTCGCATCAGAGTGGCATTTGCCGCACATTTCCACCACCTGAATCGGCGCTGGCTTGCCGATATAGCCTTTCTTGCGGTCCATCGCCTCGAGACCCATAATGTTGGGGTCACCACCGTGACAGGCAGCGCAACCAAAAGCCTTGGAGGCATGGACATCGGCTTTGTAGAGCTCAGCAGGCTGCGTCAGCTTCTCTATGCCGAGTGCCAGATGGCAGGTTGCGCAGCTATCTTCCTGAGGCTTTGTTTCCGCAGCGCCAGCTGTCAGATCGCTACAGAGCACAACGACGGCCGTTAGAAGAATCGCTCCAATCAGGTTCAAGGATACTCTCCATCGGGACTGCGTATAGTATAAGAATGACTCCTGTGAAGGGTACCCACAGGCTGACGGTCTTACACGGGCTTTCTATCCGAGCGAACGATTATGCGCTCGCCTGCCGAACCGCCCGCCCAAACACGGATGGTCTTGGCTGTGACTGCCTTCTCCTAGTTGAAGTGAGGCAACCCCGAGAGAGCCAAATCGGCACTCATGAAGACGTCGGCTCATTTCGTAGATTGAGTAGGACAGTGGACGGCAATCGGAATTTTCTCCGGGGTGCAACGCAGCGAATCGGCATGCACTGCTGGCCCGCTGTTTCTAGAATTTGACCCGCGCGCCGAGAAATCCGATGTGAGCCTGATACGATCCTTTACCGCGATCGCCGAGAAAGATCGACCGGCCCGTTGAGGTGTTAAAAAGCGGTCCGCCTGCCGGCGTTTCAACGTCGCCCATCCAGACCCTCATGATATCTACACCAGCGTCCTTGCTGCTGTAGCTATTGAAGTAATAGCCAAGCTTGAGCGAAAGATTTTTGCTGAGCACGTATTCCATTCCCGCCACAAATTCATGCCAGCGGTTAACGATCGTCGGATAATCGGTTGCGGGAACAATGCCGGTATCCCCCGAAGCGGGGCTGTTGCCACTCGAGTTGACTTCGCTGCTGCCAACGGAAAAGCCATACTGCAGCCGCAGGTTCAATATGTTCTTGACCACCTGCATGTCCGTGCCGATCTTGACGGTATGGATTTCGTCGTTGCCTCTGCTCCTCCAAGTAGCGGCAGGACAATTTTCCGAGGTGCGGGCCTCCAGATCCGGACATCCGCCCGGACCCGTGTTGCGCGCGATCGATTGCAGCCGCCAATCGAAGCGCTCCCAATTGTAATCACCGAAAACAGACAGCCATTCGAGCGGCGCATAGATAAACCCGAGCGATGGCGCATAATCGATGTCTCTTTGCACACCGATGACCGTGCGCGGATAACGGTCTTTGGTGAAATCAAAGCCGCCGTGAAGAGTCAAATTTTCCAGCGGCGAGACTTGGGAAAAAAAAGTAAATCTATCTCTGTCGCGCGCGGCTTCGTCAAACTTCCGCAATTCTTCGAGCCGTGACAAGCGGACGTCCTCGGGGGTTTCGCCTATTTCCACCGCGACATTGCGACCGGCATCGTAATCATGCGCATCACGGATCGACCTCCTGTAAGACATCCGGAACAAAGTCCAGGCGCTCGGCTTGATGTCGAAGGTCGGGCCGAAGCTGTGCTCGTTGGAATTCAAAAGTTCGCGCGCGTATTCGCGATGCATTCGCTCCCAACCGTAGCCTAGTTTTGCCGTGAGCCATCGGGTTACATTGTAAGAAGCATCCAAGCCGATGTTCTGTTTGGCATAAGAATACGGGAACGAAAGAAGCTCTGTGCCATTCGCCACGCCTTGATCATTGACGATAAAGCCGTCCGGCAAGAGCACTCGTTTACTGCGATTGTCGAAATCGTAGTATCGGTAAGCCGCTTTGAGTCCCACGTCTCTGAAAAAATTATTGACGAATGTGGCGTTGATCATGGTTGGGCGGACATCACCATCGAGGCTGCGCCTGCTGATCGTGGGTTGGGTGACCGCGCTGTTGATGGTAAACGGCAGGAACGGATCGTCCTGCAACCTCCATCCGTATGAGAAAGCGCCGATGAAGTTGGTTTTGAACGGCAAGCTCGCGGTGCCGCTCAGGGTGATGTTGTGCGCTTGGTTGCTGGGATATAAATCGACACGGCCGCGGCACGGACCTGTTCCGGTGTTTTGATTATAAACCGCCGAATCGACGCAGGCGCCGCCGATGCCGCTGATGTTCAGCGGGTTATCCCAGGTCAATGTGCTGGTATTGTTGTGAAACAGAGAGCCGTTGTATTTAAGCCCGAGCGACCAACCGTCGCCCGCATATTCGCCGCCGAGCTCGATATTGTGAGTTTGATAATCGATCGGTTCCGCCAGCTCGGAAATGTTGTAACTGCCCGGACTCGGACCGATGTAAACGCCGAAAGCGCGCTCGCCGTTGGTATTTTGCGAGCCGTAGCTGCCGTTGAAGGTCCAGCCCGGGGTTGGCGTATACCTTACGTTGAATCGGGCCAGGCCGTTATACAATTTGAGATCCACAGGTTCTGCGTTGGCGTTGACCCAATCGCGAACGTCGGCGCCGTTCGTGCCCGCTGGTTTGTTTGCCAAGGTGTATCTGCCGTCTTTCATGTTGAAAGGTGTGCGCGCGTTATCAACGTTGAAGAGATGCGGGATCTGATCCCAGACAAACTCGAAATCCAAGAGCCCGTATCGGCCTGTGCGCAGGCGATAGCTCTGATCGTCCCGGCCGGTCTTTATCGAGTCAAACTCGAGATAAAAGTCTTTCCGCTTACTGTCGATAAATAGTTGCAGCTGGGGCACGACCAGCGTTTCCGGAAGATCGCGATACTCCTCGAGCTTCGAGATGTTCCCGCTACGATGGCTCGGCATAGCGCCGGCTTCAACTGCACCGCTGAGCGTGTAATCCCCCACTTCCATTTGCGCCGCGCCGCGCGCCGCAAATAACAACAGAGTCGCTATGCCGATACTCAAATGCAAAATGGTTTTTTTGCATATCATATCCGATCTCCGTGTCCCCTAACGGGTATAAAATTTCCCCGATGGGTGATTACTGCCATGCACCTGGCTGTGACAGTTGGTGCAGCTTCTGTTGAAGGCAAAAACCGATGGACCCACGGTCGGCGAAAGCGGTTTCAACGGCCGCGGCGTAGCTGGATGGCGCGTATGGATATGACATTGAGTACAAAGCCGCGGGTCGGTGACTTTCAGCAAACGATCGTTGACGGAACCATGCGGCTCGTGGCAGTTATTACACCCTTCCAAAACAGGCGGATGCTCCCACAAAAACGGACCGCGGCGCTCCGCGTGGCAGGTGTAGCAATTTTCATTGACACTCGTCTGCCTGAGCTGCGCTGGGTTGGGACTACCGTGCGGATTGTGACAATCGGAGCAGACCATCTTCCCCTCTCTCATCGGCATATGAGAGGAGCGCATGAGCTGGGCTTTACGCTGGAGATGGCACTGACCGCAAACTTCGATCTCGGCGCGATTGACCCCGTATGGAGTTACCTCAGTTTGTTTGGTCAGTTGCTTGCCGCTGGTCTTCTCCATCAGCGTGTGACAGCTGACACAAGTTAAACCGCGGCCCGCGTGCGTGCTTGCCTTCCAGAAAGTCTGAATGCCCCGTTGATGGCAGCCGAGGCAAGGCTCGTTTTGTACTTCGGCGGATTCGCCGGAGTCTTTGCGGAACGTGATCATCCCGCCGACCCCTTTGCCGCCGCCGGCCGCGACATGCTCGCTTCCGGGACCATGGCAATTCTCGCACGCCCTTTTTTCCGTCTCGTTGCGCGGGTTGTGCAAGAATATCTTGCCCATCAAAGTTGTCGAGAATTTTTCGAACTGGGGCGCGTGGCAAGCCTGACAAACTTCATTACCGACATAAGTGGCAGGAGCGGGTTTCGGCGCATCGGTTGCCGCGGACCAAACCCATGAGGCAGCGAAGCCCAACAGCACGCTGCATAATAGCACACCGATCACCGAGCGCTTGATATTTCCTTCGGTGTCCATCATCGCAGGTCTAAACCGCAAAATTGCATAGGCTATAACACTGCCAGGATGGGTTTGTCCATAAAAAAAATCGCGACTTAGATTGTTCCCCCGGCATTTCGCAAATTAACTGGCGCTTAACGCATTACCGCCGCGGTAGATGATACCGGCCCGTTTGTCAACGTGATAATTCCGACCATTCTTTCAGCCGATTTGGGCCGTTATGAGGATTTAAGCGCGCCATCAATGATTGCAAAAAGGTTTCCAGTGAACCTACTTTCCAATTGTTGCTGCGCCGTGCATTAGTTGAAGCTCTTGCTTCCGTGAAATCATCGAAATTTTCCGAGGATTTAATGCTGTTCTCGGCTTTGATCATTTCATCTATCGATCCCGAGCTTCTTTCCTGTGAGTGCAAAAAAACGGCGCTGGAATTCGTGAAAATAGGAAAGCGATGGAACATGAACTGCTTTAACGCTCGCCGGAGTTTCAAAGACCGACAAGATAAACGTACTCTTGTCCATGGCCCTTTCATTGCGTTGAAGCGGCTGCAAAATGGAGTGGTTCAGCCGATTGGGAACAAACTTGAAACGAAGAAAAGACATCATCCTCATCAAACAAACCAGTTCAAAGCGGGTGATCGCAGACCGAACGCGCGAATCATTCGAAAGCTGGCTAGCAGCGTTAGCGCGAGCGAAGAAGCTCAGGCTGTGCGGTTATGAGGTCAAGCTTCCTCCACCCCACCTCGGCCGCCCTCAATTTCTTCTGATCATAACGCCGCAGCGTAAAGCCTGGGGCAGGGATAATGAACTCCCGAGCGGCCGGCACTCTCACGAGACTTACTGCCGCTATGACCGTTCTGTGCTTCATCAACCGGATTATAGTCGTCCATTGCGTCGTAGATGAGCTTCGTCCTCTCTCCCGAGATGGAAGGAACGCTGGCACTCCTGAACTGCTTTGGGTCTTCTTACTCAACATCAGGGAGAGCACGAAAGCTGTACTGGGGCAATGGCCAGGCGAGGGTCGAGAATCAGCGGCGGGCTTAATTAAGGCTATGAAAATTTAAGAGGGGAGTCAGCGCGCGCTTTGCGCTCTCGAATCGCCTGCAGCATTTGATCATCGGTCATGAATTTGAAATCCCAGGTTTTTCTGTTGCGGGCTTCCTCGTGTTCAACACTCTCAAGGATTTCGATGTCTTCTTTGGTCACGACGGAAACGCGTTTTTTGTCGAGGATCTTGAGAATGGCTTCGATCTTGGCTTCCAGCTCGCCGGGTGTGAATCCGTCCTTGGCGCTCAAGTAGGCATTAACCACTTTGATGCCTCTCTCCGCATCCTGCTTAGCGACGCCGACAAGACCGACGCTGGCGTTGCGCGACCATCCGGCAACATAAATGCCGTCGAGCACTGTCGCGGCTTCAGGATCATAGGGCTGGTACGCGGCTGGATCAGGATCGGCGAGAACTTTTCTGGGATTAGTCACGAAAACACCGCGTGAAAACGGCAATCCCAGCGAGGCGTCGACTTGATCCCCGATTGCGTAAATGACGCAATCGACTTTGATCTGAGTTTGTTTACCGGTTCCTTTGGCGACCGTTTTGCCATCCTGAAGTATTAACTCGTTCTCTTCAACTTCAAGCGCGGCAACCCCACCGCGATCATCGGCGATGACTTTCGTCGGCGAACATAGATAACGAAATTGCAACCTGCGCCCTTCGGCAGGCTCTCCCTGTTTGACAAATTTTTCGCTGATCTGATCGATGTTCTGTCCCACCGCTGTAAGTTGCGGCCGTATGCGTTCAATCTCCTCTTTCATATCAAGATTATCGAGATACGGTTCGATCACCTCAAATTCGCTGTCATCGTACGCCTTTTCGAGCGGGCCGCGCCGCGCCACCACCACCACCTGATCGATCTTTTTATAATTCAGCAACCAATTCGCGACGTCGACCATGACGTTTCCCATGCCGATAATGGCAACTCTGCGGCCGATTTCGAAATTCCTCTGACTAAAGGGCGGCAATAAATTGTAGTGGTAGACAACGTCTTTGGCATGGTAGACGCCGATGCTGTCCTCCCCGGTGATACCGAGTTTCTTGGTCCCCTGCGCTCCTGCGGTCACAACGATGGCGCTTAAGCCGATTTCTTTTAGATCGTTCAGTGTAAGAGCCTGATCATGCCCGACGCTTACGTGGCCAAGGTAAAAAACTTTCGGATCAGCCAGGATTTTCTTGAACTGCTTACGCAGCCCCGTCTTCATCTTCTCTTTATCGAGAAAGATGCCATATTCGGCCAAACCTCCCGGCTTGATGTCACGATTCAGCAGCACAACGCGGTGCCCCGCCTCCGCAAGCTTGCGTGTGCCATAAATACCAGCGGGGCCAGCGCCGATAACCGCCACCAAGTGCTGCTTGCTCATCGAGTGGGTCCTTGTCAGAGTTTTAGGAATGAGAAGGTTATAGAGTTGTTGCTGGAGCGCCTCGCACCAGGTGTTTGCGAGCGGGCGGAGGTGACCACGTCAGGAATGACTTCCATCGGACGACTGGCACTGCGTCACGGCCTGATCCAAGTGCTGTTATTGAAGCTCCCGTTTTCCCTCATATTCGAGTTCCGTACCGCGCGAGTCTTTGTGGGTGAAGGATACGAGCTCCCAAGAACCATCTTCTAACGGTCCCTTGAGAATATATGAGTTCTCATCGCTACCCAGAACACGAAAATAACAGGCTTGCTCGCCGTACCACCGATCTGCCACGGCTTGAATCTCGATGGTTCGGATACCCAACATAAACCGGGACGGGGTTTCCTGTCCTTTGGCATCGGAAATCGATTCCACTTTTATTTTCACGGCAGCTCTCTTTTACTAAAAATTTGATCACCGTAATATACGTTAATATTGTCGAAATTTAAAGGAGCTTTATGGGATCGGACCTGCAGAAATTGAAGAAGGACGTGGTCAGCGCCTGTCGCATCCTCTCACGGCAAAAATTGGTTCAAGGATTTGGCCACGTCAGCGCCCGCATCATCGATTCAGATCAGTTTCTCATCACGCCGAGGATAAGCCTCGCGCTGGTCAGGGAAGCCGAGCTGCTGACCATGGATCTTGATGGAAAAGTAGTTGCTGGCGATCATCCTGCGCCATTCGAGGCAGCGTTGCACGCTTCGATCATGAAGATGAAGCCAGGAATCAATGCGATCACTCGAATTCACGCTCGTGTAGCCAATATGTTCTCTGTGACGAATCGAAAGCTAGAGCCGGTCCACAATCACGGCAGCTTTTTTGCCGGCGGTGTCCCGGTGTTTTATCTCCCGGATCTTATTTCAACGCCGCAATTGGGCGAGGATGTCGCAAGCACGATCGGTGAGCAACCGGCCGTTCTGCTCAGAGGCAATGGCCAGGTAACCGTCGGCAGGACAATACCGGAGGCTGTGATGATGGCGATCTATTTGGAGGAAGCAGCAGAAATTCTCTACGGAGCATTGCAAATCGGCACACCGATTCCTTTGACCAGTGAAGAATCGGCTAAGCGTCAGGTAGAGGCGTTACCGCCGGTGGATCTGGAAAGAGCATGGAACTACTTTAAAGACCAGATCGATATTGAATAAACCGGCTCACGGCATGCAGCGCAACAAAAAACGCGGCGCTCATTTCTGAGCGCCGCTTCATAACAATTGAGACTAAGTAAACCTACTTGGCTGCTAGCTCAAAGTTAACCTTCGCGTCCTCTTTGGCCTTGACGGTGACCTTCTGGGTGTTCTTACCAAGCTTCTCGTGCCAAACTTCCATGGTATAAGAGCCAGGCGGCACGTCGGTCAGCTTGAAATTCCCCGAGTTATCCGTGACCGCAACATAAGGGGATTCCGTGGCTACCAACCAGCCGTGCATCCAACCGTGGACGTCGCACTTCACTTCAATGGCCTCCGGTTTGTCGATTTTCACATCTAAGTTCTTCTTGAATTTCGGCTGGGCCATGTTGAACGGGCTGTTCACTTTGCTGTAGGAGTGGACGTTGTGAAGTATGCCATCTGGATTCAAAATTTCGACAGTGCTCCCGGCCGGGAATGCGAGCACATGAGGGTGATACTCGCAGCCCTTCTGGTCCAACGTAACTTTTTTCGCGTCCATCTTCTTGCCGGTCTTGATGTCAGTAATGGTCACCACCGCGTTGGCGAGGTTGCCATTGTTCACGACTAGGGTCGGATCGACCTTTGGGGTTTTACCACAAACCTCTTTGTCCTTACTGACGTCCAACTTCTTGGGTTCCGGCGCGGTGCCCTTGAACTTGACAGTCCCGGAAACCGAACCGCCATCCTTCACGTCGCCGGCTTTATACTGAGCCAGGCTGCTCGCCGGCAGCGCGAATATTGCGGCTGATAGAACTAGGGATCCAAACTTCGTCATACTATCCTCCTTGTTAAGTTTGTCGTTAATTAGACGAATAGCAAACTTTCGTATTCAGCGCTTGACGGCCTTTGCGCGACTCTCCTCGACGGCGGGCGAAGGAGTTGCGGCCGTGGCACCGCCGGTTCTTCCTAAGCTCATCACATAGTCGCGTAGCGCTTCAATCTGCCTGTCGTCTTTTCCGCCCAGGATGTCGTCCGGACCTCCCGGATAAAAAGACGGCATCTTCGTGCCCGGCTGAATCTTCTGCGGATCCTGTATCCACTTGATAATCCAGTTGGGATTCAGACGCTGACGCGCCATTGCCAAATCAGGGGCCCATCCTTCAGGCGGCCCCTCCGGATTCTTGCCGCCGCGCACGTGACAACTGAAACAATTGAAATATTCCTCGGACACCAGCTTACGAGCCGCGTCCAAATGATCGGGAGGAATATTTTTTTCATCGAAGTATGCAAATGGGCTCTCCACTCTCGAAAGCCCGTTGAAGTAGTTGATCAATTCAGTCGTGTGCTGGTCCGAGAATCCAAACGTCGGCATTCTTATGGTAAGCCAAGGCCTTAGCGTAAACGGCGCCTTCAAAAAGCCGAACAGCCAATTCGACTGAACCTTCTCTCCTTCACCATTAAGCTGCGGCGGAGCCGCGGCAATGTTTTCGCCGTAGTACTTCCTAACAAACCCGCCTCGATTTTCAATCTCATGACAGCCGACACAATTGTACTGCTGCATCAGCCTTCGACCCTCAACCACTTGGGTGGCGCGTTGGCCGTGATCGGCGAGATAGCGCTTGCCCACTTTTCTTTCTCTGAAACCGCCCAGCAGCACTCGCAGCGCGTTAATGTCCTCGTCGGCGAGATCGAACTGCGGCATCAGTTGTTCAACCCGTTCCGTCGCATAGCCGCGGGGTGTTTTTATTTTATGAAACGTCCAATCGTCCCAAGTAAGGGGAACGTCGGTACGATTACCGAACGCCAACTCTTCCACGGTCTTGGAGCCAAATGTGGTCAGTTCGACGCCGATGCGGGACTCTTTTTCCATGCCTTTGATATCGTGACACCCGGGACAGCCGTACTTTCGCACCAAGGCTTCGCCGTCCTTGATGTTTTGGGGATTGGCAAGTTTTTCTTCGAGACCGGCGATGGTTTCGCCCTTTGTGCCTAACGTCGTCAGGTAGCTGGTAATCGCCCGCGCTTCATCATCGCTGAGCCGCAGGCTCGGCATTTTCGTCTCGGGTGAGAATCCCTTGGGATTCTTGATCCAATGGAACATCCACTGCGGCCCGGTCTTGGCGGCAATATCCTTGAGGTTTGGAACGAGGTCTTTGGTTTTCCCCAGAGGGGTGCTGAACTCGCCCTCGGCGAAGCCGTGGCAGCCCTTACAGCCGATGGATTCGACCAGCTTCTTGCCGCGGGCCGCCTCATTGCTATCGCCCTCGCGAATACCGGCAGGAAGCGGATTCTGCTGCAGCCACGGTTCCGCCTCTTCTTTGGATTGCGACCAAATATAAGCCGAGATCGCCAGCGCTTCCTCGGGCTTGAATTGAAAATTCGGCATGCGCGTGCGCGGTCTGAAATTATGCGGATTCTCGACCCATCGCACCATCCAGCTCGGGTCGACCTTGGCGCTGATCTTTGTCAGGCTCGGCGCGATCTTTGGAATATCGTCGTATCCTTGAACCAGATGACATCCGGTGCAGCCGACTTGTTCAAACAATCGTTGCCCCTCCGTCAGGAGCGGAACATCTTGAAGCTTTTGCACATCGAGATGGCATGACGTGCAGCTCGATTGGGTTTTCACGCCGCGCAGTAACGGAAACTCCCAAAGATGAACTTCACCATGCGCTTGCTTGACGCCGTTGACCATGACGCCCTGGCCTTCGTGGCAACCGGTGCAACCGAATGTTTCCGGGGGATGGGCGCTATCGGCCAATAAAACTTCGCGCCGCGGGTGGGTCTTGAAAGGATGAGGCTCGTTCTCGAACCCGGCGCGGTTGATCGCCAAATGGCAAGTTTGACAGCGGTCGACCCGCGCAATCGGCTGATTGAAGCGATTGCGATCGAATTCCTCCATTACAGTTTGTTGGATCTTAGGAATTTTATAGAAAGACACCGGACCCAGCTTGAAGGTCGCGTTTTCCATCACCCGCCGCCAGCGATCGCGCTCAGCGCTTAGTTTGCTGACTTCAGTCTGAAGCTCTTTGCTGCTCGAATTGATCTTCTTGATCTCGTCTCTGATATTGTCCCGCTTTAGCCGCGCGGCTTGTAGCTCCGGGTCGAGTTTCGCTTTCTCTTTCTCAAGCTCCTGAATATGTTCCGCGTAAGATTTGGGATCTCGTTTTTGTTGAATCGCATGATCGTGTTCGTACCAGGCTTCTTCCAGTTCGCTTTTGATGAATTTCACCTCCTGATCGATTTCTCCGAACCGCACAGAGGCCTCGGATTCCTGCTTCTCCAGCGTTGCAAGCTTTTCCCCCAGCTCGCCGTCCTCGATGCTGCCTTGGATAGCGGCTAGCTTCTTGTTTAGCTCCTGGTACGCGGGATCCGCCTGAAGCTTCTTGTCTTCCTCCTCGTACGCCGCTTTGGCTTTATTGTAGTCGAGCCGGAAAAACTGCGACTGAAATGATTTCCACGGCCGGCGGGTAATATTGTCATCCCAAAACGCCCAGATCGACAAAGCCACGAGTAAGGCTATGCCGAGTAAAAAGACGCTGCCGTATGATTTCTTTTCTTCCTGTGGGTCGATTCCTCGTTCCGCCATCGCGACTCCCTCAAGCGACCTTGCGCTCTAGCGCGCGGCCCAAAGAAAAAACCCCAAGACCGATCAGTGCCAATACGATTTCTTCAGCCATCGATGAATTCTTCATAATACCCGTGAGCAAGGCATAACCCACATCTGCCAGCCCTAGCGCTTGCAGAATCTTGGCGACATAAAACATCAAATATTGATCCAGGGAGTAACTAGAATATATTTTACGTTGAATACTAACCGCAGAAACATTTTGGCGGGAAGCGAAAGCATCAAGACGAATATCACCGCGGTCAGGGTAAACCGCACCATGCCCCAGCGCTCGAGAAACTCTCTTCCTTTTATTTTGAGAACCCAGTAGTAGAAGGCGATCAAGCCGAAGACGAAGTAGGCTCCAATCACCATCAACCCGAAAATCGCCGACCACCAGTAATCGCGAAACCCGAAAAGATAAGGCAGGTCCACATTGGTCAACGCCACGACTTTGTGCGCGTCCCAGTGTTGCCAGGGCCAGAATAAGTTCCATCCCGGCCCGCGAAAAAACGTGCCGATGATGATAGTAACCATCCACAACACGTGGAACCCCAGAAAGAACGTCAGAATTTCGTACTTGCGATCCTTGAAACAATAATAGCCGTTTCCCTTGGGATTGATGTCGATATAGGGGATGATCATCAGGCCGACAATAATCAAGGTCGGCAGCACGACGCCTGCATGCCACGGATCGAAATAGACGAGCATCTCCTGCAAGCCAAGAAAATACCACGGAGCCTTGGAAGGATTGGGCGTCCGGGTCGGGTTAGCCGCTTCTTCGAGCGGCGCATCGACCATCATCGCCCACAGGGTCAAAGCGACGATGACAAACAGCGCGACCAGAAACTCCATGCGCACGAGATGGGGCCAGGTATGGATCTTGTCGTCAACCGGAACTCTTCTCTCTCGAACGGCTTCTGCCATTGTACTCCTCTTAAGTAAGTTGCTTATAAGGAAGGACCCGAGAAACCATCGCGGCGAATCCGCCAAAAATGCACCGCCATCAAGATGCTGGCAACCAGAGGAATGAAAATGCAGTGCAGGATGTAGAATCGCAATAAGGTATGAGGACCGATCTCGCCGCCGCCGAATAAGAAGGCTCGAGCATCGTAGATTGGATTGGCGCCGACAAATTCAGCAAACGGACCTTCATAGCCCAATAACGGCGTCGCACGCGCCATATTCGAACCGACCGTCACGGCCCAGATAGCAAGCTGGTCCCAGGGCAGCAGGTAACCGGTAAAGCTCAGCAACAGCGTCAAAACAAGCAGCAACACACCGACGATCCAATTGAACTCCCGCGGCGGTTTGTAAGAGCCGGTCAGGAATACGCGAAACATATGCAGCCACACGAAAACGATCATGGCGTGCGCGGCCCATCGATGCATGTTGCGCATGAGCATGCCGAAGGGCATATCGGTCTCCAAGTACTTCATATCCGCGTAAGCGTACTCGGCGACCGGCCGGTAATAGAACATCAGGTAAACTCCGGTCACTGCGGTGATCAAAAACATCAGGAAAGTCAGCCCCCCCATGCACCAGGTGAACCGCATTCTGACAGCATGGCGGCGGACCTTGGCGGGATGAAGATGAAGAAAGACGTTGGATGTCACCATCATCACGCGGTTGCGCGGCGTATCATCATAGCCGTGACGGAAGATCGATTTCCAGACGTGACTTTCCACGATATCGCTTTTGATCTTTTCTAAAAGACTCATGTTCCAATCCGTTAAACTTTCAATATGCTGTCGGCATGCTGCTCATCCGGTTCCCCGCCGGGAGCCATCTTGAATACTTTGCTTTTGTCGACCACCAGTTGACCATCGTCGCCGAGAGTAATTTGAAAACGGTCCAACGGCCGCGGCGCCGGGCCCTCAAAATTCAATCCGGATTTGAAAAATCCGCTGCCGTGACACGGGCATTTGAATTTGGCTTCGGTGGCGAGCCAGCGCGGGGTGCAGCCGAGATGAGTGCATTTGGCGAAGATCGCATAGATTCCGGTATCTTCCCGAACGATCCAGACGCGCTGATCCTGCTTGTATTTTTCGCTGACTTCGCCGATGGCATAGTCCGACGGCGAGCCGGCTTTGAAGGTCGACGGCGGCTGGAACAACACACGCGGGAACGCGGAACGAAGAAAACCCAACAGACTCAAACCGCCGAATACGCCAAATCCAGCCCAACCGAGGCGTGTAAAAAAGTCTCTCCGGGACCAGATACCGCGCTTTTTCTTTTCCTCTTCTGGCATACTGCTGTTATCCTTTGATCCAACTAATGACGGCTCCCCATGTGACGAAGATCACGCCGGCCAACATGAGGACCAGACCGACAGGTCCAAAAATAAATGACAGACCCGCGCCCACGCAAAAAATCAAAACTCCTGTTCCCAACGGATTGAATGGCGCCGGAGCTGACCCTGGTTGGCTCTCTTGATCCTCAGCCTTGTGGATGAATTCCTCGCGGATGAGGGCAAATGCCATCTCTTTAAGATCGTTGCGCTGCTCAGGGTCGGCGCCCTGAATCAGACGGCCAAGCTCTTGAGCTACCTTTTCGATCTCTTGTTCTCGCGCTTGCGGCGCTAGGTTGGGCAGATTAGAAATCACTTAAGATCAGAGCAGTTGATTAATATAGAATAAAAAACTTGTCAACCATTTGGCCCCTTAGGAGAGATTATCGCGCCAGTAAAACCACCACCGTCGCCGCCATGCCTTCTCCCTTTCCAGCCCAACCGAGTTTTTCCATGGTGTTGGCTTTGATATTGATTCTATTTTCGTCGACTTTGAAGTATCCGGCGACGTTTGTTTTCATTGCCGCGTAATAGGGCGCGAGCTTGGGCTCCTGCGCCATCAGCGTGACATCGACGTTGATTAGTTTAAAGCGCTTGCGTCGCATGATCGCAAGAACCTCTGCCAAGAGTTTGGCGCTTGCGATATTTTTGTAACGCGCATCGCTGTCAGGGAAGTGGCTACCGATGTCTCCTTCCGCCATTGCGCCGAGCAGGGCGTTCATCAAAGCGTGTAACAGGACGTCGGCGTCGGAGTGACCGATCAGCCCAGCTTTATGGGGTATCTCAACACCGCCCAGGATCAGTTTGCGACCGCGGCGGAATCGATGGACGTCGAAGCCATGTCCGATCCGTATCTCCGCTGCCATGCTTGGGAAATCTATCCTGGCTTGCAAGCGATCACAAGAATAGCCACAAACTCTGATGAGAGACTACTTAGAAATGCCTCCAGCGGCAGGGAGCAATTTTCGTGATCGTGTCCGTGAAAATGTGCATCAGGAATTCCGAACGAACACGAACACGTGTCGCGAACACTAATTCAATTCAGCGGCTGGCTAGCTTTGGCCTATATTCATGGTTATACTCTCGCTCTGATAATCTCTCCGATGATCATTATTTTTTCACTTTTGTTTGTTTTGGGTCTGCCCCTCTACACGGTGCTCTCGGGACAGGTTCCGCTGGGTAGAGACTATCGAACCGCGGACCGTTCGAGCGCCGGGATTGCGCCGCCCGCGGAGACCACGCCCGAAGCGGTCGTGCAAGTTTATGGCGCGCGCGCGCTTAACTGGCGCGGCATTTTCGGCGTGCATACGTGGATCGCCACCAAGCCGGCTGATGCAACTCAGTATACAATCCATCATGTTATCGGTTGGCGCGCATACCGCAATTTACCCGTGGTGGTTTCGGCGCCGGGTATTCCAGACGGACGCTGGTTTGGCAACGAACCCGAGCTTCTACTGGATATTCGCGGCGATGTCGCTGCCGGGGCGATCCCGAAAATTATCGAAGCCGCTGCGACTTATCCCTATGCCAAGGATTATCTCCTCTGGCCGGGACCCAACAGCAATACTTTTATGGCTTATGTCGGCCGCCAAGTGCCCGAACTAAAAATGGACCTTCCCGCGACCGCAATCGGTAAGGACTATCCGATTAATGGCTCGGTGATCGATCGCACCCCCAGCGGAACCGGTTACCAGCTTTCACTATTGGGCGTGTTTGGAATCACCTTGGCGCGGAAAGAGGGCATCGAATTGAATCTGCTTGGCCTAAGTTTTGGGGTTGACATTCTCAAGCCCGCGTTGAAACTGCCTTTCGTTGGGCGCCTCGGAGTCAGCGAATTCTAGCTGTCGATCGATCATTCTCCACCGATAGCGCGCTGATCACCGCCCCGACAACACAGAGCGCAGCCGCAGTCAGAAAAGCGTAGCGAAACCCTTCCATAAAGGCCGGCAGCACCGCACCGGCGCCGATGCTTGCGGTGTTCTTCAGATCATCGATGGCCTCTTGGCCGGTAACCGCGAGCAGCCGCGCGCTGATAATTGCAGTTGCCAAGGCCGTCCCGGCCGAATGACCCAGGCTACGGACTACTGACAGAAAAGATGATCCCACTCCCAGCCGTTCCCTGGGAATCGAGCTCATCAGCGAATTGTTGTTAGGAGTTTGAAAAATTCCCAGCCCCAATCCTAAAAGTCCTAATCTTAGAACCAAGTCAAAAGAAGACGCGGTCACCGAAACATACGCCAGGAGAACGCAGGCAATTGCCTTGAGCGTTAGTCCGACTGCGGTCAGCAAGCGAGCCGAAACCTTTTCCGAAAACCATCCCGCGAGCGGCGCCAGCAACGCCAACGCTAGAGGCGTCGGCGCGACCAGCAGCCCCGCGTGCAGCGGATCCAAGCCCATGGCGAGCTGCAAAAAGAAAGGCATCGCCAAATTGTTTAGACTAATGACCATGAAGCTGAGCAGGCGAGCGATGTTGCCGAAGGTGAACGCGCGAATCTGAAAAAGCCGCAAATCGAGCAGAGGAAAGCGGTTGCCGGCCTCCCACCAGATGAAAAAAATTAAAGTGGCCAGACCAAAACCGAGTTCGCTTAGGATCAAAACGCTGCTCCAACCCGCCCTCTGCCCTGCCGTTAGGCCCAGCAGCAAGGCGCAGATAGCCAATGCGAAACTCACCGCACCGGCAAAGTCGAAGGACTCCTTCACGCCCTGCCGTGCCGACGCATCGGCGTCATCGCGCAGTAGATAACACGCCGCCAGAAAGCCGATGAACGCCAGCGACGAGGTCAGAAAAAAGTTCGATCGCCAGCCGAGCGCATAAGTGAGCACCCCGCCGATCACCGGACCCAAGGTATAACCCAGCGCTGAAACCGTGCCGCCGGCGATTCCCATGGCACGACCGCGTTCTTCGGGCGGGAAAATTGCCGCCACCATGGCGAAGCTGTTGGTCATGATCAGTGCGCTGCCGATGGCCTGAAGCCCGCGAAACAAAATCAACTGCCAAGCATCCTGCGCAAAACCGGCGATCAGCGAAGTCACTGCATAGAGAAAGAATCCAACCCGGTAAACTTTGGCCCGGCCAATCATGTCCGAGAGTCTGCCGCAGGGAAGATAGAGAGATGCCGTCACCAGCGCATAAATCAACGCGATCCAACCAGCCAAAGCCAGATCGGCGTGTAAGTCGGTGATAATGACCGGAAGCGATATGCTGAGCAGGCCGATATCGGTGGTCACCATAAACGTCCCTAAGGACACAACGGCTAACGACCACCAACGATGCCGCTGTGTGTTCGGTTCGTAACTCTGGGGCGAAATCATCTTGTGAAGAATGTGACCTTATCCAAGGCGTGCCGGATGATTGATCGCGTAGTGCGACTCAACCCGTTAATCCCTTCAAGCAATCCGTTTCCGCTCAACATTCGGAGCCAGACTAGTTTGCAACTGACGGCCGAGACTGGCAGCTTCGCACGAAACGCGCTGGAGCTATTTGCCGCCACGACTTTCCTCTCCAGCGTCGGCCGGCGATAAAATCGCTCCCATTCTCTTTTGAGTTGGATTAAGGCGTATGGCACTGCGATCATCGGACAACCGGCCAGCAACGCCGTTTCTTTTTCACGATGCTCAGGCCTACGCCATAGAGATCCTGCAAAACATCGCCCTTCAGCACGCGATCCGTGTTACCGCTATGCACCACCCGGCCATCTTTCAAGATCAGAGTTTTTCTGAAGATCGGCAGGATCTCTTCGATGTGATGCGTGACATAGATCAGCGCCGGGATTTTTGCCTGCCTGGCGATTCGGCCAAGCGTCGCCAAGAAGTTTTCCCGCGCGCCGGGATCCAGGCCGGCACACGGCTCATCCAACACAATCAGGTAAGGCCGGGTCATGCGAGCGCGCGCGATCAGTATCTTCTGCTGCTCACCTTGGGATAGAACGCCAAACTCCTGCTCGCGCAGATGATCGCAACCCATTTCAGACAGGTAACGTCGGGCAGTGGCGTAGTCCCTCTTGCCGGCATTGCCGCCAAACTGTTCGAGAAGGCCGATCTGTGCGAATTTTCCCGATACCACGGTTCTAATCACTTTTTCGTGCTTCGGTATCTGCGTCGTCAAAGTCGACGTTACCCAGCCGATGCTCTTGCGCAGTTCGGGAAGATTCGTCAGCAACCTCCCGCGCCGGAAAACTTCACCGCCGGCGTTGGGCCAGATATAGCCGCAGGCAATTTTTAATAGCGAGGTCTTGCCGGAACCATTGGGCCCGAGAATGGCCCAATGCTCGCCGGATTGAACCGACCAGTTGATACCCTGGAGAATTGTTTTGCCGTTGGCTTTGTATGAAACGTCGCGAAGTTCGAGCGCAGGAATTTCTTTCACGCGGTGTTGTGCCTCAAGTCACAGAACTAATGCACTTTTCCTCAAAGTAAAAGCAATCCGCATCAGACTTGGTTTTTCTCGAGCCGGCAGTTATGTCTGATGCAGCGGATTTCAGCAGCTGTGGAGATTGATTAAATGAGGGAGGCATAGATGGATGGTTCAACGACGGAGCAGCAGGCGGTTCTCAAATTAATCGACGAACAGGAGTTGGTCGAGTTGGCTGTGGCGATGGGAAATATCAAGGCTCCGTCGGGCTATGAGCAACCGATGGCGGATTTCGTGCTCCAATGGCTCCAGGCAAACGGTTTTGACGACTCCTATCAGCAACTGGTTTCGGAAGGGCGTTCCAATAGCATTGGCGTACTGCGCGGCACGGGGCAGGGTAAAAGCTTGATCTTCAACAGCCATATGGATTCCGAACAAGGCATGCCGATGCGCCTGGATGAAGAACCTCCGCCCGGTCCCACGGCATCAGTCGATCAGAAGAAGAAAAGAATTTTTGGTCTGGCGGTGCAAAACGATCGCGGTCCGATGGCGGCGTTCATGATCGCGACCAAAGCCATCAAAAACAGCGGGATTCGTTTGGCCGGGGATATCCTGATGACGATGGTGGTCGGCGAAATCGGCATGGGACCCGTCGATGAATTTCGCGGCGCGAGATTCATCGGCAAGGGCTATGGCAGCCGGCACGCGGTAACCCACGGCATCAACGGAGATTTCGCCTTGATTGCTGAAACGACCGATTTTGGCGTCACCTGGATCGAGGCAGGCGCCGCTTACTTTAAAGTGACTGTGGACGGCAGAAGTTTTTATACCCCACGGTTACCCGAACGCGGCGAGTTCAAAGATAATCCCAATGCGCTGATCAAAATGATCGCCGTAATCGAAGCCATCGAGAAATGGGCTGTGGAATACGAGAGCAAGTACACGATTGAATATCCGGTCGGCAAAATGGTGCCAAAAGTCAGCATCGGGGCGATTCGCGCCGGCGCTCCCTACAAGCCCAGCACAACGCCGAAAACTTGTAGTATCTATGTTGACGTACGCGTGCCGCCGCCGCTGGAATTCAATCAAGTCGAGCGTGAGCTGCGCGACGTTGTTCAATCGGTCGGACTGGGCGGAACGGTCGAATGTTTCATGGCGCGCAAAGGCTATGAAGGGAAGAATGTCGAGGCTCTAATCGATGCGGTCCGCAATGCGCATTTACTCGTCAGAGGCGCCGCGCCGCCGCCCGTAAGCACGCCTGAAACCAGCATGTGGCGCGACATCAACATTTTTAATGAAGTGGGAATCCCCGCGGCGACCTTCGGTATGCCGCGCAAGAGCGCGCCGGACGCCGTAGAGCGATTTGTCGAGATAAAGGATATCGTCGATGCCGCAAAGATGTATGCGCTGGTGGCGCTGGAGATTTGCGGCGCTCGGAGGAATTGACCAGAGATCACAACGAAGAACTCGAGTGGTGTAATCCGAAGTGAGGAGATGCTGCGAATCAGACAACTGACAAGTCGAGATGCTTAGTTGACAAGGCCAATGGGCTATAGTAAGCCGCAAGCCATGAGTGAGAGGGTCTCGGTCTCGGAAGAAACAAACAGCACTCGCGCAGTGCGCGGGTACTGCGCGCTATGCACGGCGCATTGCGCCACCATAGCTACAGTGGAGAACGGCCGTGTCATCGCTCTTGAGGCCGATCATGATCATCCCAACGGCGGGGTTATCTGCGTTAAGGGCAAGGCCGCGCCCGAATTGGTTTACCATCCCGACCGGCTCGATTATCCGCTCAAGCGCACCCGACCCAAGGGCGCTGCCGATCCAGGCTGGCAGCGAGTGAGCTGGGAGGACGCGCTCGATGATATCGCGCAGCGCCTCAGCGCAATCCGCGATCAGCATGGGGCTAAAGCATTGGCCCTCGGTAAAGGGACCCGGAGCGGCACTTCGGTGGCTGATGTCGAGCGCTGGCTCGGCCGTTTTCTGTATTTGTTCGGCAGTCCGAACTGGGTTTCGACGACCCACGTCTGCAACTGGCACAAGGACACCGGTTTCAGTTACACCTTCGGCAGCAGCATTCCAACCCCGGACCTGGCACACAGCAAAAGCTTTCTTTTATGGGGTCACAATCCAAGCTCCACATCATTGATCCTCGCCCACGATATCGTTGCTGCGCGCAGCCGCGGCATGAAAACCGTGGTGATCGATCCACGCCGTGTCGGCATTGGCAGTCAAGCCGACGTGCTGTTGCAACCGCGGCCGGGCACTGATGGCGCGCTCGCATTGGCGCTAATCCATTGCCTCGTCGAGGAGAGCTGGTATGACGCGGGCTTTGCGCGGCAATGGACCAATGGTTCGTTTCTTCTAAATACTGCGACCGACCAGTTGGTCCGTGAAGCCGACCTGGTCGTCGACGGCGCGCGGAATCGATACCTCGTATGGGATGAGATAAAGAATCAAGCCGTCATCTATGATCCGAGCACCGGCGGCTATGAACGCGACAATATTCAGGCCGCGCTGTTCGGGCCTCGTGCATTGAGAGGAAAATCCGGCGAAGAAATCCCATGCAAACCGGTTTTTGAAAAACTCGGCGAGATTGCCTCGGCGTATGCTCCCGAGCGCTCGGAAAAGATCACCTGGGTGCCGGCGAAAAACGTATGGCAGACTGCTTTGCTACTGGCGCACAATCGACCGGTCAGCATGTACATGTGGAACGGTCTTGGGCAACATACCAATGCGACCCAAACCAGCCGCGCCATCGCATCGCTCTATGCGCTTCTTGGCGACTATGATCGGCCGGGCGGTAACGCTAGTTTTCCAGGCTTGCGAGTCAATGATGTCGGCGGCAAGGAATTTTTGGCGAAGGAAACGGCGGCCATTCGCATCGGACGCGAAAGAAAACCGCTCGGACCGCCGGCCAAACCCGGCAACTGCACGGCATACGATATCTTCACCGCGATTCTCGAGCAGCAACCTTATCCGGTCAAAGCGTTTCTGAACTTCGGCTCCAACACGGTCCTGTCCACGGCGGACTCCAGCCGCGCGCGCGAGGCGATGGTGGCCCTGGAGCTTGGCGTGGCGGCCGATCTCTTTATGACGCCGACAGCCGAGCTTTGCGATTACGTGCTGCCGGCCACGAGCTTCCTCGAGATGGCAAGTATTACCACGAGCTTCGAACATCGCCCGGCGGGCAAGACTCACATGCAGTACCGGCCCGCCGTAGTGAAAGCGGCTGGCGAGCGGCGCTCGGATACCTGGATCATTTTCGAATTGGCCAAACGGTTGGGCTTCGGCGAAAAATTTTGGAATGGCGATATCGAAGCGGGTTATGCCTATGAGCTCGAACCCACCGGAGTGACTTTGGCCGAGCTCAAGCAGGCACCCGGCGGAATTTCACTGCCGGCGCAGCCAGCCTATCAAAAATACGCCGGCACCAACAAAGACGGCGCGGTGCGTGGTTTCGCCACGCCGTCAAAGAAGGTTGAGCTTTACTGCGAAACCTTTGCCGCGCACGGCTATCCGGCGATGCCGGAATACATCGAGCCTGCCTTGAGTCCGATCAGTCGCCCGGACATCGCCGCGGAATATCCGCTCGTTCTGACCAACGCAAAATTCACGACCTTCGTACATAGCCAGCAACGCGCATTGCCGAGTTTGCGTAAAATCTCGCCGCACCCCACCGCCGATATTCATCCTAAAACGGCCGGGCTTTATGGAATTAACAACAAGGAGTGGATGATTGTCGAAAGCCCGCGTGGCGCGATCAAAGTCAAGGCACGAGTGACCACGAACATCGTTCCCGGCGTGATCTGTTGCCAGCACGGCTGGTGGCAGGACTGTAAAGAGCTCGAACTGCCCGGCTATGATCCCTACAACAGCAACGGCGCCAATCCATCCACTCTCATCGGCACGGACATCACTGACCCGGTCAGCGGCTCGCTGCCGCACCGCTCTTATCTCTGCCGGGTGCGCCCGGCGGGTTAAGCGAAAATATTACCCCCCGTGCACACTGAAATAAGAATCGTGTCTAGCGATGATCTTCTTCGGGGACTTTGTATCAAGACCTCGAACGTTTCGCCCCAGCAAGAAAAAACTAGGATTACTGGGGCAGCGACATTTAGGAGGACCTTTCAATGAGCATCATCGGGAAATTCATCCAACGGAGCCTCTTCACACTCGCCTTTATTCTTTTTGCTTCGTCGGCTTGGGCACAGTCAGCAAGTATGGACGAGCTTTACAACAAGGCATTGAAGGAAGGCGGCACATTAAATTTCTATGGGACGTTGGCGCAGATCAGCGCGGACAAGGTTCTCCCGGCGTTCGAAAAGCGCTTCCCTGGTATCAAGATCAATCATGTGGATGCTACTTCCAACAAAATGGTTGCGCGCGCGGTCGCCGAAGCCCGCGGGGGTAAAACGATAGGCGACGTATTGCAAATCAACTTGGACGATACAGTTCATGCGTATGAGCAAAATCTTTTGACGGAGTTCGCTGTTCCCGAGGCCAAAGAATATCCCGACGGCTTGAAGGGAAGCTACTGGATAGCGTCCGACATGGATTTTTACATTGCAGCCTGGAATACCAATCTGGTCAAAAAAGAGGAGGAACCAAAGGAATTCGACGACTTTGCCGACCCCAAATGGAAAAACCGATTAATTGGCGAGCCAAACGACGAGGAAGTGCTGATTGGTTTGGCCAAATACAAATTCAAAAACGATGACAAAGCAATTGCTTTGATGAAGAAAATTGCCGCCAATAATCCCGAGTTTCACAGAGGTCATTCCAACCTGGCGGAACTTCTGAGCTCCGGGCAAGCCGCAGCTTGCTTTACGTGCTTTTCACAGCACTTTCCCGCACGCATAAAAAAAGGATCTCCGCTGAATTATATGCTGACAGAAGGCGTTGCGGGGATTGGCGCAACAGCGCTATTCAAAAACGCACCGCACCCAAACACAGCATTGTTGTACATCCGTTGGATATCCAGCCAGGAGGGACAAAAAATGATGGCGATCGCTGGGCGAACCCCAGCGCACCCGAAGGTCGAACGTGTGAATAAAACCAGGACGGAGAAAATCTATCCTATCGGCGTCGCCGATATCAAAGAGTTCTCCAAATACCAAAAGATTTGGCGAGACATATTCCAGCTCCGGTGAGATTTACATAAGTTCCACTCTTGGTGGCGGAATCGGACCGATAATACAGGTCCAGTAATACCAACACCGAGCGCGCGGTTAGTACTCAGTTTGAGATTTCGTAAGTCAATCACAGGAAAAATTGCTCGCATCCGCTCGGAATCACACCAAAATACGGGATCTGTCATCTCGAACAAAGTGAGAGATCTTTCCTAAATGAACCAACACCCGCGCGCAGCGTGAAATAGGCCCAAGAGAATTTCAGCTCTGCTACTTTAAATTCATGCTAACTCCAAGGTGCCTCCGGTCCGCGCTGCCCTGCCTTAACCGATTCCACGAGCGTTTGCTTTCTTAAGTCGATAACCACGACTTCATCGCTGCTCTCGCAACCGACGAACGCGCATTCGTTATCCGGGCTGAAAGCCAGGTGCGCCGGCGCTGGCCCGACTTGCAGTCGTGCTCGTATTTCGTGCCGGCGAGCATCGATGATGCAAACGCTGGATTCGCCCGTGTTCGAGACCACAAGCCAATCCCCGTCCGTGCTTAGCGCGAAGAAGTGCGGATAGATGCCTACTGGAATGGTGGCTATGACTTGATGGTTGTTACAATCCCACACCGTCAGATTATCCGATGCAAAATTGGCGACATATCCGTAACGGCCATCCGGACCAATCACCGGAAGATGCGCGCCTCGCCCGGCCGGTATCGATGCGACGACCTCATGAGTTCCCACGTCGATGACCGTCACGTCATCGGACACGGTGTTCGCCACATAGGCGAAGCGATTCTCGGGATCGAAGGCGATGTGCCCCGGGCCGAGACCAACTTTAATCTCGCCTGCAACCGAATAGTTCCGGCCATCGATGATCGTGACCGTATGCGAAGCGGAGTTGGGCTGATAAGCCCAACTGCTGTCCGGAGAAACCGCAATGTCATGCGGCGCGATGCCAACCGCAATCCTTGCGCGAAACTCGCCATCCGCGCCGAGCACAGTGACCGTCCGTTCGGGTCCGCTCGGCAAGTAAACGGCGTTGCCGTTCGGAGCGATGCAGGGAAGCAGTGGACGCTTTCCGGTCGAAACCGTCGCCGGCACTTGATCCGCAGTGGTGTCGATGATCGTCACGTCGTTGGAGCCGCTATTGGCGACGTAAAGTCGTTTCCCATCGGCGGACAATTCCAGATGGGATGGATCGTCGCCGGTAGGAATGTGCTTTTTCAAACGCCGCGTGCCGCCATCGATGACCGCGACCCGATTGTCAGTCGTATTTGCATAGATCCGGCCATCGTCATGGCTCACCACCGAGTGCGCGCCTCGAAGTCCCGTCCGCGGCGTCGATCCATTTGGATCGAGAGTCAAGGTAAAGCCGCTACCCTCTTGCTCCAACCCGACCCGGTAGCCGCGCTCCAGCAGAGCGATGTACTGCCGCACAGGCAGATCATGTACGCGCGCCCGCACTACAGCGCCTTTACCGCGCAGTAAAGCGTGTTGCTCTTTAAGGCGACCTACCTGCTGATCTGCAGTCAACTCGGCGAAATCCAGATGAACCGTTTGCAACGACATGGGAATGCTCCTTACCCGTCAGTTTATGAGTTTGCTTGTTCGCACGTTTTCACCGGCGGCCGCAACATCAAGCTGAGAAACGCCGAGGTTATCAGCGCCGCGCCGAAAAGCATAAAAGAGAGGTCGTAGGCGCCGGTGAGATCGAACAGGAACCCGAAGAAGGGCGGGCCCAAAGCGGCCACAGTCTGTGAAATGAGCAAACCCAGGCCGCGAACTTTTCCGAGTGAACGACGGCCGAAGTAGTCTGCCCAAAGAATATCGGGAAGAACCATGTTGCCCCCGAGACCGATGCCGTAAAGAAGAAACCCGGCATAGAGACAAAAGAGATTGTCCGTAATGACCGCCAGACCGAGACCGATTCCCTGGACGACGAAACGCAAGGTCGCCGCGAAGCGCGTGTCGATTCGTTCGGCGAGAATGCCCCAGGCTATCGGCGAGGCAAGCTGCATGGATGCAATCACGCTCATCACGGTGGCGGCGACAACCGGCGGATGACCCAAATCATTGACGTAGGGAAAAACGTGAAGATTCAAGCCGGTCACTCCGATGCTCGAAATGCCGAAGGTGACCACGAGCAGCCAAAACGCCCGAGTGTGTAGCGCTTCTTGTCGCGTCCACTCGACATCGTCGCGGATCGCCTTTGATGTGATCGAAGGAGTCTTGGCTGAGTGGGTGACCGGCTCATCTTTCGCAGCCGAGGACAAAGCGCCATCGGGATGGAGCCCCATGTCTTCGGGCGAGCGGCGCACGATCAACAGGGCGGGACCGACTACCAAAACCAAAGTAACAATGCCGAACACCAGCCATGTCTGGCGCCAACCGAGCCAAACGATCAACGATGCCGCCAGCACAGGCATGCCCACTTTGGCAAAACCGATGCCCATGCTGGTCAGCGCCAGTGCCCGGCCGCGCTTGCGCGAAAACCAATGGGCAATCGCCAGATTGATTACGATATAGCCCATGAAACAATCGCCGATGGTGATGAGACTCAAGCGCACGATGCTGAATTGGAAAAAATTATCGACGTGGCTGAGTACGATATAGCCGAGGCTGGCGATGATCGCTCCAAAGACCATCAACCAGCGACCGCCATAACGATCCATCAACGTGCCAATCACCGGCGCCAGGAATGCGGCAATTAGCCCTTCGCCCGAACGGAGCAACGAGAACACCCCGCGCGAGACGCCCAGATCGGCAGTTAGAGGTTTTAGAAACACGCTCATGGTGCTGGCGAGAGAAAAAGCCGAGGCAACATTGGCAAGAAAACCAACGCCGACGATGTACCAACCGTAGAAGAACTTCTGTTTGGCTGCGGGATGCGCCTGCTCGATGGTCGATTCCACATCTAGCCTTTAACAGGAATCAAACTGGACATCCAATTAACTTAACCCTGATCCGACACTAGTTAAGGTTGTCAGCAGTGAGCGAGGATGGTGAGACTGCAAGCCGTGGGCAGTCGAGCACGCAGTTGGCTCTAAGGCCCCGACGTACCAAACATCACCTTTAGGGGAATGCGCGGCGGCCTTTAAGGCACTGGCCCATTGCCCACGGCTGTAAGGCTCGCTTGCCTCGCGGAATTCGAATAATGTCGGATTACGGTTAACCTGATTTTTGCAATCAAGCGCGGCGTACACTTTGCTCGCTAGGCTACTCAACGCAAACCTAAAAAGATCAGGAACCGCAATGCCATCGGCTATCAGGCTCGCCGGAGATTGTCCCAGCAGGGCGAGTGATTGTTGGCGGCGCTTCCGTTTATGCGATAGCCTCGTCTAAGATCTGTAAAGGACCGATCTGCCATGAACCTATCCATACTCATTATGAGTCTCATTCTGCTGTCGTCGAGTGTCCACGCGCAAGAAAGAAATCGAGTGAGACCGCCGTCGGTCACCGCCCAGGGCGAGGCGGTCATCATTGCAGAGCCAGACCAGGCGCAAATCGAGATCGGGGTGCTCACGCAAGCCCGCACCGCACCGGAGGCAGCCAAAGAAAACGCCGAGAAGCTTGGCCGTGTGCTGGCTGAGATCAAAAAACTCCTCGGCAAAGGTGACGAAGTGAAAACCACCGGATACACGTTAAATCCAAACTATCGCTATCCCCAAGGTGGCAAGCCGGAAATAACCGGTTACACGGCTGCCAATGTTTTGCGGATCAAAACCGGAATTTTGGAAAGCGTCGGCAAGCTAATCGACGCTGGCATGCAAGCCGGTGCGAATCAGATCAATCGCCTTGTTTTCACATTGAAAGATGAGCATTCAGCTCAAGTTCAGGCGCTGCGCATGGCAGCGCAAAAGGCGCAGTCAAAGGCCGACGAAATGGCCGGCGCATTAGGATTGAAAGTCGTTCGAGTTCTGTCGCTGACGGAAAATGAACGAGGAGTTCGCCCAATCATTGCGCAGACCCGCACCGTTCAAGCAGAGGCACTGTCATCCACCGCACCGACGCCGGTGGAGGCCGGCACCATCGAGGTACGCTCCTCAGTGACACTAACCGCCGAGATCGGTCCCCGCTAAGCGCTGAGACCTCCCGCAACAGCAGGCACACTGGTCTTTTCCTAACCGGTTTGCACAGTTTCAACGTTTTGAACTGCTTGAGCCTCTTGGCCTTCAGCTCTGAGCTTGAACGGTTGAACGACTTTTACCGAAACTCCGGCCTCTCTCTCAGATAATGCTCACGCATCTTCGGCCGGTATCGCTCCATCAAATCCCGATTCAAATCCAGCGGCGGTTTCTGTTCCGCCGGCAGCAAAGGCCGATATTCGACATCGCCGATTTCGTCCTTGAAAGTTTTCTTGGCTTTGGCAACGATTTGCGGATCCAACAATAAATCGAGTGCCGATGCCGCCATCGCTTTAGCTCCCGCGATCGCGCCTTTGTGCGCGATCGATGTGGCCAAAGACACGCCGGCGGACCAGTGATGGTACGATACCCCGGGAATATTCGAAGGGAAGGTAATCAGACCGGTCGGAACCACCCAGGACACTTCGCCCGAATCGTTAGCCGAAACCGATTGCACACATTCTTTGAGCGGCGCAACTTTGGTGGGCATTCCGGTCGGCTTGGCCTTTACTTTGGTTTGAACCTCATGGACTAACTTCTGCTCGCCTTCTGTCCACCGCGGCATGCCGATTTCTTCTATATTTGCTTGAATGACCTCCGCGAGCGTTCGATTGGCCCGGGTCGGCCAAACCGCGCTCAGGACATTTACATCGTAGGAGGTCTCGGTCATCAATGCCGCGCCTTGGGCAACACGCTTAGCTTTTTCAAACAGCGCCCGGGTCTTCTCAGCCGTTGCTTCACGGAAGAACCACCAGATCGTCGAACGATTCGGAATGACATTGGGCTGATCGCCGCCGTTGGTGATCACACGGTGACTGCGCTGCGTTGGCTCCAGATGCTCTCGTAGCTTATCCCAGCCGATGTCCATCAGCACCGCGGCATCCAAAGCATCGCGGGCGTTCCACGGCGCGGTGGCGGCATGGGCGCTCTGTCCTTTGAAGGTGAACTCAGCGGAAATAAGAGCATACTGCCGCAAGCCGTAAACGGTACCAAGCTCTTTGCCGATATGATCATGCAACGCCACATCGACATCTTTGAAGTAGCCATCGCGAACGAAATAAGGCCGGCTGACTAGCTGCTCTTCCGCAGGGGCGCCGAAAACTTTGAGTGTGCCTTTGAGGCCGAACTCATCGATGGTTTTCTTAATCGCCAACGCCGCGCCGATCATGACCGCGCCGTTAACGTTGTGCCCCTCGGTATGTCCCGGAGCGCCATCGACAATCGGCGTCGGCTCCGCCACACCGGGCGCCTGCGAGCACCCCGGAGTCGCATCGAATTCCGTGTGCAGCGCAATCACCGGCTTACCCGATCCGTAGCTGGCTATGAACCCCGTCGGCATTCCCGATGGATTGCGCTCAATGGTAAATCCGGCTTTCTCGAGGATCTGCATCATCAAGCCGGAGGTTTCGAACTCCTGCATGCCGAGCTCGGCGAAATAGAAGATGTTGTCACACAAAAGCGCGATCGCTTCGCGGTTTCGCTCGATGTTTTCCACGGCAAACTGCTTGGCTTTACCATCAGTCATAATCGGTCTCCTATCCGATAGAGTAAAGATGCTCTGTTTTGATGGATATAACAGTCCGAGCAACAAGTTAAAGTTGACCCATTACTCTACGCCCGTCGCTAGAACATTTTCATCCCGTCAAACACTCAAACCGGTTACATGGTGCCGAGCAGCGGCACCGGGCTAGCTAAACGGCTTAGAGGAGTTAGAATTGTAATATCACTACACTCACGGCGCGCTAAACCAACCATTGTACGTATCGAAGTAGAATCGATGAGCAAGAACATAACCCGCGAGCCCGGCGATATGGCGGATGTGGTTCAAAGAAACATCCAAGCCTTACTCTTGCGGCGCAACCAGGAGGAAAAAACAAAAGGCGTTCAAGACCGAATAGCGGATGCCATAAGCCGGTTTGCCGGCAGCATGACCTTTGTCTACATACACTTAATTGGTTTTGGCATTTGGATCGTTGTTAATCTTGGATGGACACCGCTACCAACCTTTGACCCCACCTTTGTAGTTTTGGCAATGTTCGCATCTGTGGAAGCGATATTTCTTTCGACCTTCGTACTGATCACGCAGAATCGAATGGCGGCACAGGCCGATCGGCGCGCCGACCTCGACCTGCACATCAGTCTTTTGGCTGAACACGAAGTAACCCGGTTGATCAGCCTCGTCACCGCCATAGCCGAGCGCGTGGGAATAGAAGCGGCATCCGATCACCCGGAGCTGGCGGAATTGGAGAAAGATGTTGATCCGGAAAAGGTCCTGGAAAAAATCGAAGAGACCGAGTCAAATATGACCAAGAAAGCTCCGGATCAACTCTGAACAGGTTGCCGATCAGCCAACCGCGCGCCATCACGTCCATACCGGCGGAAGCATGCTAAGCCGGTTTTCCGGGATCTTTGTAATAGTTCTTATAATACCACTCGGCGATTTCTCCACTCGTGGTGCGCCAGACGCCCTCATGAGAGCAAATGTAATCGAGCGCCTTCTCCAGATATGAAATTCGAAACGGCAGGCCAATGACGAACGGATGCAGCGGCAGACAAAGCACCCGGCCGCCGGAAACGCTGTCGCGGTAAAGCGTGTCGAAGTGATCGCACACCATGCGGTAATATTGTTCAGCCGTGTGGTTCTCCCGATTGAAAACCCGGATGTCGTTTACGCCGAGCTCATAGGGCACGACGATCATTCTACCTGTCTTCACCCGCATCGGCGTGGGCTGCTCGTCGTTGCCCCAGTCGCAAACGTATTCGAATCCTTCGGCGGCGAGATGATCGGGCGTGTCGAATGTCTCGCCCAGTCCGGGACCCAACCAGCCTTTCGGCTCTTTGCCCGTCGATGCCGTTATAGTCTCTTTAACCTTGCGGATGATTCCGCGCTCTTCGTCAGGCGAGTAATCCAGCATCGATACGCTGTTGGTCAGACCGTGCCCGAGCCATTCCCAGTTGCGCTTGTTGCCTTCGGTGATGATCTCGGGATGGTGTTCGCAAACCTCGGCATTGAGCAGGACGCTGGCGCGAATTCCAAATTTATCGAGCACACTCATGATCCGGAACACGCCCACCCGCGAGCCATAGTCCCGCAGAGTATATCCCGGCACGTCCGGCTTATGAGTGCTGCCTGAGCCGCGGATCGGCATGTCGAAATGAAAGTATTCAATATTTGGCGCGACCCATAGGGCGATGCGGCCATTGTCGGGCCAGGCAATTTTTTCTCGAGTGATAATCGGACTGTAATCGTAGCGCGGATTTTTAATAATCAATGGTGACCTCCAGGATTTCAGCTAGCCTATCAGGTCGAAAAAAGCCGTCAACCCGAATTGAGAATCCGCTTGACAGCTTGGGGGCCCCTTGCTAAAGGGCAACTAGAAGATCGTCTCAGGATTGCAACGGGAATTCTATGGTCCGTGTCCTGGGACATAACCCAACTCTCGGCTGGCGCCTGCATTATCTTTTATGCGCCATCGAGAGCATAGCTTCGGACGGCAGTTTCGCTCTTAGTGTCAGACTCAAATTGCATCGGGAGGTGCATATGGCTGATCGCACGGCGGAAGAAACAAAGTCGTACCGGCACTGCAGTTCTCGCCCTCCGTTGCGCTGGGACCGCCATCGTCACCCAACTCACCGATCGCTTATTAAGTTTTGCAATCTCTCATGAACGAAGTCTACGGCGTGAGATGCCACGGCATATTCGAGTTCTGAGACGAGTATGAACAATCAGAACTGACGCGAGTCGGCGAATTAAGGGGGACACATTATGGACGGACCAAACATTTCGATTAAAGAACTCCGCCGCGTCGTCATAGCCGCGGCCGTGGGAAATATCATCGAATGGTATGACTTCTATATCTTCGGGAGCTTGGCCTCAATCCTTGCAGTCAAGTTCTTCGAGAAAGGCCACCCGGTCGCGGCGTTCCTTAGCACGGTCGCGCTCTTCTCGGTAGGCTTTCTCATCCGGCCCCTGGGTGCGTTCCTGTTCGGCTGGCTGGGCGACAAAGTTGGTCGCAAATACACTTTCATCGTGACCTTGACGGGGATGGGAATCTCCACTGCGATCATTGGCATGATTCCCACCTATGCCCAGATTGGCATAGCGGCAGCCATCATCATATTCTTCCTGCGCCTGATCCAAGGGCTGTGCCTAGGTGGAGAATATGGTGGCGCTATCACTTATGTCGCGGAGCATGTCTCGGATGAGAAGCGGGGATACTACACCGGATGGCTCCAGACTTCGCCGACGATCGGTATCGTCGTTTCGCTAGCCGTGATCATCGGCACACGCACTTACCTCGGAGAAGCCGCTTTTAACGATTGGGGCTGGCGTATCCCATTTATCGTTTCGCTTCTGCTGGTCGCGATCGCTATCTACATTCGCCTTTCTCTGCAGGAGACTCCGATTTTTCAGGATATCAAAGCCAAGGGCCAAACATCGATAAATCCATGGCGCGAGGCGTTCATGAGCCGGAACCTGCGTTACGTGCTGATCGCCAGCGTGGTCGTGCTGGGGCAGGGATGCGTATGGTACAGCGGTCAGTTCTGGGCGCTCTATTTCTTGCAAACTGTCAAGAAACTCGACGTGCTGACGTCCAGTTATATCGTGGGTGCTGCCCTGCTCATAGCCACTCCCACCTTGATCTTCTGGGGCTGGCTCTCAGACAAGATCGGCAGAAAGCCTATTATCTTGGGCGGGATGCTCCTGGCGGCACTTACGTATTATCCATTATACACAGCACTTGGAAGGTACGCTGAGGCCGGCAATATGAATTATCCGATGTCGATCCTCATCGTGGTAATTCTAGTTAACTACGTCGGCATGACCTATGGTCCGATCGCCGCGTTCTTGGCGGAGTTCTTCCCCGGTAATATTCGTTACACGTCGGTGTCGGTGCCGTATCACATCGGTAATGGCTGGGGCGGCGGCTTGGTGCCCATCATCACCACCTCGGTGTATCTGTCGACCGGCAGTCTGGCTTGGGCGCTTGCCTATCCGATAGGGTTGCCATTACTCATGTTTCTGATTGCGATTTTCGTTATGCCTGAGACGCGCAAGCATAGCATCTGGAAGGAAGGAGCGATCGAGGCAACCCGGCATCGCGCTTGAGCAACTTCTCTACTGGCAGGATGGCGACCGCGTGCGGTCAGCCTTTACTCAACGGCATTGGACGTTCAGCGGCCAATGCCGTTCTACTTGTGCCTCACCGTTGACAGTAATGCGCATTTTACCCTCGGATTTAAAACCCTTGCGGCGATCGTAATCCGAGAGCTGTCATTTCTGCCGTTAATCGATCGATCATCTCACTCTCCGCCGAGCGCGCTCCTCCTCCACCGTTCACTATAGGTCGATTCGTAAACCCGGTGTGACTTAGCCCTCGACCGCTCAAAAGATCCTGCGAGTCGGGCGAAACCGAATAGGTACATCAGCCAGCGATGGCTCAAGACAATCCATCCTTAGATGACCGTATTTTCTCAGCGCCCGGGATGTCAGTCTTGTAACCATGCCCAGTTCGAATCGATCTCTCCCTTTCTTTCAAGGCGAGGCTCTCTGTTTTCGCTGACGTGTACATCGCAACGGGATTCATCGTAAGATCCATCGAACCTGACTTAGATAATCGAGATTTGGCCGGTGTTGCTTCGGAGGATAAGCCGACAAAAAACGGGGTCTTCAGGACGCTCGGGCTCAGGTTGATCACGGCGGCCGCGGACGATGACCGCTCAGCGATCGAATGCGCTGAATGCTTGACACTGCCTACCCATGACAATAGATTCGGTGACCACGAACAAGGGAGCCGGCTACGTCCAAGCAGGAACAAGAGTCACTGAAACTGGTGCCCATCGATGCGGCGCATCCGCCCAGCTCCAACCTGTGGCTGGCGCGCTTGCGTGAGGTTGCATACAACTGGCTTGGGATTATCGGCATTATAATATTTTTTCTAGCCTGGGAAATCGCAACCCGCACGCACATTCTCAATCCATTTTATTTTCCGCCGTTTTCGCAGATCCTCGCCAAGGGCTACGAGCTTTTTGCCAACGGCTCGATCTGGGAGCACATGCGCTTCAGCCTGACCAATTTCTCGATCGGCTTTCTGATCTCGGTGCTACTTGGGGTTGTCATTGGAGTTCCGATGGGTTGGTATCGGAGCCTCAGCAAGGCTTTTGATCCGCTGCTCTCCGGGATCTACGCCACACCGCTGATCGCCCTATTGCCATTGATCATCATGGTTTTCGGCCTGGGGCCGATATCGAAAATCATCATGACAATTCTGGCGGCCGTGTTTCCGATCCTGATCAATACCATGGTCGGTATTGCCAACACCGATCATCGTCTGATTACCATGGCGCGAGCCTTCGGCGCCAAGGACAGCACGATTTTTCTCAAAGTGTCGGTTCCGGGATCGCTTCCCTACATTGTCGCGGGCATGCGGGTGGCGCTGGGCCGCGCCTTGGTCTACATCGTCGTCGCCGAGCAATACGGCGCGGCGACCGGTCTCGGCTATCTGAGCTCAGTGGCGGCGCAACGCTTTCAGATGGCGGCGATGTTCGTTCCCATCGTCATCATCGCGGCTCTCGGCGCCACTTTAAACGAGCTGCTGAAAGCACTCGAGCAGCGTTTGGAAAAATGGAAGCCGCAAAAGTAAGCGGCGT
>DASUVS010000197.1:0-7399 GCA_036378835.1 Binatia bacterium | reverse complement strand
GCAGCGATACACTGGTTAATTTCTCGGAGCACTCTGTCTAGGATTGTATGCTGGACTCGTTTGGCTTGGATCTTGTTGCACCGGAGACTGGCGCGGACTTTGTTGCTCGGGAGACTGGCGTGTATCTTGACGCGGTGAGTTCTCGGCCGACTTTGGAGCCGGAGACTGGATATAAGGTTCTGCCTGAAAACTCGTTTCCTGCTCGGCTCCGGTCGTGAACCACCAAATTCCCGCCACGATCAGTGCGACTGCAGCAATCGCCGCGGCAATGAAGCCCGTGTTAGGACGTAGACTCGCGCTACTAAATGGCGTCGAACTTTGGTTTCGCTGCTCGGGTCGGATCGGTGGCACCGCCGCTCTTTGTGGATTGAAAATTTTTTCGATGGCTTCGATCAATCGATCCACGTCGGAATGAAATCTCGAGTCGCTTATCTCGATGGCGTTCCTGCGCGCGAACGGCTGCAGCGGCGCCGGCAAGGCCTGCGCAGAGGGCATCTCCGCGTCGGCCAGCAGAACCGGGACGATAACGGTCTTTTGCTCGAGCCCAGCAAGAATCTCTAATCGTACAAAATCTTCTGGATTTTCCAGTCGAGGAACGCCGCTTTTGTCGGTCATCTTGATCCACTCTCGTCCGATGAGGACGAGAAGCACGCCCGCTTCCGCGACGCTATGGTTGATGGCATCGACAAAATCTGTCCCGGCTCGATTCTGTCGATATCCATAAATACATTATGCTCGCCGTATTTCGCCGACAGGCGATCATAGATGCGCCCCGCGTAGGCTGCGGTATCTTGGCGCCGGTAACTTATAAAGATTGTTTGCTTAGGCATGATCAGCCGTATTCTGATTATCTTTGGCGAAAGATGTCAATCGAATTGTTACCATCCTCGCATCCAAATCTTCGAGGCGGGCGCCGATCTGTTTACGACAGCTCCGCTTCACATTGATTTCAGCGCCGGCAGTCTGATGATGAAATCAGCGTTGCCCCGGTGTTGGATGCATTCGAAGCCGCCGCCGAGCCATTCGAGAGTTCTGTTGTAAAGATCGAGCCGGCGCTTGCCGAACGCAGCCGGATCCATAGGATCGGGACTCGAAAGTCGAATCTCGACCTGACCCGATGCCACCTGAGTGGCAATGCTGATGTGCTTGACGCCCATTCCGGCCATTCCTTCCATCACGTTGGTCAATATATCATCGAGCCGCTCCGCGCCGATGTTTGCGTTAGTCTCCTGGGCGGCAGGCGCAAATTCAAACTGGATATCTCGCAGAGGCGAGTAGGCAGCCAATCGGCGCGTAAGAGCCTGCAGGAAGGATTGATCATCGTCCACCGCTTCCATCAGGTCAGCGGATTGTGTCATCGTAGTTTCCTTGGTCCGCTTGAGTAGCTCCGTTACGATCTCGTTTACGGCGGCCGGTTGCTCGGTCTGGAGAAATTGCAAGCCGCGCACCAGGCTCAAGTAGTCATCCAGCCGTCGCTGGGCCCGATCAACCAGAGAAAAATCCAGGAGTTGCCGAACGTTTTCTGCGGACAGAACTTTTTGCAATGACCTGGCGACTTGAACGCCTTTGAGCACCACGGTCCATTCGGGCATCGCGCTGCTGTTAAAGGCTTCGGCGACACGGCGAAAGTCCGAGAGGATGCGGTCGATCTGGTCGATATCCAAGCTCTCGAGGATACGGCTTGCCGCGCTGTCCTCCTCCTCGAGCATCGATAAGCAGTAAGATACGGTGTACAGGCGTCCGGAAAAGATGGTAAGCAGCGCCGTCGTTTCTTCGAGCAGTTCATCCGCGTAAATCTTAAGACCGCTAATGCGTTCGGCCCCCATCAGCGGTACGTCGGTCAGATTGGAAGCTTCAGTTCTCATCAACCGGAGCTTCTCCCGCATGCTCTGCGCTGGAACGCAGTAACCGTGCCCGGGGCAACACGCGGTAATGTCGGGTATTTCCAGGAGCCAATCGACGTTGCGCAGTGTTTGCAGAAGATCTGCGTGGTTCCAGCCGTCGAGACCGCACACGCCAGGGTTGGCGGCGAACGGCAAATCACCAAGCATCAGCAACGATCCGATTCTTAACGATATGCTGCATGCCGAATGTCCGGGCGTGTGATAGATCTCGAGCCGATTACCGGCGCCGAGAGAAAGCCATTGCCGTTGCAGCGTTGCGCCATCGGGCAGCGTCGCCGGCTCAGTGTAAAGCTCGAATCGCCGTCCGCCGGACGATTCCAGTGTGGCCGGCTCCGACGCCGAGCTGGAGGCGAATAGGATTCCGTCGAATGGCGCCGCGCATATTTCCGGATTCCATGGATAGAGATAAGCGGTAGTCAGGTTGCGGTCGCGGTGTTTCAGCGCCTCGACTCCCGACTTGTGCGCGAAGCGCGTGACTTCCGTACCTGTGGGAAGTTCAAGATCCGCCTCCTGCGAGTGGTCTTGATGGCAGTGAGTAAGAAATAGGAGGACCGGGCGCTGCGACACCATTAGAGCGTCGGTTAGAATTCGGCTTATCTGCCGCGTCTGCTCGGCGCTTGCTCCCGGATCGACAACCACCAGCGCCTCGGGAGCGGAAAAAATGTAGCAATTCGATGAAACGCAGTTGGCCTTAGGTATGATCGGAAAGATGTCGACCGACGGAGTGCCAGAAACTCTCTGCCAAACGTTGGCTTCTATCTTCATACTGTCTCGCGCGCGCCGCAGTCCTTGGCCGCGCCTATGCCATCAAGGGCTGACGTCGATGAATGTCGCAAAGCCTGTGAGATTCAATACGTTCTTGATAGGCAGCGGGACGTTGATAAGTTTCAGGCGTTCGCTGCGTTTTTGCAGGGCCTTGGCCGCCATCAGCAAAGCGCGCAGGCCGGCGCTGCTCAGATACGAAACCTTCGCCAGATCGAGCTCCACCCCTCCCGTGGAAGTCTCAGTCGCGCGCAACAAGGCCTGCTGCAGCTCCGGAGCCGTGTTACTATCCACGGCGCCCACGACGGATAGAACAGTCGTCGATTGCGACTGCTGCTCGGTGATTTCCAGTTCTTTCATATCGCGCCTCTCTTAATGATCGAAAAATTCTCCACCTAGCTTCGGCTATGGATCCACTAGGGAGTGTTAAAGCGATCTGCTAGAGCAGGAACTTTCTCATGACCAATAGATTCTTTCCTTCACGTCTTTGATATTCCAAGCCGTCCATGAGCTTGCGCACGAGATGGACGCCCAGTCCACCGATAGTCCGTTCCTCCAGAGGCTTTGACGTGTCAACCTCCGGTGCTTCCAATGGATTGAACGGTTGGCCGTCATCTTCGACGTCAACTCTCATCTCTCCAGCTTTGATACTAAACCTTACTGCAATCTCGTGTTCCCCGCTGTCGGTGTAACCATAGGAGATGATGTTTGTGAGAATTTCTTCCAAGGCGAGATTAAGATCGTGCAGGACATTGTCGGCTAGACCGTATTGCCGGCCGAATTCCGTCAAGGCTTGGTTCGCTGAGGCGAGCTCCGAAAGTTTGTTGTTGACCCTGATCTCGACAGGCTCGAGCATTTCTTTCGCGGTCCCAAAATACTGCAGCGCAAGAACCGTAATATCATCCGATTGCGGCGCTTGGCCAGCAAAATGCCTTACGTCGCTGATCAAACCGTCGATGATTCGGCGTGGAGCCGAACTGTCAGTTGTTCCTAGAAACTGCTCGAGCCGCTCATCGGAATAAAGCGTCCGGCTCGGATTCATGGCTTCGGTTACCCCGTCGGTGTAAAGCAGTAAACTTTCGCCGGGACGGAGAATCATCCCGCCTGATGCATAGGGGCCTTGCTCCAAAAGCCCCAGAGATATTCCGCCGAAGTTTTCCAAAGGACGTACGCCGTCGCGGCTCAGGTAAAAGGGCAGATTGTGCCCGGCGTTGCTATAATGGACCTGGCCGGTGTGGATATTCAAGATCCCACAAAAGAAGGTCACGAACATACAGGACTCGTTATCGCGACAGATCTCGGCATTCAACCGTGCCAGGATCTCACCCGGACTGCCGCCGTTGCCGGCGGTCGCCCGAAAGAGGGTTTTGGTGACGGCCATAAACAGCGACGCCGGTACTCCCTTACCCGAGACATCGCCGACGGCAAAACATAGGTGATCGTCATCGATGAAGAAGAAATCGTAGAGATCCCCTCCTACCTCCTTGGCCGGCACCAGAGTGGCAAAAAGATCGAACTCGCTGCGCTCGGGAAACGGAGGGAAGATTTTTGGCACCATGCTCATCTGGATTTCGTGGGCGATCTGTAGCTCGCTTTCGATGCGCTCCTTCGCCGCAGTGGTTTCCTTCAGATGCTCGATGGATTGGTTCAAGCGACGCGTCATCTCGTTGAACGAGGCCGCGAGTGTGCCGATTTCGTTCCGTGCCGAGATGGCGATTCTTTGGGTGAAGTCCCCGCCGGCGATCCGCCGGGTCATCTCGGTCAACTCCACAATCGGGCTGGAAATTTTCTTCGCCCAAAAAATGGCGATCACCGAACCGAGCAGCAATACCAACGGGCTCACCACCGTGGCGATCCGAATCCGGTTCTGAATGGCAGCCTGCACGTGATCCGTGGGCAGTGTGACGAGAATTGCTCCACCTTTTAGCTCTCCTCCCTCTTCGCCGATCGGAGCGAGGACGTTGAGCAAAGATGCTTCCAGAGAGCTGTGGTTTCGGCCTTCGCTCACCAGTCTGCGCCAATCGGCCAAGTCGGTCTCCGTCGGCTCTGGCAGCTTTTTGTCTCTGAAGCTCTCCGCATACTCCACGGTGATCATGTTCTTGTCGAGGACACGGATCGCGATGACGCTTCCCTCGGAGACCAGCTGGTTCACCAGTCGGGTCAGCCCCATGCGCTGCTGCAGCTGTCGAAGCATGCCGGCATGATAACCAACCTGGACGATGCGCGGTTTATCCACCCCGGCAACTCCCACGTACTTGAAAACCTGCGTGTCGATTTCACGTTGGCGCGCCTCTTGGACAACAGCTTTGCTTTTTCCGGTAAGCAGAGGATAGAACGCGTGAGCTTGAGGTTGCCGCTCCCGATCCGGACTGAACGTGAAGTCCACCTCAGTAATATTTCTTAAGTAAGCATGCCCTTTTTCATCGGTGATCCAGATTTCGTCGAGCACCGTATCGTCGGCAATCTGTTTCAAGCGTCTGTTGATCTCTTCCGGACCGACTCCCGCCATCTCGCCCAGAGCCACCAAATGCGCCGCAATCGTCGCCTCTACGACCATCTGCTCGCCAATCGCTTTTTCGACATCGCTTGTGACTCGCGCGCCGAAGGCCGCGCTGCGAGCCAAGAGCCGGGCGATGACCAAACCCTGAGTTTCGCCTTCAGCGAGCAATCCCCGCCGCGAACCCCAGACCATGACTCCCGCAGTAGCGACAACCGCGATGACAAGCAGCAGGGCTACCATCAAAAGCGTTTGCGTCTTGATTGTCACAAGTTTCTCCTTCGCCCTATTACTTCCGGCTCACTCAAACCACATCGCGAATCAAAAAAATACCCCGATTTTCACTGTGCGATGGCACCCGGTGCAAAAACGTTCAATCCCGTCTATAGTCGCTGCGCTATTCAGGACAAGCGCTAGCAAATAATCGTCATTTCAGGCAAGTGCGAAAAGTGGCGCGACTCGGAACCGTCCAATCGAAAGAAATCCGGAGCCGCTTTCGCGGATACGTCGGCTGTGAGCCGGGATACTCCCTGGGGATTTCTCGGACAGACCAGCAGCATCTCGTTTACTCATTCCACTAAGCTCGCGCGTGATTGACACCTCGTGGCTTCAGCGTTATAGGTCGGCTCAGAAAAGGTTCGTCATGCTTTCGCAGATACAGACTATGTAAAAACTCGGATCCAAGCTGTTCAAAGAGCTCTTGATGCGCGCCGCACATGAACCGAGACCGTGTCTATGAACGTGACCGTGAAATCCACGAGCACGGAACACGCTAACAAGAATACGAATTGACCTGAGGCGACCCAGCGCATCGAAGTGCCTTTTCCAACAGCCTGATCTTTTTTGGCTTAATAGGAGACAATCTTATGGATACCGCGGAAAGAACCAAACCGAAAGATAAGTTCGTTAACGTCGATGGGCTGCAGCTCCGTTATATCGAAGAAGGATCAGGACCGTCGGTTTTGTTTCTCCACGGCGCTTCGCTGGGAAGCTCGGCGGACGTGTTTCTGCGCAATCTCGGTCCTCTCGCCCAAGCCGGATTTCGCGCGGTCGCCTTTGACCTCCCCGGTTTTGGCCTCTCCGACGTGCCCGCCAAGCAGAGCACGGCGCAGCAACGCAATGCCATCCCGAAATTCATCGATGCCGCGGGATTGGGCAAGACCGCGTTGATCGCGCATTCACGCTCGGGCGGCTTCGCGGTTCAGCTGGCATTGGAAGATCCCAACCGCTACTCGCATGTGATCATTCTCGGCACCGGCTCACTGCTGCCGCCGCAGACCCAGGAGCAGGTCGGCAAGTACGAAGCGGTACAGGCGCGGGTCGACAAGGAAATGGCGCAAAAGGAACCGACGTTGGAGGATGCGCGCAAACTTTTGCAGGCCGACACCTTCAATCATTCACTGATCTCCGATGAAGACGTGGCGATCCGCCACAGCCGCATGACCGGCCGCAATTTCAAAGCGCACCAGGAACGGCAGAACCAGGATGCCCCCGCGGGAGGCGGCGCGTCGCAGGCCAAGCCAATATGGCAAAGGCTGACTGAACTGAAGATGCCGCTTTTGATGTTCTTTGGCCGCGAAGACCGCGCGCACGCCGGTGAACGCGCCGAACTGCTCAAAAAAATGAACCCCGAGATCAATCTCCACATCGTCAATGGCTGCAAGCACATGGTGCATTGGGATGCCTTCGACGATCTGATGCGCCTGGGCGTGCCGTTTTTGAAGAGCTAGCGGCTACTGAAAAAAGCCCATATGCTTCGTTGCGCTTGCCCGACTCGCTTCAACGTACTGAAGCGTACGCCTCAGCTCATCGAACTTCGCGCGTCTTGCCTCTGAGGTTTTTGAGCAGCCTGCATATCAATAAGGCCGTCCATAAGTAATCTAGCAGAAGATTAACATTAGAGCCGGTTGGCAATGGCATTCGGAGCAGCACGAACAGCTGAATGAATTAGCGAACCTCGAAAGACTTAGGCTCGCGCGGAGTTGGTGTTTAGGTTTAGGACTCGTCGCCTGCTTTGATCGCTGTTGACGCTATCGCCCGTTCGGAAATCGGCAATCCCAAGAACTGGGGCAAGCTCTTACCGACCGTTTGCTGCGGCGGGTCAGCTTCGCTCGCTCTTTGTCCGGCTCATCGGAATTGCCATGCACTATTCGCAGTCGGCATTTTCCTGTGCATCTTCGTCGCCACACGAGAAGATTGATCCATCACTCTCAAATCCGAAGTTTGTGAGGAGGTC
>DASUVS010000196.1:0-15746 GCA_036378835.1 Binatia bacterium | reverse complement strand
GGTGCCGCGGACATTAACTGCATTGCAGGTACTCGATCATATCAAGCGCTCCGGCAGCCATCTGGTCTTGGTCATCGACGAGTATGGCGGCATCGAGGGATTACTGACGCATCACGACGTTCTGGAAGCCATTGCCGGCGATATGCCGTTTGGCGAAACCGTCATGCCGCCCAAGGCTGTGCAACGCGCAGACGGCTCATGGCTAGTCGATGGCATGATTCCGGTGGACGAGTTCAAAGAAATTTTTGATCTCGACAGCTTGCCGGGAGAAAAGCATGACGCTTATCAGACCTTGGGCGGTTTTATTTTTACCAGGATGGGTCGCGTGCCGTCGGTGTCGGAATCCTTTGAATGGAATCATTTGCGATTCGAGATTGTCGATATGGACGGCAAGCGCATCGACAAAGTACTGGTATCACATGTGACGGAAAAAGGCGCCGCTGAGCTTTAACTCGCCGCGCAGAGCGACTCGTAGAGAACGATGTCCGACTTGAGCGGTCCCAAGGCGGCCTCTCAGAGCGGCGCGCAATTTCGCTGGCGGGAAAATCGTTGAAGGCTGTCTTGGCAATTTTTTCTACCGCCAAGATCGTTTTATAGGGAGGCCGGGACAAGCGTCTCCCTACCAGATAGCGGCCAAGGCTCCGCACAAACAAAACGGCATTAAGATGAGCCTGTGCGTCTCAAAAAATCGTTCATGAGGATTGAAAAAGGCAATGGAAGACCGCTCTGGCGGAACAAGTTACCGATGCAAAATAAAACGAACGCAAAGACGCATTGCGCAAATGGCAGACAATACGCCAAACTCCTGCGTCGCCAGTTAATTTATCAATGAGTATAGAACCTGAGCAGCCGCATAAAACACGCTAGAACCTACAACCAGCCAGACGACACCTTTCAACCATAAGGGAAAATCAGCCATCATCCTCTCCTTGTGTCTCGAAACGTTTATGAGCCAATCAGCCGCAACCGATTGCGCTCTCCGGGCGAACTTAAAGGAGCTTAGAACGGGAGAACAAAAGAAGATGACGTGCTCAGATTAAAAACACTTGGTTTACTTTGTGAAGTTTGAAGGCTCTTTGCGAGAAGCTGGGGACATAGCTGGCGGTGAACTCGAGATAGCGCTCGGCGGATCGACTCGCGCAAGGCAGGTGCGGGTGGTCTGCAGATTCGACGATGTTGCCAGCGAGGAGACCCGCTGATCCAGCACCGAGTGAAAGAGCATCGGTCGTTTGGTGAAGCGCAATCCGTTCCGGCAGGTCCAGATCTTCGGTGACATCGAATCCGGAAAGAATCACCCACGAAACAACGAGCAATAGCGCAAGCCGTCTTCGAAGCATAGCGGATAGTCTAACGGAGCACGGAAGATGTCAACAGCAATATTTCCTTTTAGTGGGGGATTCAATTCATCCGCGCCAATTCCAGTTTTTGAAGTGTTGATTGATTCCCTTAAACTCTCACGCCAGAAGTCGTTTGACGATTGTCACTTGCGGGTAGGTTTTTTTTCAGTATCGAAGTGGCGCCGGGTAAACTGCTCTAGAAGATCATTCGCACCATGTGACGGCTTAAAATCACGGGCTTGTTTCGATTATCATTTTTGTCGAGTACTCATTTGCTTCCGGGAAAATACACCTGCTAGCTGATTCAACCTGTGCTATGAAGGCAGAGAGGATTGAGACTGATGGTTTTCCCAGTCGATCTAGAAGACGAGCCTAAACCTATCATGGGCGACAAGATCGGCCTTTGGCCACTCGTCGCATACTTCCTAAAATTAGGCACAATCGGTTTCGGTGGACCGGTCGCATTAGTAGGCTTTATGCACCGAGATTTGGTCGAGCAACGGCGTTGGATCACCGAAGATACTTACAAGCTCTCATTAGCGCTTGCCCAGATCATGCCCGGACCCTTAGCAGCACAGACCGCCATCGCTATTGGCTATTTTGAAGGCGGCGTTTCGGGCGCGACAATGGTCGGAATAAGCTTCGTGCTCCCCTCTTTTTTAATGGTGATCGGCATCTCGCTGGTCTACGTCGCCTATGGTGGCTTGTGGTGGATGCAGGCTCTCTTCTATGCCATCGGCGCCACAGTCATCGCCATCATTGCCATCGCTGCTTACAAGCTCGCACGTAGTACGAACAAACGCGATCCGATGCTTTGGAGCATTTTCGGAGTTCTTACGGTGATGACCGCTTGGGCAGAGGCGGAGCTGGCGGAATTTTTCATTGTTGCAGGATTAATCGTGCTGCTTGTGTATGCTTGGCCGGGCAGAAAGCGGGCTGTGCTGATGGCGTTAGGTGCTACAGCTTTGGGGCTCGCGATTTGGGCAATGGAAGCCTGGCTACGCCAAGCTCAGACGGTGGGGCACTCATCTGACATTCTCGCGCAGATTCTTTTGTTCTTTACTAAGGCGGGTGCCTTTGTGTTCGGAAGCGGTCTAGCAATCGTACCGTTCCTGCAACAAGGTGTTGTTCAGCAATTCGGCTGGCTGAACCAGCACCAATTCCTCGATGCGGTCGCGGTAGCTATGATCACGCCGGGGCCAGTCGTTATCACTGTCGCATTCATCGGCTTTCTTGTGGCTGGTTTAGCTGGGGCCATTATGGCATCGATTGGTATCTTCCTGCCGGTATACATCTTTACAATCGTTCCGGCCCCTTGGTTCAAGCGGCATCGAGACAATCCCCAACTCAAGGCTTTCGTCAATGGCGCTACGGCCGCCGCGACCGGCGCAATTACGGGCGCAGTGATCGTGCTCGGAGCACGTGCCATCACAGACTTGCCAACAGCGATAATCGCGCTGGTAAGCCTGGTCGTTTTGTGGCGCTTCAAAATATCAGAGCCGGTGATAGTTACAATCTCCGGGATAGTTGGCTTGATACTATGGCCGCTGTTGAAGATCGGCTAAATACCGCTTCCCTTGATCTGTTTTCGACCGCTTTCCTACCGAGCAACCTGCAGAGTGGCGAGCGCTATTCTCATGGCATGCCCACCTCACCGGATTGCGCCGAGCAATTGCTAAACAGATACTCTCCCGTAGGCAGAATCACGAATTGTATGACCCGGCCGGGGGGAGGACTAAGTTCACGACCGCTTTGCCCGCTTCTACAAAGACTTTGAAGAAAGAATAATACGATATTCAACTCTCCGTTCGCTCTTGCGCACCAAATTGCCAGCTGGCTCGATCACGTTGCGGGGCGCACACGACAGAGATAAGAGCGATGCGGTAGCGAGCCGCTAATCGGATCAGCAAGATCGGAGCCGATCAGCAGGCTCGGGTTAGCCGAACCACTTCCGACCGAGACGTAGCCGGGAAGGTCGAGTTGCTTACAGTCCTGCCACCATCCATGCTGGCAACAGACCACTCCGGGCGCCATCGCTTCCGTGACGCGCGCCCTCGCCGTGATCGCCCCGCGCGGGCTTTCGATGATCATCCAGTCGCGATTTTTAATTCCATGCGGCGCCGCCGTATCGGGATGAATATCGGCGGTCGGCTCGGGCGAAGCCTTGCGCAGACTGGAGAGACCGCGCAGCTGGCTATGAATATAAGTTGTAAATTTCGCATTAGTCAGCACCAGCGGGTATTCGGCGGCCAAATCGCGGCGGCTGACCGGGCTGACCAAAGGTTCCACATACTCGGGCAAAGGCGAAAAACCGTGATCGGCAAATGTATGTGAGTAGATCGCCACTTTCTTATCCGCCGTGTTAAAGCCGCGGACAATGCCGTGCTCGTCGGTTGCAGCGAACTTTCGGTAGCGCGGTGTAGCGGCAACGCTGATTCCTCCGGGAGATCCCTTGAGTTGCGCAAGGGTTACGCCAGTCGGTTCCAACTCGTGCTCGTAACCCGCTTCGGCATCGCCTTCCCAGAACTCACGGCCAAGACCCACGCGTTTAGCTAACTCGAAGATCATCCAGGTGTCGGAACGTCGCTCAGCCAGAGGCGGAACCGCGGCGGGGCGATACTGTAAATGAAGCTTTCCTTTCGGCCGGTGTTCGAATCCGGCGGCTAAATTACCCATCTCGAGAAAGCTGGTGGCCGGCAAGACATAATCGCAGAGTTCCGCCGTTGGCGTCATGAATAGCTCGGTGGCCACGGCAAAGTCGAGAGCGCGAAAGGCTTCACACGCCCGCTGAGAATCCCCGGTAGACATGATGGTATTGGAGCCGAAATTCAAAACTGCCTTGACTTGATACGGAGTGCCTTCGAGAATAGCGGTGAAGATATCGTAAGCGGCGCAATTGCCGGGCTTCGCGGGCGGTCCAAGCGGTTTGCGCTCGCGCCCAATTCTCTGGAGCGCGACTTCATTCGGCAGAAATTCCTTACCAGCAACCGCGTTTACCCCTGACTTGGGGAAAACTACGTTGCCGCCCGGCCGGTCAAAATCTCCCAATAGCGCGTAAAGGGTTGCGATCGCTCGACTGGTCTGGGTCGCATTGGTGTGCTGCCCCACGCCATTGTGCATATACAAACTTACCGGCCGATTGGCCGCCAGCAGATGCGCCGCCTGCCTGACCTTCTCGCTGTCGACCCAAGTAATAGATCGGGAGCGCGCGGCATTATAGTTCGCTGCCAGCGCCGCAAGCGCTGCGAACACCGGCTGGCAGAAGATTTCCTCGCCGCTTTTGGTTTTAATGCGCCGCTCACCTGTCAGTGCAGGCCGCACCGACGGCTTGTCGAAACTGCCGGAGCTTGGATCATAGACAACAGCAGCATCGCCGCTTTCGTCCCAGACAATAAATCGATGCGCTGATCCCCCGATCATGAGATCGGCTTCAGTGAGAATCGCTCCGGTATCGCTTCGCACAAGAAGAGGCCCGTTAGTCCATTGACTCACGAACTCTTGATCGTAGAGTTTTTCTTCGATGACCACATCGATCAGAGCCAACGCCAATGCCCCATCTGCGCCGGGCCTAACCTGCAGCAGCACATCGGCTTGGGCGGCAGTTCCAACGCGCCGTGGATCAACCGCAACTATTTTCATGCCGCGTTTTTTTGCCGCAACGATGTCATGAGCCAAAATCAGAGACGTCGAGCTTGGGTTGTGTCCCCAAAGGAGAAAAGCGTTGCTTTGAGCTACGTCGGGTGTCGGAATCTCCACGCCGAACGTATAGCTGAAGCCGGTATCCTTGTGCCAGTTACAAACATGCGTAGTCGATACCCAGTTGGGGCTCCCAAAACTATTGAGAAAGCGCGCCAACCAGCGCTCGGCATCGGAAACGGAGGTGCCGCCGCGTGTCCCTTTGGCTAGGGCCACTGCGCGCGCGCCGAAGCGTTCGCGAATAAAAATCAGCCGCTCGGCAATTTCCTCGAGCGCCTGATCCCAACTGACTCTTCGCCAGCCCGGATCGGCATCGCTCTTCGGGCGCGTGCGTTTGAGCGGATAATTCAGTCGATCCGGATGATAAACCAACTCCGGCGCCGCTTTGCCTTTGATACAAAGCACGCCGCCGTTCGGATGATCATGGTCCGGATCGAGGCGGATTACTTTACCGTTTTCTACTGTTGCGATGGTGGCGCAGTGAGCGGTGCAAAGCGCGCAATAGCCGCGCACCGTGTGTGAATGTTCCATGTGATCAGCCATGGAGTTAAGACTATGTCAAAGGCCGATGGCTGCGCAACTCTCCGCAAGCTTCGGCCTGCGAGATGATTCTTGCCGTTGCGCATCGTTTGTTCAGATTTTGGGACAAAGCCTTCAGGAACTCGGTAAGCGATTGGGAAGCTTGGGCGAAAAGCTTGAAAGGTGCAGGCGGCACCCCAAATCACGATCGGCTAGATACAGGCGTTTTCATCGGCACTAGTCAAAACTTACGTTCAATCCGCAGTCGATTCGCTGCATGGGCGTCAACGACCGCGCAGTCGCTCACCGATGGCGCGGGCGAGAGGACTGGCCTTGAGAGCTTCCAGAGACTCAGGCAGCGCGAGAGACCACGATGTCTCTGTGGTGCCCGGGATATTCGGCCGCTCTTCCACCGCCAAAGCGTCTTCCAATGTCGCGGTGACGATAGCCGAAGGCGTTTGCGCGAGAAGCTCATAGGTTCGCGTGATCACTTCTTCCACGGGGGTTTCGTCGGTGCTACCCGTCATCGCGCTCAGGCGTTCGGAAATTTTCAAGGTTCCTTCTTCGTTGGGCTCAAGACCTAAGTCACGCTGAGCCTTCAAATCAGCGCCGCTCCACAGACCTGCAACCGTCGGCAAGTCGTGGGTGGTCACCGCCGCGAGCGACAGTTCAGGGTAACGGGCGGGCGGATCGCTCTCGAACCAGAGCAGCCGGTAAGACAGGACGCGACTGTCGGCGAGCTTTGTGCGGACGCCTTCTTCGACGGTCCCGAGATCTTCGCCGACGATATACGCTTTCGACCGCTGGCTTTCCAAAGCGAGTATCGCCAAGAGCTCGTCCTGAGGATATCGAACGTAAGCGCCGGCAGTCGGAGATGCGCCTTGCGGGATCCAGAACAAACGGAACAGTCCCATGACATGATCAATGCGAAGCCCTCCGGCATGCCGCAGTGCTCCCCGGAGCGTCTGAATGAACGGATCATAGCCGGCAGTGCGAAGCTTTGATGGAATAAACGGCGGCAATCCCCAATCCTGACCTTGCGCATTGTATTCGTCGGGCGGGCTGCCGACGCTAAAACCCTCCGCAAACACCTCTTGCCATGCCCAGGCATCGGCGCCATTAGAATCAACTCCGATGGGCAGATCTTGCATCAAAGATATTTCGGCAGCGGCTTTTGCCAACTGCTCATCGAGGAGCCATTGAAGCCATTGAAAATAGCGCACCCGGGTAGACCGCTCCCTGGCAAAGTGTATCACTGCGGGTGATCGGGGCGTGCGATACTCAGCGGGCCACTGACGCCAACCCGTCTGATAGTGCTCAGCGAGCACGCAAAAGGCGGCGAATTGTTGTAGCGGCTCTCCCTGCTCGCGGCAAAACTTGTCGAACCGCGGATCGCCTGAAAAGCGCTGCCAAAGTATCTCCAACGCATCTTTTTTGAGCCTGAATACCGCATCACGATCAATCCGCGGCTGAAGATTGAGAGCTTTGCCCGCGGCGGCTAACCGTTCCAGGTCAAGCTGAACCTCGGCCGCGCCCGGGATCTCCTCGATACGCAGGTACAATGGATTGCGAAAACGGCGGCTGCTGGGAAAGTAGGGACTCCGCTCCTGCTGCGCATAAGGCGATGCTGCGCCCAGCGGATTGATTAAAAGCAATCCGGCATCGAGCTCTTGTGACGACCAGCGGCCCAGCTCACGCAGATCGGCGAAATCGCCGAGGCCCCAACTACCGGCCGAGCGAAGCGCGTAGAGCTGCGCCGACCAACCCCAAATCCGCAAATGCTCGGGCAGATAACAGAGTCCCGGGCTGACGATTAATTTAGTTTCATCCTCACGATCGAGATAGCGCAAAGTGTGATAACCCAGCGGCAGATCTTCCGGCAGGTCAGTTTCGGCGCGCAGCTCAGCGCCCTCTTCGAGCGTGATTTCCGCCGGACCGGGCAGATGCTTTCGCTCGCCGCGCCGAACTACCCAGACCGAGGCGTCCGCTTCTTCCGGCGTTTGCTCCATCGTCGCGAGGATCGCCGCGCAGGTCTCATCACTGGCTTCACGCCAGTTGCCGAAAGCATCCTGGTACCGTTGGACAATGGCTGCTGAGTTGTCCACGCTAGCCATGTTATCGTCTCACCGCAGAATGATTACCGCTTGCCTCGACGACCGCCACCGAGTCCGGCGGCAATTCGATTCCATCGCCGACGATTCGAATTTCTTTCTCCGAAGCAAGCAGGATGCGCGCATCTTGGCCGCTGCTTAACGGCGTGTGCTGCCGGCGTTGGCTCAGATTACAAGCTACGGCGATCGGACCACGCGCCATCACCAACCACTTCTGTTGCTCGTCAAAAGTGACGCTGACACGGTCCAGCCGAGCATCCGAGAGAGCGGCAAATTCGTGGCGCAGCCGGATCAGTCGGCGGTGCCAATCGAGCATTTCAGAGTGCGGCTTGCGGCCGCATTCGTCCCAAACGAGCTTGGAACGTTCGAAGGTCTCAAGCGCTTGCGGATCAGGCACATCATCGGAGTGCGCGCTGAAGGCGGCAAACTCCCGGCGCCGGCCTTCGGTTACCAAGCGACCCAGTTCGGCATCTTGATGATTGGTGAAATACAAAAACGGCGAGCTCGCGGCCCATTCTTCGCCTTGGAACAACATCGGAATGAAAGGCGCACTCAGCACTAAGGCTGCAGCGATCTTGAGCCGTCCGACACTCAAGAGATGACTGCTCCGTTCTCCTTTGGCGCGGTTGCCAATCTGATCGTGATTCTGCAGGTAGCCGAGAAAAGAATGGCCGAAAATAACCTTGGGAGCTCTTCCATGTCGTCGTCGGCGAAATGCCGAGTAACTGCCATCATAGACGAATACCCGCTCGATGGCTTTGGCCAGATCAGCCAGCGAGCCGAAATCAGCATAGTAACCATCGCGCTCGCCGGTGAGCACAGTATGCAACGCATGATGGAAATCATCGCTCCATTGCGCATGAATGCCGTAACCGCCGATCTCCTGAGAGCGGACGATTCTAGGATCGTTGAGATCGCTCTCGGCGATCAGTATTAGATGCCGGCCGCTTTGGGCCTGGAGTTCGGCCACCTCGCACGCCAACTGCTCAAGAAGATGCGTAGCCGAGGTGTCGATCAGCGCGTGCACCGCATCGAGCCGCAGCCCATCGAAGTGATAATCGCGCAGCCACATCAAAGCATTATCGCAAATAAAACGTCGAACCTCGTCGCTATCCGGACCGTCGAAATTGATCGCTTGGCCCCACGGCGTAGCATAACGCTCGGTGAAATATGGCCCGAAGCGCGCCAGATAATTCCCCGCAGGTCCCAAGTGGTTATAAACGACATCGAGAATCATCGCCAGGCCGCGCCCATGACAGGCATCCACCAGACGCTTCAACTCATCCGGCCCGCCGTACGCATGATGCGGCGCATACACGTCCGCGCCGTCATAGCCCCAACCCCTGCTCCCCGAAAATTCGGCAACCGGCATCAACTCGATATGGGTGACGCCGAGCTCGACTAGATAATCGAGCTTGTCGATGACTCCGGCGAAAGTTCCTTGCGGCGTGAAAGTACCGACATGAAGCTCGTATATAATCGCCCCAGAAACGGGGCCGGCTTGCCAGCGCTGATCCGTCCATGAAAATGCTTTGTGATCGACCAGGCGGGAGGCGCCGTGAATGCCGCGCGGCTGCCAAGGGGAGCGAGGATCAGGGAGCAGCTCACCGCCATCGAGCACGAAGGCGTAGTCAGCGCGATTGTCATCCAGCGCTAGCTCGGCATGCCACCACCCGTAATCGGTGGCTGTCATCGGGTGCCGGTTGCCGGCAACATCAACTTGAACCCGTTGGGCACAAGGCGCCCAAACTCGGAACGGAGTCATCGATTTTCATCCTCTCGTAATAAAAGCGCTACCGGAAAACGCGTGAGCAGCTCAGCCACTGAAACTAGTTTGCCATCCGGCTTTTCGCCGGTGAAGTAATTACGCCAACGGCCATCGGGGATTTCGATGGCGGTATCGCCCCATTCTCCGGCGAGCTTTAAAGGAAAGCGCGGCACCACCGTGATCGCGCGCTCATTGCGCGCGAACGCGATGACGTGTTCGCGCTTTGCTCCGGATGGCATCAAGCTACGGTAACTATCCTGCGGCTGAAATAACTGCCGCTCGTGTCGCACATGGAGTGTTTGCCGAATCAACCAGATTTTAGGCAGACCCTGGTCTGCCCGAGTCCATAACTGCTCGGCTGACAGGCATTTCATCTCGGCGAGCAACCGGCGCCTCAATTGATAGTCCACCGGCCGGCGGTTGTCGGGATCCACCAGACTTAGATCCCACAGTTCAGTACCTTGGTAAAAATCGGGAATACCGGGGGCGGTGAGTTTAATCAGTGTCTGCGCCAGAGAATTAATCCGGCCCGGCTCAATCAGCGGTTTTACGAACGCTTGCAGATTTTCCGTGAACTCGGAATTGTTCATGGTGCCTTCGACGAAAGCTCGCAAAGCATCGTCGTAGATTGAATTCGGATCAGTCCAGGAGGTATAAGTCTTGGCCTCGCGGGAGGCTTTCTCCATGTACGCGAGAACGCGATCGGTTTCGATGGGCCAGGCGCCCACCAGCGTTTGATAAAGCAGATATTCAGTATTTCGATCGGGAAAACCCTCACGACGATAGCGGTCATTGAGCTCGGCCCATCTTGTCACCGCGTCGGTCCAACTCTCTGGAATTTCTGCAAGCAAACTGATGCGCGCGCGCACGTCTTCGCTGCGCTTGGTGTCGTGTGTCGAGGAAGCGAGCATGGTGCGCGGCCAGCGCGCCTGGGTCTCGGCGCAGGCTGTATGGAATTCATCCGGAGAAAGGCCAAAGTGCCCCGGATCGCCGCCGACTTCGTTTAGCGAAACCAGCCGGTTGAAACAATAAAAAGCTGTGTCTTCGAGACCTTTGGCCATCACCGGCCCGGTCAGTTGCTGCAAACGCATGACCCACTCGGTCTCGAGTGGACCGCGTTCGCGCAGCAGAAGAAGGCTGCGAAAAAAATCGAACAACTCAGCGTCCAAGTCCGGCCGGCGCGCTTTGGCGTCATCGATGGTGCTATTGATGATTCGAGCATCCTCGTCGCTTATAACTCCGGCTTCGGCGCGGACGTAAGTTCGATAGATCGGGAAAGACGCGATCAATTCGCGTAGCGCCTCATGCAGCTCGTGTCGCGTGTAGTCGCGATGCCGGCGATGTCGCTCGCAAATATCGACCAACAAGGCGGTCAGACGATTGAGATCGCTGGCAAGAATTTCGCGCAAGACGAATTGTTTTTTGTCACGCACCAACGCGGCAAAGTCGGTCGCCTCGCCGGTGAACTCGCCGTAAAATCGGGTCAGCGCGGCCTCTGCAGCAGAGTCGACGAAAAGATTGTTCACGCGATAGATGAAGTCATAGCCCGTGGTACCGGCTATTGGCCATGATTCAGGAAGCGTTTCGCCGGGCTCGAGGATTTTCTCGGCCGTGATCCACGCGCGCGGACAGGCTGTATGAAGCCGATCGAAGTACTGTTCAGGATCGCGCAGCCCGTCAGGATGATCGACGCGCACGCCATCGAACACGCCTCGGGCCAACCAGTCGAGGATCAAGGCGTGGGTATCGGCAAACACCCGCTCGTCCTCCGCCCGCAAGCCAACCAAACTGTTGATATCGAAAAACCGGCGGTAACCGAGTTCTCGTTCCGCGGTACGCCAGTATGCCAGGCGATAGTTTTGGCGCTCCAGTAACGCATCCAACCGATCGGGATCGGAATTAAGCTCAGCGACCGTTTGATCGAGAGCGGCCGCGACTTGCGGTTGCTCATCACACAGGCGCACCAGCATGTGTCGCAGAACCTCTTTGTTGCGATGACGTCTCTGCACTGCGTCCCAATCAGTCGCCGTTGACGGCGGCAGTTGACGCAATGCCTCCGCGAGGAAAGCCAGGTCGTCTGAATCGCACCGTTGAGCGGCAGTGGCGATGAGCTCATCCAAAGACCTAGGTGAAACGGGGAAGACGTGATCGTGATAACGGATGATAAACTGCCCGCCCTCTCGTTGCAGTACGAGTTCGGATTGTTCAAGAACTCGTCCGTAATGATCGCCCAGAACCGGAAGAAGAACCGTGTTGCGCAGTTTGGCTTCGGGCGGATCCCAGTCGACATCGAAATATCCCGCATAGCGGCTTGAAGGTCCGTTCTCGAGAACATCCCACCACCAAGGGTTTTCTCTACCGCCGATAGCCATGTGGTTGGGAACGATATCGAGCACCTGCTCGAGGCCGACCTCCGCGATCGCCGCGCATAAGCGAGCATGAGCGGTGCTTCCGCCGAGCTCCTGGTTGACCTGATGCGGGTTAACCACGTCATAACCGTGCGTGCTACCGTGAGCTGCCTGCAGGTATGGCGAGCAATAAACATGACTGATGCCGAGTTCAGCCAGGTAGTCGGTAATCGCTGCGGCATCGTCGAAGGCGAAGCCGCGATGTAACTGAATGCGGTACGTAGCCCGAAACTCAGGTGACACGACGCAGCACCTTCAGTGATCGCGCCTCCACGCCAACTTCTTCGCCCGCCTTATGCCGCTCCTGTTGTTCTGGCCGTGTGCCGGCAGTGTCCAAAACGACCGTCCAATCCTTTCCCCACTCTTCTTTCGGGAGAACAAAGCGCAGCGGTTCGTGGTGAGCGTTGAAAAGCACGTAGAAGCTGTCATCGACGATTCGCTCGCCGCGCGGATCCGGATCATCGATAGCTTCACCGTTGAGAAAAATACCGACTGCTTTGGCAAAGCCTTCGCCCCAGTGTTCCTCGGCCATCTCGATTCCCTCCGGCGTAAACCAGCCCAGGTCGGTGACCGCAGCGCCGTGAATCGGACGGCCCTGAAACCACCGACGTCTGCGAAACACCGGATGCTGTTTGCGCAACTCGATTAACTTCCTGGTGAATTCAAGCAAATCTCGATCGCCCGCCTGCCAATCATACCAAGAGATCTCGTTGTCCTGACAATAGCCATTGTTGTTGCCCTGTTGGGTGCGGCCGATCTCGTCGCCGCCGAGAAGCATCGGAATGCCTTCCGAGAGGAACAAGCTCGATAGAAAGTTGCGTTTTTGCTGGTTGCGCAACGCGTTGACGGCCGGATCGTCTGTGGGTCCCTCGGCGCCGCAGTTCCAAGAACGATTGTGGCTCTCGCCGTCGCGGTTTTCTTCGCCATTGGCCTCGTTATGCTTATCGTTATATGAAACCAGATCGTTTAGCGTAAATCCGTCATGGGCGGTTATGAAGTTCACGCTTGCATACGGCCGCCGGCCCGTTCCCTCGTAGAGATCGGAGCTGCCGGTGATGCGGAAGGCAAACTCACCCAACGTCTGGTCCTGCCCGCGCCAATAATCACGCACGCAATCGCGGTACTTGCCGTTCCATTCGAGCCACAATGGCGGGAAGTTCCCCACCTGGTAACCGCCTTCGCCGACATCCCAGGGTTCAGCAATAAGCTTGGTCTGGCTGATGACTGGATCCTGTTGAATGATGTCGAAGAAAGCCGAAAGCCGGTCGACGTCGTGTAGACCCCGCGCCAAGGTGGACGCAAGATCGAACCGAAACCCGTCAACGTGCATTTCGAGCACCCAATAGCGCAGCGAATCCATGATCAGCTGCAGCACGTGCGGATGACGCATGTTCAGAGTATTGCCGGTGCCGGTGTAATCCATGTAGAAACGGCGATCGTCATTCATCAGGCGGTAGTACGCTGCGTTATCGAGGCCTTTAAACGAAAGTGTCGGCCCCAGGTGATTGCCCTCGGCGGTATGGTTGTAAACCACGTCGAGGATTACCTCGATGCCCGCTTCATGAAGCGCCTTCACCATCTGTTTGAATTCCTGAACCTGCTGGCCGGTTTGACCGCCCGATGAGTATTCATTGTGCGGCGCCAAATAACCGATCGAGTTATAGCCCCAATAGTTTCGCAAGCCGCGCTCGAGAAGATGTGAGTCGTGAACGAATTGGTGGACTGGCATCAACTCGACTGCGCTAATCCCGAGCTGGGTCAGATACTCGATCGCTTTGGGGTGCCCGAGACCGGCGTAGGTTCCGCGCAGCTCTTCCGGGATATCTGAGAACCGTTTAGAGAAACCTTTGACGTGGGTTTCATAAATGATCGTTTCACTCCATCGGGTTCGTGGATGGCGGTCGTTGCCCCAATCAAAAAATGGATTGATCACCACCGATTTGGGCATGAAAGGAGCGCTGTCGGCTTGGTTGAGAGGCCCATCGGGATCATCAAAGGCGTAGGAGAAAATTGCTTCATTCCAATCCACCTGGCCCACGATCGCGCGAGCATAAGGGTCAAGCAATAGTTTCGCCGGGCTACAGCGCATGCCTTCTTGCGGGGCCCAGGGTCCATGAACCCGAAAGCCGTAACGCTGACCGGGAACGATGTTGGGCAGGTAACCATGCCAGCATAAGCTCGTCACTTCCGGAAGGTCACAACGTGTTTCGTTTCCCTGTTCATCGAACAAACAGAGTTCCACTCGCTCGGCTACCTCAGAGAAAATCGAAAAATTAGTACCGGCGCCGTCATAGGACGCGCCTAGTGGATAATTGTTCCCCGGCCATACCTTCATACACCACTCCCACGCGATTCTTCGAATGATTTAGCCGGAGCTGCTGGAGCTTGTCTCGATGTGATTCAATCGTAGATACTGCGCGTTTTTTAACTTGTTACATAACTGAAGTTCGATTGTAGAGCAAAAGAAATGCCAGCAGCTTACGAATCTGCTTTTATGCGGAGAGCGTCTAGGTTCGGTTCACTCGTTAGGAACATCCAACGAGCGTCTTTCTCACCGGCATGATCCCGATAGTGCCACAGGATCTCGCGATCGACCTGCGCGAGGAACTCGCATCGAGCTTTGCGAATTGGATGAAGCTCAGCAAGTATCGCCTGGATGCTGTGCGAATCTGGAACAACCATTGCGGTGACCGTATCCCATCGACGCTACACTGAACATTTTCCGCGAGCGAGGCGCCGAGAACTCTGGATCGCAGCCTTTCAGCCCCTCGGCTGGCGCATCACCGCTGCTGTCTGAGTTCAATTTGATTGAGGCCCGATCGTTAGAACGATTGACTTCTTGAGGCGCTCTGATTGATCAAGATACTGGGCGTGATTCTTGCACAATGCGTCTATCACGGGTCGTAGCCGCTGGCACGTCCTGAGCTCTTGTCAGATGCGCGCTGGTGGAGCAAGGACGTGGCAGAACCCTTTACTGTCCGACAATTATGTTTGAAGACCAGCCGTTGAGCTGCTTGCCCGCAGCGAACCTCTGCGTCACACGCTCGTAAAGCGCCCACTGGGCTTTATCGGTGGCGGGCTTCTAGCGTCGCCCAGACGGAACAACTTGTATTATTTGGGCCCCTCGAACGACGGATCCGCTGCGCATAACGATGCGCACTGCGCAGGCTCCGGGGTGGGGCTTTCTGGCGCAAAGCAAATACTTAGAACAAGGAGCATGAATGCGCATTGACGAAGCTGAAAAGAGTAGCCGAACACAGTCGAGGTATGCCGAAACGGAGAAGCGAAGTTCTTCGGCAGAGTACGATGAAGCGGAAGAGAGTTTTGCCGAACTGAGAAAGGTCGATTGTTTGGACGACTACGTCAGAAACCACCCGTCGGCTGTAGGGCTATTTGAATGCGCCCTTCAGAAAGCGCTGAACTCTGCGTACCCGACCGCTACTGACGCCGCTAACTTTCATTCAAGCCAAGCCGACAACTGCGCCCGGCTGTTCTTGCAGCGCGTGCTTTATCAAATCAATCGTCTGAAACTTTTCTGGTTCGACGATCTCAGAAACTACGACAATGAACGTTCAGATTATCTATGTCAGCTGCGGGACCGGATCGAACGGGCTTGGCAAGCATGGGAACTCTCAATGTTGAATCTTGCGGCCCTCAGGCGTGAGAAGGTTCGCGACGGGCTGCTGCGCCGCGCCGCCCTCGACGTATCCCCCCCAGCGTCGGCTTCCGGTCTTTACTTTCGGCATCATGTCGGACGGGTCGGTTATCGTCGCCTGCTCGCCATCGCTTCTCTCGACGGCCTGGTCGAGGCCAGCCAATTGTCGCGCACGTTGGGCGGAGTGTCGAACGATATACACTCAATGCTGACTCGGCTGATGGTCGAGGAGTACGGCGGCGGAAGGCTCAA
>DASUVS010000195.1:0-17346 GCA_036378835.1 Binatia bacterium | reverse complement strand
GCCATCACAGCGCGGCATCCATTTGCTGACGCTCTATGCCGAAGGAGAGCCGGGACACGCAGGTCAGCCGGTGGGAACGATTCCTTACATCGCTCCCTATCCGAAGGAATACCGTGAACTGAAGCCCAACACGGCCCTCCTGAGCCGCCTTGCCGAAGAGACCGGCGGGGAAATGATCGATGCCGATAAGCTCGACAATGGCGTCGCCCGTCTCTACACGCCGACGCCGGGCAAAGGCAGGCGTGGTCAAGAAACCTGGTGGCCGTTTGCGGGTTTCGGGTTACTGTTGTTTCTTGTCGATCTGGTAATACGGAGTTGGCCACGCAGGTCCGCGCAGATTCAGGCTTGATCGTTGTGGTGAGCCTGTCGGGGCCCGCGATGCGAGATTGTCAAACGCGCAAGCGCGCGATATCGAAGCGGAGAAGATCATCGAACCCGCTGGTAAGCAACTCGACAGGACGGTTTTCGAGAGAGTCCGGAGGAAAATCACTTAGATGGCATTCTCGATAGCTCCTTTAATCTGCGGTATCTGCAAGCGAACTTTCGGCGAGTTAAGCGGCGCGGCCTGCAAACAGTGTCGCAGGATTTTATGCCGGAGACATTTCTTCAGAGGCTTGTGGAAGAAGCAATCCGGCATCTGCTCTGAATGTTTGGACAAGAACTCTGCCGCACAGCCGCCCTCGAGCAAAGTTTGAGGCGTGATACCAAGGGATTGCACCGGATAAAACAGCCACCGGCGGGGGTTGGTGGTTGGAGCGATGTGCTCCATTTCCAATCGCTACTAACGTGGTCGCCAATTCGGTAATGCACCATTGTTCCGCAGCGGATCTTTCATGCAACTGTCGAGGAGTTTATGAGCCACGATCTCTACTCCGTTTGGAATCCGGCGGGCAGATTTGGTACAACCATAGGAAGCGCTCAGGAGGCCTGTATGAGCCAGCGGGAAATAAAAGGCTATCATGCGCATATTTACTACGATCCGGCTAGCCGTGAAGCAGCGACCCGGGTGCGCGCAGGGCTGGCGAACTTCAATGTGCAGCTTGGCAACTGGCATGATGAGCCCGTTGGACCTCATCCGAAAGCAATGTATCAGGCGCTGTTTGCAAACGACGAGTTCTCCCGGGTCGTTCCTTGGTTGATGCTCAATCGGCAAGGCTTGACCGTGCTGGTCCATCCATCCACCGGCGACAGTTATGGCGATCATCTGGAGCGTTCTCTTTGGCTGGGAGAGGTCTTGAAGCTAAGAGAAGAGGTGTTGCGCCGCGCCTGAGCCTGCTAATGGAAAACTAATGAAGAAGGTATACTGCGCCAAAGATCCGCTGATGATCGGCCATTTGAGAAACGTTCTGGGCACCTACGGTATTACCTGCATCACCAAAAATCTCGATCTTTCCGCGGCGGCGGGCGAACTGCCGCCCATCGATTGCTGGCCCGAGCTCTGGGTTGAGGATGAGCAGCTTGTCAGAGCCAAGTCGATCCTGAAAAAAACCATGGCGCCCTTGAAATCCGTCAAGAAGCCATGGACCTGTGGCGGCTGCGCTGAGGAAATCGAAGGACAATTCACGGAGTGTTGGAAGTGCGGCAGAAGTCGATCTCGTGAACCTACTCGCCGGGATAATGTTGTTTCTCTCTCTGAGTTCCAGCGGAACAGATAACTCTCTCTAGTCACCTGAAGGAGCTTTCATGGACTACCGTCATCTGGGCAATGCCGGCGTGCGTGTTTCTGTCATTGGGCTGGGCGCCAATCGTTTCGGTTCGAAGGAAGTGAGCCAAGTCGAGGTCGACAGAATCATTGATCAAGCTCTCGAGCTTGGAGTGAATTTTTTCGATACCGCTAACGTTTACAATGAAGGACGGTCCGAAGAAACCTTGGGCCACGCGTTGAAAGGTCGCATGGATGAAGTGGTCCTGGCCAGCAAATTTTCGTTTCCGAGAAAAACCGGTCCAAACTCTTGGGGCGCATCGCGTTATCAGTTAATGCAAGCCCTCGATGCGAGTTTGCGCCGGCTACAGACCGACCACATCGATCTTTATTATACTCATCGCTGGGATGCATCGACGCCGATCGAGGAGACGTTGCGAGCGCTGGATGACGTCATTCGCATGGGCAAGGTGCGCTACATCGGCGCATCGGCTTATGCGTCATGGCAGTTGGCTCACGCCAACGTTTTGGCTGAAATGAAGGGCTGGTCCTCGTTTGTGGTTCTTCAATCCGAATACAATCTCCTGCGCCGCGATGTCGAAAGGGAAGTATTGCCTTACTGTCGCGCTCATCAGGTGGGCTTCGTTCCTTATTACCCCCTGGCGGGCGGCTTTCTTACCGGCAAATATGAGCAAGGCCAACCAGCACCGGCGGGCTCTCGCGGCGCCACTGCCAGAAACGTGCAAGAGTTTATGACCGAGGCCAACTATGATCGGGTCGGTCGATTAACAAACTGGGCCAAGGCGAGGGGTCGGGGGGTGAACGAGCTGGCGCAGGCATGGCTGCTGGCGCAAGCGCCGGTTTGCTCGGTAATCTCCGGCGCGACCAAGGCTGAACAAGTCGTAAGCAACGTAAGAGCCTGTGATTGGCAGCTAGGAGCTGAAGAACTGCGAGAAGTGGACGCCATCATCAATCGATGATGACCGTTCAGTCGACGTTGGTGAATCGGCAAACGGCAAAATCAGCTGCGCTGGAAAGGTTCGCCGGCGGGGCGCAGTCCTGGCCAGCTTGGCGATCTCGATTTCAAGCCACTGAATGTATAGCCGCTGGGTGATCCGACGTTCGATGGCCGCAATGCACAGTCTTCGTACCGCTTCGGCGTAGTCGAGCCAATACTCGCGCAGGATTCGCGGCATTTTGATGTAGGTGGGTGGATCGTCGCAGAAGAGCTCATGGCGTGCTAATGTCCAGATGTCGCAGGGCTTCTCTCCGTACGGAACTTTTGGCAAGTCAATCGAATCGATATGCGGGCGGTCACCGCGCACCAGCGCCTGCACCAGATGGGTAAGCTCGTGGCCAATCGTCTGGTAAGTTAATTTTCGGACTTTGAGCCGGATGATCAGACGCGCGATTTTGCCGCCGCGATAAATGATGCTCGCGCTGCCCAGGTGCTTGCGCGTATAACCCACGGTGATCGTTCTACCCGCTAATTCCGGAAAGTGCGGCAGAGCGCGCGCAATCATTTCCTGAGCGCGGCGCGTAAGCCGCTTCTTCATCAATGGTGTGAGCTTAAGCGGCACGCTGTGCAAGTTGTTCGAAGATCGGCGAGTTTGAAGGTTGATTGGCCCGTGCCATAATCTAGCTTATAAATCGAAACTTATGACAAAGGAAAGCCCAAAGAACAAGCGCGGCAAAGAACCTGCGTTTCGATCGGGGTACATTGCAATCGTCGGCCGTCCCAATGTCGGCAAATCGACCCTGCTTAACAGTCTCCTCGGCGAAAAAGTTGCGATCGTTTCGCCCAAACCTCAGACGACGCGCAATCGCATCACCGGGATTAAAACCAGCTCCCGTTCGCAGATCGTGTTTCTGGATACCCCGGGAATACACCAGGCGCGCTCGCTGATGAACCGGCGCATGGTCGAGATCGCGCTGCAGAGCCTGCACGAAGTCAATGGGGTGCTGTGGCTGCTCGATTCACACGGTAGAGTCGGCCTGGAGGACGAAAGAATCGCCGCAACTCTGCGAGGCGTAAAGAGCCCGGTGTTTATTCTTTTGAACAAAATCGACTTGGTGTCCAAGGGAAGGCTGCTGCCGCTAATCCAACGTTGCGCGGAACTGCTGCCCGGTAAGGAAATCATCCCGATCAGCGCTCTTAAAGGAGAAAACCTGCCTTTGCTATTGGACTTGGTCGAAACGGGTTTGCCCGAGGGACCCAAATTTTTTCCCGAGGGGGAGTTCACCGATCAGAGCGAGCGATTTCTTGCCGCCGAGATCATTCGTGAGAAAGTATTCTTGCTCACCCACGAGGAGATCCCCTACGGCGTCGGCGTGAGCATCGATGAATTCACTGAAAAAGAGGAAAAGAATCTAATTGTAATTCAAGCGACAATCCACACCGAGCGCGAATCCCATAAGCCGATTCTCATCGGCAAAAGAGGTTCGATGCTCAAAGAGATTGGTCAGAGCGCTCGGGAAGAGTTGGAAAGATTGCTGGGCTGCAAGATGTATTTGGAGTTGTTTATTCGAGTCGATCAGGGTTGGACCCAGAATCCCTACGCTCTAACGGAGATGGGCTTATAAGATGGTCGAGCCGGCGCCGCACCAGAATAGTTTGGAACCGAAGCTGCCGATCTTGGCCATTGTCGGCCGGCCCAACGTCGGCAAGTCCACGCTCTTCAATCGACTGGTCGGCGAGCGCAAAGCTATTGTTCACGATCTTCCCGGCGTTACTCGTGACCGCAATTACGGCGCGGCCGAGTGGTCCGGTAAGAAATTCTTGCTGGTCGATACCGGAGGTCTGGATAGTGAGGCTGAAGACGGTCTCGACGAGCGGGTACAGGAACAAAGCCGAATTGCCATGGCCGAAGCGGATGCGATTCTCTTCCTGTTCGATGGCAAGGGGGGGCTTAACCCGATTGATCAACAAGCCATCAAGCAGCTCCGCAAAACCAAAAAGCCGGTATTTTTCGCGGTTAACAAACTGGATACTCTCAAGAAACAAGACAACTTGTACGAGTTTTATTCGTTGGGCCTGGATCGGTTATTCCCACTGTCGGCCGAGCACGGCATCGGGGTGCCGGATATCATGAATGAAATCGTCAGCCTGTTTCCGGATGAGCCGGAAGTTGACGATCGAGTGGAAGAGGAAAAACCGCAAGAGCCCCTATGCATCGCCATTATCGGCCGTCCGAACGCCGGCAAGTCGACGCTCACCAACCGGTTGCTTGGCTTTGAGCGCTGCGTGGTTCACTCAAAACCTGGGACCACGCGAGATGCGCTAGACACGCCATTCGAGCTAAACGGGCTACCTTGTATTCTCGTCGATACTGCCGGGATGCGGCGCAAGGCCAGGATCGACGATCGAGTTGAGCGCTTTAGTGTGCAGCGCGCGCTCCGGGTTGTCGATCGAGGCGATCTCATCATTCACGTCATCGATGCAGCGGAAGGAGTCACCGACCAGGACGCGCAAATCCTGGCCTACGCATTCCAACGCGGCAAGGCCCTACTGCTGGCGATTAACAAATGGGATTTGCCGGCTAAGGATGACAAGGATGTCGAAGCCTATCGCGCGGAGGTTTATTACAATCTGTCGTTCCTCGAACATGTTCCGGTAACATTCGTCTCCGCCGTAACCGGCTTTGGCGTACGAAAAATGCTTGACAGCGCCGGCCGATTGCTCAAAGCGTATCAGCGTAAAATCTCGACCTCGGCTCTCAATCAAGCGCTGCAGACAATCGTTAAAGGGCATCCTGCGCCGCTGAATCAGGGACGGCCCGTCAAATTCTATTACGGTACCCAAACCGGCATCCGCCCGCCGACATTCACTCTGTTTGTCAATACGCCATCTGGGGTGGGCGAAGGTTATCGAAGATATTTGATTCATCAGATGCGCGACAGCTTAGGATTGGAACACACGCCGATTAAGCTCTTCCTGCGCGCTCGACGCGAGGAACGAAGCTAGCTATCCCGAGATGCTAGATTTCATTTGGCTGTCCGCAGGCGCGTTCATTCAATTGATACCTTTGCCGCAAGCCTGAAGTTCCTCCGCTGACGTGCTCAGATATCCCTGGCATCATCTTCCGGCGGCGCAGCCACCGCTCGCGTTTGTACGATTTCTGCAGAAAAGCGTCTGATTAGTCGGTTAATTCTCATTTGCAGCAAACTCGGTTGGAGAATAAGTATCAAAGCTGTTGATTAGACAAAGGTTGGCAAAATAAACAAACTATACGTTTACCAGAATCGCCGTTCGAGCTTGTAGCGGATTGCCAAAAGCGAGTTGTAGCGTTGCTTGGCTATTTCGCATATCCTTTTTAGGTCTGCTGTCCCGCGTTCTCGCATGACCCATTGACAAACCTGGAACGAATGTGATTCAGGCATGCGTAACTTTCTCGAGAGGTGTGGTTTGTCCAGGTCGGATCACAGTGAACATGCTTTATGGCTTGCGCTGACGCGGATCAAAGGGTTAGGCTGTATCAGTTTTAAAAAGCTGGCCGGCCACTTCGCCGATCCCACCCAGTCGTTATCGGCTACAGCCGCTGAACTCTCTGCGATAGAAGGCATCGACCGCAACGTGGTCGATGGGCTGCTAGCCTTTACGCAATGGGATGAGGTTGAGCAGGAGGTACAGCGCGCCAACCAGGCGGGAGTAAAAATCGTTCCATTTGGCAGCGCGATCTATCCAGCTCGTTTGCGGAGCATCGCCGATCCGCCTGCTTGTCTTTATGTCAAAGGAGAGATTCGGCAGGAGGATGATAAAGCCGTTGCGGTGATTGGCACGCGCAGTGCGAGTGATTACGGTCGGCGAGTGGCGCGTGACCTTTGTCGCGGTCTAGCTTCTCTGGGTTTTACGGTAATCAGCGGTATGGCTCGCGGCATCGACGGCGTGGCTCACGATGCGGCGCTCACCGCCGGCGGCCGAACCATCGCGGTATTGGGATCCGGGGTCGACCGAGCTTATCCGCCTGAGCATCAGAAGCTTTATAACCGGATCAGCGAGCACGGCGCTGTGATTTCCGAGTTGCCGCTCGGTGCTCCGCCGCTCGCGTTCAATTTCCCGGCGCGTAATCGCCTGATCAGCGGTCTCTCAGCCGGCGTGGTGGTTGTCGAAGCCACTGAGAAGAGCGGTTCGTTGATCACGGCTGCGATCGCGCTGGAACAAGGGAGAGAAGTTTTTGCCGTACCGGGAGAAGTGGGCTCAAGCCGCAGTCGCGGCGCGCATCGTTTGATTCGCCAAGGTGCGAAGCTGGTTGAAAACGTCGACGACATTCTCGAAGAGATCGCGCCTCAGTTGGTCGCGACCCATCGTCCATCGGTGACGCGAACGTTGCCGGTCGAGGCTCAACCGGAAACGCACAAAATATTTGAATTGCTTCAGGAGCGCTCATTGCACATCGACGAGGTCATCGAAGCCAGCGGTATATCGGCTCCGAAAGTGTCGCAGATCCTTTTGGAACTCGAGTTGCAAGGGTTTCTCAGGCAACTCCCGGGCAATCGCTATTCAGCGGAATGTTGATATGTTCATACGTTAGACAACAAGGATGGGGTTGAGGGTTATGCCAGCAAAAAATTTAGTCATCGTCGAATCTCCCGCCAAGGCAAAAACATTGGAAAAATATTTAGGCCGAGATTATCAAGTCAAAGCTTCCGTAGGGCATGTGGTCGATCTGCCCAAGAGCAAACTCGGTGTCGACGTCAAGAAAAATTTTGCGCCGGACTTCCATATCATTCAGGCAAAGAAAAAAGTTATTGACGATTTAAAAAAGGCGGCCCGAGGCAAGGAGAAGATCTATCTTGCGTCCGATCCTGATCGCGAGGGTGAGGCAATCGCGTGGCATATCGCCGATCAAGTGGCCAAGAATCACAAGAACGTTCATCGCGTGTTGATCAACGAAATCACCAAGAAAGCGGTCCAGGAGGCGATCGCGAATCCGCTCGAGTTGGATCGCAACAAGTTCGACGCGCAAATCGCGCGACGGGTGCTCGATCGACTGGTCGGTTATCAACTGAGTCCGCTCTTGTGGAACAAAGTCAGGCGCGGACTCAGCGCGGGGCGCGTACAGTCGGTGGCGGTGCGGCTGGTTTGCGAGCGTGAGAAGGAGATACGGGCGTTTACCGCCCAAGAGTACTGGTCTTTGACGGCTCTTCTCGAAGGCCGCCTGCCGCCATCGTTCAAAGCCCGGCTGGTTCAATGGCGTGAAAACAAGATAGACAACAAGAAATTCCGACTCGAGAACGAGCCGATGGTGCAGGAGATCGTCAAATCTCTCGACGGCGCATCATGGATCATCGGCGAAGTCGAGAAGAAGGAGCGACGGCGCTATCCGACGCCGCCGTTTGTCACCAGCAAACTGCAGCAAGAGGCAGCGCGAAAGTTGGGTTTTCAGCCCAAACGAACCATGCAATTGGCCCAACAACTCTACGAAGGCCTTGAGCTCGGGCCGGAAGGTTCCGTTGGTTTGATTACTTACATGCGAACCGATTCGACCCGCGTGTCCAACGATGCCCTCGCCGCTGTGCGCCAATTCATCGCCGGGCATTATGGAAAAAACTATGTTCCCGGTAAACCAAACAGCTATCGCTCGAAAAAGGGAGCGCAGGACGCTCATGAGGCGATCCGCCCAACTTCGCTGGAGTACACGCCCGACCGAGTCCGGCCGTATTTGCGCCGCGACGCTTTTCAACTCTACTCGTTGATTTGGGACCGATTCGTTGCCAGCCAGATGGTGCCGGCGGTCTTTGATCAGACTAGTTTTGAGATTCCGGTGCGAGAGGCGCTGTTTCGTGCCACCGGACAGCAGATTAAGTTTGATGGCTTCATGAAAGTTTACATCGAAGGGAGAGACGCACCGGCCGGCAAAGAAAGCGAAGACGGCGAAGAGGAGGCGGAACGCGAGGCTCAGGACAGCGATGGTGTGTTGCCCGATCTGCAAAGAGGGGATGCGCTGTCGCTTCTTTCCATGGATCCGCGCCAACATTTTACTCAGCCTCCGCCGCGCTACACGCCGGCCTCCCTGATCAAAGAGCTGGACGAAAAAGGTATCGGGCGGCAGTCGACCTATGCCGCGATCATCTCCAATATCATCGATCGAGAATATGTCGCTCAGGATGAACGACGCACTTTAGCGCCCACCGACCTGGGCTTCTTGGTGACCGATCTGTTGGTGGAAAGTTTTCCGGATATTCTCAATGTTGAGTTTACCGCCGGGATGGAAGACGAACTGGACAAGATCGAAGAGGGGAAAGAAAAGTGGACCAGAGCGATGAAGCGCTTTTACACCCCCTTTTCGCGCGATCTCAAGAAAGCGGAAACCGAGATGCGCGACGTCAAGCGGCAAGAGGTGCCGACGGAAATCCCGTGCGAAAAATGCGGCGCGATGATGGTGATCAAATGGGGTCGCAACGGCGAGTTCTTAGCCTGCCCGCAATACCCTGAATGCAAAAGCACCAAGAATTTTAGCCGGGACGAGAAAGGCGAAATCAAAGTTGCTGAAGAAGTGCAGGTCGAGGAAAGCTGCGAAAACTGCGGCAGGCCGATGTTGCTGCGTTGGGGGAAGTACGGCAAATTTCTCGGCTGCAGCGGTTATCCCGAATGCAAGACCATACAGCCTCTGGAGAAGCCGGTAGATCTCGGCATCAAGTGCCCGGACTGCGGCGAAGGCAACGTGAAGGAACGTAAATCGCGCTGGGGGAAGATGTTTTACGGCTGTGATCGTTATCCGGATTGTAGGTTCGCTACTTGGGATAAGCCGGTGCCAGGGCCATGCCCGGATTGCAACGATCCGATCTTGGTCGAAAAGGTAACCAAGCGGGCCGGCCGCACCAGGCGCTGCCGCAGAAAAGAATGCGGTTATTCAGTGCCGCTCCCGGAATAAATCGATGGAAAAAATCGTTCGCATCGTCGGCGGCGGATTGGCCGGTTCCGAAGCCGCCTATCAGCTCGCGCGACGCGGTATCTGCGTTGAGTTGTTCGAGATGCGGCCGCGCCGTATGACGGAGGCGCACGCTTCAGGTGATTTGGGCGAACTGGTGTGCAGCAACTCGCTGCGCTCGGATTCGTTATCCGCCCCCGCTGGTCTACTAAAAGAAGAGATGCGCAAGCTCGATTCTTTGATTATCAGAACCGCGGAAATCGCGCGGGTGCCCGCCGGATCGGCATTAGCGGTGGATCGCGAGATCTTCGCGCGTGCCCTGACCGCCGCCGTCGAAGCACTACCGGGCGTGACGGTGATTCGCCAAGAAATCGAGCAAATCCCTTCGGGCATCGTTATTCTGGCAAGCGGGCCGCTCACCTCGCCGGTTCTAGCACAGCAGGTGGCGTCGCTCCTGGGCCAAGAACATCTCTACTTTTATGATGCGATTTCACCGATCGTAACCGCCGAATCCATCGACATGGACATCGCGTTCAGAGCCTCACGATATGATCGGGATGGCGACGATTACCTGAATCTGCCGCTTACGCGCGAGGAGTATTACCATTTCATCGATGCGCTGGTGAAAGCAGAACGAGTGCCGACCTATAGTTTCGAGCGCTTCGTGCCGTTTGAAGGCTGCATGCCCATCGAAGAGATGGCCGACCGCGGCAAGGACACTTTGGCGTTCGGTCCGATGCGGCCAGTCGGACTTGTCGATCAACGCACCGGAAAGCGCCCGTATGCGGCGGTCCAATTGCGTCAGGAAAACCGCGATCGGACGTTGTACAACCTGGTCGGGTTCCAAACCAAAATGACTTACCCCGAGCAGCGCCGCGTTTTCGCCATGATCCCAGGCTTGGCGCGGGCTGAATTCATTCGCCTGGGCAGTCTGCACCGAAACACGTTTATTCATTCGCCGCTCCACCTGCTGCCCACTTTGCAATGGCGCCAGCGCGAGAGTTTGTTTTTTGCCGGCCAGATGACCGGTGTCGAAGGCTATATCGAATCTGCCGCAACCGGCTTGCTAGCCGGAATAAATGCCGCGCGATTGCTGTCCGCTCAACCGCTTCGGGTCCCGCCCGACACCACCGCTCTGGGCGCTCTGTTGCGTTACATCACTGATTCGCAGCGAAAAAAATTTCAGCCGATGAACGTCAACTTCGGCCTGTTGCCGCCGTTATCCGGCGTTTTGCGGGGCAAGGCCAAAAAGGAAGCGATGTCGCAAAGGGCGCTGGCCGATATGGCCGCTTGGGTCCAAGATCTCGAAGTAAAATTCGCCGAGGATCTAAACTTCTCCGCGCCGCTCGCTCCTGCGCCGCAACCATGATCTCGCCGCGTTGTGCTTTCATCGATATCGGGACCAATACGATTTTGTGTCTGATAGCCGAGCTCAGAGATGGCGGCCGTTTCAGAGTGCTAGAAGACCTCGCGGAGATTACTCGTCTGGGGCATGGAGTCGACCGGGTGGGATTGATCAGCCGAGAAGGAGAGCAGAGAAGCTCGGCCGTGTTGCGCCGTTACTTGGACGCGTGCAAAACGTTGGGTGTCGGCGAAGTGATAGCGGTTGGAACCAGCGCTCTTCGCGATGCTGGCAACAGTGTTGAAGTACGGCAACGCTGGGAGGCCGAGCTGGGACTCGGCGTCCGTGTCATTGGCGGCGATGATGAAGCCGCCTATTCTTTCCTGGCAGCGCAGAGAGGACTTCCGTTGGGTGGAGAGGAGCTGCTCGTCATCGACGTCGGCGGCGGCAGCACGGAATTTATCCGCGGCAATGATTCCGGTGTTAGAGATGCCTTCAGCCTCAATCTCGGATCGGTCCGATTAACCGAACGGTTTATTCGTTCCGATCCCGTTAGCGCCGAAGAATTTGCCCATATGACGAGCGCCATCGACAGCGAGTTGACGATTTTGGGGAAACGATTGGGCCATCTTGCTGGGGCTTCGACTTGGGTTGGAATCGCGGGAACCTTCACCACCTTGGCCGCCGTGGAGAAGAAGTTGACGCGATATTCGCACAGCATGGTACATGGCAGCAACTTGACGCACCTTGAGGTTCAACGGCAGGTGCGATTATACCGAAGTCAAACTCTCGAAGACCGTAAAATGATTCCTGGCCTCGAACCCAAACGAGCCGATGTGATTCTTGCCGGCGCCTGTTTGATCGACAGAATGATGACATTGTATGGCGCGCCGCGGCTGATTGTCAGCGATCAGGGGGTTCGTTACGGGCTGCTGCACGAGCGCTTGGACCGGAGATAAAGTATTTGACATTTCAGGATGAATCCATGATTATTTCGACCTGCTTTGGACGATCATACCGATCGATCAGCTTGCAAGGAGGAGCGAAAGACAATGACGAAAAGCGAACTCATCGACTCAGTGGCGAAAACCGCAAACATCAGCAAAAGAGCAGCGGGGGAAGCAGTGGATGCAACCTTCGTAGGTATCTCCAAGGCGATCAAGAAGAGTAAACGATTCCAAATTCCCGGCTTCGGCACCTTTACCGTACGATCTCGCAAAGCCCGCAAGGGGAGAAATCCTCAAACCGGCGACGTGATCAATATCAAAGCCAGCCGCACGGTCGGGTTCAAACCGGCGCCGAATATTAAAAAAGGTTTGTAGTATCATTGCCGATCCATGCCGGGCCACCACCCTCGTGGTGGCCTTTTTTTTGGAGAGCCCTTGCTGGTACTGTACTGGGCACGTAGACTAATGCAGCAATGGCTCAGATCACGAAAGTTTAGATATGTCCCTCAAGACCGAAAAGATATGGCTCGATGGCGAGCTGGTGCGCTGGGAGGATGCGACGGTTCATGTGCTGACACATGCGTTACATTACGGCACAGCGTATTTCGAAGGGATTCGCTGCTACGAATTGGGCGATGGCCGTTCCGCGGTATTTCGTTTGCCGGAACATCTGCGCCGCCTTTGGGACTCGGGTAATATTCTCGGGTTCCCCTTGCCCTATTCAGTCGAACAGCTGACCCAAGCGACACTTCAAGTCGTTGGTGCTAACCGGCTCAAAGAGTGTTACATCCGGCCGCTTGCTTTCGTTGGGATTGGAGATTTGGGTTTGTACGCTCCGAATAACCCAGTTCATGTGAGCATCGCCGTTTGGCCATGGGGAGCCTATCTTGGAGATGAAGGGCTCAAGAACGGCATACGTGCGAAAGTCTCGTCTTTCACTCGCCATCACGTCAACGTGATGATGACCAAAAGTAAGGCCGCCGGCAATTACATCAACTCCGTGCTTGCCAAACATGAGGTTAAAAAGGCAGGGTATGACGAAGCGATTATGCTCGACGCGGAGGGTTACGTTTCCGAAGCGAGTGGCGAAAACATTTTCATCGTGCGCGATCGTAAGGTGAAAACCACACCGCTGACCTCGATTCTGCCGGGCGTGACTCGCGATTCGATCATCACTCTGGCCCGCGGTAAAAAGTATCAAGTCATCGAGGAACGGTTTACACGCGATGAGCTCTATACTGCTGATGAGGCGTTTCTTACTGGAACCGCGGCCGAAGTGACTCCCATTCGCGAGGTCGATGATAGACGGATCGGGAGCGGCCGGCGAGGCCCGATCACCGAGGACATTCAAGCCTCTTTTTTCGAAGTGGTGAAAGGGAGACAAACCGAGTATTCGAGCTGGTTGACTTACCTTTAGTTGTCGCAGACTAATCTTTATCAAATTATCGGGTGGCTGCGGATGGCTGATACTCGTGAACCGACCCTGCGGGTGACGATGCTTCCGCGAGACACGAATGCGCACGGAACCATCTTCGGCGGCATCATTCTCAGTCATATCGATCTTGCCGGAGGAGTGGCGGCGTCGCGTCAGGCCCGTCGAAATTTCGTTACTCGCGCGATGCGGGAAGTCGAATTTATCGCGCCGGTGTACGTCGGGGACGTGGTGAGTTTTTATACTTCGATACAACGTCAGGGAACGACCTCGTTAACAGTCCGGGTGGAAGTTGAAGCGGAAAGACTCGAAAACCCGCGGCAAACGGTCCGGGTCACGGCGGCTGAGGTCGTGTACGTCGCTGTAGATGGGGCCGGAAAGCCGCTATCCATAGCATAAGCATAGATGCATATGCTGGCGCAGAGCTTCGGCTTTTGGACTCTGATCATCATTCTGGCATCGCCGGGATGGGCTGCGGAAGTCGATGAGCCCATTTCACCGCGGGATGCCAAAAACGCATGCCCCCAGTGTCGCAACGACAGTGTTGAGATTGCGCAGCTGCATAAGACTGCCGATCGGCTGTATGCTCAATTCAAACCCAAAGAAGCCGCCAATGAGCTGCTGAAAATTTTGCGCGTGGACGATCAGAATTTTGAAGCTCTCATCAAACTGTCGCGCGCGTATATCGACCTTGGCGACATGATCCCCGAGTCTGGGTCCGATTGGAAGGAGACACGTCTAAAGGATTATCGAACGGCAGAAGATTACGCTCGCCGAGCCATCAAAGCCAATCCAAACTCGACCTGGGGTTATTTTTACCTGGGCGCTTCGTTAGGAGTCACGGCCGTCGTTTCCCCGGTTGCACGACAGGTGGAATTGGCGGAGGAGATCCGCGTCGCGTTGGAAAAATCGCTTGCGCTGGATCCGAACAATGGGTTTGCGTACCATGCTTATGGGGTTTGGCACCGAAAAGTCTCTGAAATCGGAAAAATGAGCCGCATGTTCGCTTCGGTTCTCTACGGCCGTTCTCTACCGCAAGGCAGCCTGGAAAAATCAGTGGAGTACCTCAAAAAGGCAATCGCAATCAATCCAACCGTGATCGTAAGCCGGCTTGAATTGGCAAATACTTACATCGCCATGGAAGATTTTCCGGCTGCCCGCACGATGCTCTCCTCAGTCCGGAATTTACCTATTCAATTCTCCGACGACGCCAAGCACAAGCAGAAAGCTCAAGAGTTGTTGGAAGAAGTTGCGAGCCGCTAGAGCCGCTCGGATGCTTCGCCCATGATCAGGGATTTGCGCCCCCAGCGGTGAACTGTCACGATAAGCCTCAACATGCTCGCATCTTCGATATCACGACTTTCTATCGGATTATTCTTAAGCCTTTTTCTGGTTGCATGTGGTCATTCAAGCAAATCGCCCCGGGTGCTTCGGGTTGGCTTCGTACCGGCGGAAGATGCTCAACAAGTGATGCAAAATGCGCAGCCCATCGTCGACATACTGGAAAAGGAATTGGGTATGGAGATTCAGCCCTTCGTCGCGGCGGACTATACCGGAGTGGTCGAAGCGCTCCGGGTTAACAAACTCGATGTTGCCTTCTTGACCCCGGCCTCCTATGTATTGGCGAAGAATGAAGCTGACGTGAAAGTCGTTCTTAAGTCGGAGCGCAAGGGAATCGCTTCTTATTATGCGGCGATCATCACCCGAGCAGACAGCGGCATCCAAACGCTCGAGGGCCTGCGCGGCAAAACTTTCGCTTTCGGCGACGCGCTATCAACCACTGGCAACATTTTCCCGCGCAAGATGTTCAAGGAACGCGGTATCGATCCGGTGCGCGACTTCAAACAAATACTGTATTCAGGCGGGCACGATGCCACCGTGCTTGCCGTGCTCAACGGGAAAGTCGATGCTGGGGCGACCTACGCCAATTCGCCCGACGGCGAGGATACCGCGTGGATGCGCTATTTGAAGGATCCCGAAGACGTGAAGAAGATCCGCGCGATCGCTTTCTCCGAGCCGATCCCGGCTGACAATCTAGTGATCAACGGCAAGCTCGATGAAGCTATTGCCAAAAAAGTGGAAGAAATTTTTTTGCAGCTGAGTCGCGAACCTAAAGGCAAGCAGATGATGCGCGATCTTTATCAGATCGACGGGTTCGTTCCCGCTACTGATCGAGACTATGATTCTGTGCGTCAGGCCTTCGACATCGCTGGTATCCCGCTGAAAACAAGTTTACAGAGAAAGCAGCCGTGATCATTCTAGAAATCGAGAATCTCCAAAAATCCTACGATAACAATATACCGGTGCTCTGTGGCATCAATTTAGCCGTTAATCGAGGCGAGTTCGTCGGCATCATCGGGCTCAGCGGCTCGGGAAAGTCGACTTTGCTGCGCTGCATCAACCGTCTGATCGAGCCCAGTTCCGGCCATATCCGAGTGCCCGCTGTGCTAATTACACGAAATGGAGCCGGCAACCTGGTCGATGTCGTGCGATTGAATCAATTTGAACTGCGACGGCTGAGACGCAAGATCGGCATGATTTTTCAACAGTTCAACATCGTCAAGCGTTTGTCCGTCATCGAAAATGTTTTGTCCGGGGGCTTGGGCTATCAGTCGCCGTTGCGCAGCACGCTGCGAAGTTTTACCCGTGATGAAAAGCGCAAGGCCCTGACCAATCTTCACCGCGTTGGATTGCTGGACCATGCCTACCGCCGCGCCGACGAACTCAGCGGCGGTGAACAGCAGCGGGTGGCCATCGCTCGAACTTTGATGCAGGAGCCGGCGCTGATTCTAGCCGATGAGCCGGTTTCGAGCCTCGACCCGAAGTTGTCTTCCATCGTTCTTGATATTCTCAAAAGAGTCTGTCAGGAAGACGGCATAACAGCCTTGGTGAGCTTGCACACTTTAGAGCTAACCCGTGAATATGCCGCACGGGTCGTCGGACTTAAGAATGGCCGGGTCTCCTTCGACGGAACCTGCGACGAGCTAACTGCGCCGGTGGTGCAGGCCATCTATCACAACGAGCTTTGACCTCATGAGGTCGCTAGCTGTGGTCCGCTGTGAGCTGAATTTAATATTCGTCCACGCGGACGAGCCGGCTCAACCGATCAAACCCAAGTGGCGCCACCACGGGATCGCGACTATAGCCGCCAATACGTATGCCACGGCGTACACCGGATTAATGCGGTACATCATAGGATAGCTAAATCCTTTTCCCTCGGTTGTGGCGCTTGCCATGGTATGCCAGTCCACCTGAAATCTAAGAAACCAAACTTCTGAACCCATGAGAACGATCATAGCCATTACCCATGGACTGATGCCCAGCTCAGAGGCGAGCGGCAAAAGCGCCACAGTCAAGGCAACGACAGTCAAGAAGCTGGTAAAGGCCAGCTTCACCGCAATTGCCATAAGTATGATGACGGTGAAACAGAGCGCTGGCGAATTCGTAAACGGCAGGATTACGGGAGCAAACATACCGACCAGCCACTGGTCGATCTTTGCTTGGGTAAGCAGCGCGGGAATGCTCAGAGTCGCGCCCATGTAGAGGAGCATTTCCCAGTCGATGCCCTTTTTCATCATACCCCAACCGAGCACGCCGGTATTGATCAAAACACACAATGCGATCAGCGCAATCCAAGCGCCATCGATATCGTGATACGACTTGCTGAGCCAGCCCGCCAGCGTGAAGCACAAGACTCCCAGGGTAATCCATTCATGGCGTGATAGAGGGCCGAGAATCTGCAACTGGGTTTGGACCATCTTGTAGGAAACACGCGCCTTAGACTCGGGTTTGTAAAGAATCAGGGTGGCTGAAATAACAATCACGATCACCGTAAGCGTCGGCACCGATGCGGCATAAAACCAGTAGCCCCAGTTAAATTGCGCTCGAACCTCCTCGGGCAGCAGGCCCCATGCGATCAGGCTCGTGGTTGAACCGGTCAGAAATAGAAAACCGAGTTGACCGAGGCCCAGGAAGCTCGCGACGAAAAGACCGGTCGAAGCCTTGGACGGACTCTTATAACCAAGACTCTCGGACAAGTTCATCAGCATCTGACTGATGATCGCGGTGCGAGCGCTCTGCTGCGGGATCAATGCCATGACGACAATGCCCAT
>DASUVS010000194.1:0-5502 GCA_036378835.1 Binatia bacterium | reverse complement strand
TTAAATCCAAAGGCAACTCTTCAGGGCGCTGGCTCTCGACGATCTTGCGGTCCTGCGCAAAAATAACTTGTATAAGTTCTCGAAACGCATCATCCGGTTGGTCCAATGCAAAGTTGCGGGAAGAGAAGGTGTAGTAACGCATGCGCTTTGCCGAAATAGGCGCGGCGATGATCGATACTAGCTGACGCCGGGCTCCCTCCATTGGACGAATAGCCTGGGCCGTGAATGGCAGGACAACCCTGTACTGACGCCTGCCCTCGGTAAATGCACTGTACGAGGCTAACGCGGACGGCCCTCGAAATGCCCCGCTTGGGGGAGCAGTAAACTTCGTCTCAAAACTTAGCTCGAAACCGTTCTGCTTCACCTCGAACTCAGGGATCACCGGGTCATCGGGAGTAGCATTGATACCAGGATGAACATAAGGGAAGTGGGAAGTGTCAATAAAGTTTTCGATCATGCGCGCGGCGCCGGTTTCCCACATGTCAGTCGAATGAAAAAACGTGTGATAATTCGGATCTTCAAGTTCTGGAATCTCGGGAATAGGTGCTTTCGGCTCTGCTAAACACACCCAGATTAAGCCGTAACGTTCACGCACGTTGCAATACGCGGTAGCGCGAGCTTTGGCAGGAATTGCGTGTCCCGCCGGTAACGAAGGAATCCGCACGCAATTGCCATCGGGAGCGTAGGTCCAGCCATGATAAGGACAAACTAAATTATCGTCTTGGATCCAGCCCAGCGATAGGGCAGTTCCCCGGTGAATGCATAAGTCCCGGAATGCCGCTACCTTATCTTTCGTCCGCCAAACGACGATTGGCTCATCAAGTAAAGACGCCGCAAGCGGAGCATTGCGAAGCTCACTGCTCGTCGCCACTGGATGCCAATAGCTGCGCAGTATCAATTCACTCACCGACTTTAGGCCCTGGGGAACCCTTGTAGATTCCGTCATGCTAGATCCTCGTTCATTCATTAAACGGTCAAAGACTGTTATTTCAAAATTTCCTTCAATCGAGGTATCAGTGCAGGGTCGAGATTGAAGACCTCTCTAACATTACTCTCCAGGGTTGCCCCATCTAGAGGATTGATATCGAGCTTGGCTTTAGCCGCGTCGGCAAGAAACTCCTGATCCTTCATCGTGCTCATAAAAGCCCGACGCAACATTTCAACGCGGTCCTTTGGTGTACCGGGAGGCAAGACATAAGGCCGTACTGTCGGGGCGATTGTATGGATGACCGATCGAATCATCCTTTTCGCTTCGTCAGTCTTGGCATAATCGATAGCCAAAGGCACGTTCGGAACGTCCGGATGGCGCGTCGGAATAGCCTGAAGAACCAGCGCCACTTCGTTTGCATCCAGCTCCTTGCGCCATGTCGATTTAAAGGATTCCCATGCGTTGCAGATTCCCTCGATCTCTCCCGAATTGAAGGCCAGTCGAACTTCCGACGTACCCTTGTAACCAGCCACGACTTGAAGAGGGAGACCGAGAGTGGCCGCGAGTACTTTAGGGATATCGTCCGTGGCAGAACCGGCCCCTATGCCGCCGATTTTAAGAATTCTCTTTGACGCCAGCCACTGTTCCATACTGGTAATGCCGGTCGTCTTTGACAAACCGATCATGTAGTTGTCCTGCGCGGGAACCCCGATGAAATTGAATTTCAGCGCTTCAAATTCGACGCCCGGCTTAACGAGAAGCTGCTGTAGAAACAATGAACCGATGAAATGACCGATCGTCAGACCGTCGGGTTTAGCTACCTTGTAAACATAGTTTGCCCCGATCAGGTGGCCTGCGCCAGGCATGTTCTCAACAACAATTGTCGGCTCTCCCGGAATATATTTGCGCAAGTGCCGGGCCATGGTCCGGGTGTAGAGGTCATAACCACCGCCCGCCGCAGTGGCGACGATGATCCTGATGACCTTGTCTTTATAGAACGATTCTTGTGAAAACGCGGAGGTCGAAAGGTTTAGAGTGATAGCAAGAATTAGTGTTACGAGACTCGCCAAGTATTTAGCCATACTCCCTCCTCGCGCAATTTGCCTTGGATTGTTCGATGGGATTCATGATCGCCGGTCAGTCATAAGGAGCTAGCCAAGATTCGTGACCGTTAACACCCTATCAGCAGTCAAGTTGAGCAGGTCGACATCGTAATGTCCGACTTGTGGGAGGAACTTCGTAAGGTCGGCTGCGGTCGTCGCCCCTGAGAGATTCCGCGGCAAGTGCTCTCCGGTCTTCCGGATAATTTCTGTTGATTGCTTAGAGTAAAAGAGCGGTTGTCGCCGCATCCATCCATTCAATGAATGAGATAAGATCTCGGGTACAATACGCTAGAAAGCGAAGTTACAATGCGTATGCCGCAAGATCTTCGCGCTCTCGTCCAATCGGCGAGAAATCAACTCCCTCCAAAGGCTGGACCTTGCCTTGATCGATTTCTTCGAGACGCTCCTTTGAAAGCGGATTTCCAAACTGTTCGTTTTTCATCCGCAAATGATACTGCAGGTAGCGGGCTAAGACGGTTTTCGCGGTTTCGAGTTGCTCTGGCCTTTTGATGCGGCGGCCGGCAGCGGCGATGTGAATCGGCCCGTGAAACATTTCATCGTGGGAGATCTCTTTTGCGGCATGCGCCATCCGCTGTTCCAGCTTGCCTCCGCTAATCCGGCTCAATCCGATAAGCCATCCGGACCCACCACCCTCGCCGATACCGAGGGCGATCTTAGCCATCTCATCCCCTGAAGCGCGCAGTTCCTTCTCATAGCGAGCTTTTTTTGTATTTTCCGGGAAGCGCTCGTTATCACTCCAAACGCCGAGTGTCAGTAACTCATCTACATCGATCCTTTCCCCGAACTCTTCCTCGAGGATCGTCACAAACAGACGATAGTGTTCCAATTCTTCGGAAAACGCCCGCGCGAGACTCTCATAGTCCTTGCGCTTGAGCTCCTTTTCAAACTTAGGCTGAAGCTCTTTTAAATTATCCAAAAACTTCCAAGCCGTCGTGAGCTCGCGTGCCGCCTGACACTTCAACCAGGCGATATCTTGCTCTCTGGATCTTGGGCGGCTGAAATAGGTTCGGACAATTTCGGCGTTGCCCGCGGCATATTTGGCAAGAATTGCTGTCAGTGTTTTTTTCACTTCATCGGAAAAATCCATTTCGTTCCCCCTTTCTATGGGCAATCCGTCTCGCGTCTGGATGAACTAGTTTGGCAGCATGATCTCTTTTAATTTTTTTATTACTTCGGGCTTCATGGCGGAATAATCGGACACAATTCGAGAAACATCGTCGCCCGAAATGGCCTCCACGGAAAGCTTCGCCTTTTGTGCATCCGCAAGAAACTCTTTGTCCTTCGTGGTTTGTAAAAAAGCGCCTTGAAGGATCGCTACGCGCTCTTTCGGAGTGCCCGGCGGCAGCGAGAAATTTCGAGAAATATCGGCTTGGTAATGGATTCCCATTTTTATAAGCTCGCGTGCCTCATCGGTCTTTGCCAAATCCACAGCGTTGGGCACGTTGATGAGATCGGGGTGTTTCTTCGAATTGATCTGGAGCACGATGTGAGCATTGCCTGACTCTAACGCTTGGCTCCAAGTGGATTTCATCCCGGCCCAGGTACCGCAGTAACCGGAAACCTCCCCGGAATCCGCTGCGATCCGGATATCAGCAGTTCCTTTATATCCCTCGACAAGTTGGATCGGAAGCGCCAGGGTAGCTTTTAAGATCTTCGGTATGTCGACGTCCGTACTTCCCGATGCTGTTCCCCCGAGCTTGATCGGATTTTTTGCCGCCAGCCATTCTTGAACGTTTGATACACCGCTTGCTTTGGTGAGCCCGCAGCTCTGACTATCTTGCAGCGCTCCAACCCACCCGAAATTCGGCGCTTGAAATTGGACACCTTTGCCACCCAAGACTGCCTGGAGCACCAACCCGCCAATCCAGTTGTTAATGGTCAGTCCGTCCGGCTTGGCGGTGTTGTAACCATGGTTAGCCGCAATCAAACTTCCCGCACCAGGCATGTTCTCCACTATGATTGCCGGCCCGCCCGGGATATGTTTTCCCATATGCCTCGCGATCACTCGTGCATACGTGTCAAATCCTCCGCCTGCTGAGAAACCTACAATGATGCGCACAATTTTACCTGTGTAAAAAGGTTCTTGCGCGAAGACTCCCCTCGGGGATGCTACTTCGAGCACAAATAGCACAAACAACCAACTCAGCTTCCTCAACATTAGAGTTCCTTTCCGCAGCAAAGATTTACTGGATCTGATCACCGGATCAGTAGAGGACCCGTTGCGGATCGATTCACTGAGTGCAAGTCGAAGGCTTCATTGAGGTCAGAAAATGTCCATGCGGCTAAGCACTGGGCATCGACGCTGCAACCTGGATGGACACCATTGGATATCTGCCAACGATTCGTATTCTTACGCCTCATTTAGGCGTCCTGAGCATCTTCTGGAGCTGCGTTTTCACCGCCGGCGACATGCCCATCAAATCCCTGATTAGTCCCTGCGCCTTCTCCGCGCCGACCGGGTCGATCTCAAGCCGGCCCTTGTCGGCTTCGGCGAGAAACTCTTTGTCCTCGAAAGTTTTGGTGAACGCCGCCTCCAGCGCCGAAGCACGATCTTGGGGTGCTCCCGGAGGCAGCACATAAATCTTTCCGAACTGATTGGGCGCCGCGATGCCGAAGCGCAACAATTCCCGCTGCTCGGCGGTCTTGGCCACCTGCGGTATTGTCGGAATATTGCTGCTGTTCGGCAGATCGCGGATTGGCTCTTCACCGATTTGCGCGAGCACGAGCCATTCGCCGCTTTTTATCTTGTCCAGAGAGGTAATCTTGAGCGAGGTCCAGCTGTTAAAGAGACCATCCACTTCCCCGCTATCGATGGCGAGCCGGACGTCGGAAGTGCCTTTGTAGCCGCTCACCACTTTGATGTTGGCGCCCAGCGCGTCGCGCATGATGATGGGAGCCTGCTCCACGGTAGATCCGGGGATACCTCCCATGATGATTTGTTTTCCCTTGGGGCCGAGCACCTCTTCATACTTTGTCACGCCGGGTTTCTTCGTGACTACCAGCAAGTAAGTTTCTCCGATTGGCACTCCGAGAATCGGAAATTTTGTCATGTCGTACTGAACGGCGGAATTGGCGAACAGCTGCTCCAAAATAATCTGGCCGCTGAAATTGCCGATGATCGTGCCGTCTTTAGGAGCAACGTTGCTGATATGGTTCGCCGCCAGAATGCTTCCGGCGCCGGCCATATTGTCGACGACCACAGTCGGGTTACCGGGAATATGCTTGTGCAAATGCCGGCCGATCACACGCGAATAAGCATCGTAACCGCCACCGGCCGAAAATCCGACAATGATGCGTACCGTCTTACCCTTGTAAAACTCCGCAACCGCTTTCTCGTCGAAGTTGACTTTGGCAGCCGCTCCCCAGGCTTGGACCGTCGTAGCTCCAAACAGCACCGTGCAAAGGAGTAACACTCCGGTGGATCGCACAATCGCTTTCATAAGCACCTCA
>DASUVS010000193.1:0-7161 GCA_036378835.1 Binatia bacterium | reverse complement strand
CAGCGGATCTGGAATCTCATCGAACGAGCCAAGGTCGGAAACCTCTTGATCCAGTTTCACATCGGCAACATGTCCAAGGAGCTCGCGCTAAAGAGCATGACTTTGTTCGCGGAACAAGTCGCGCCGCGCCTGCGAGAGAGCTCAATGAGCTTCTTCGAGCAAGAATTTCCGGGCGTTGATATTGAGCAGCAAAAGGGAGCGACCTTGTGAGCGGCCGCTTTCTCGATCTCCAACAAGGCAAGGTTTGGCTCCTGGAAAACGGCCGTGGCGCTCCTCTGCTTTACCTGCACGGCTTCGTCGATGTCCACTCCATCAAGGAAAGCTGGATGCCTTTTCACGACCTTCTCGCCACAGGGTCTCGAGTGATTGCGCCGGCGCATCCTGGCTGCTCGAAAAGCGACGAGAACCAGGACATCGAAGCGATCGAAGATGTCGTCTTCCACTATCTCGAGTTCCTGGACGGATTGAACATTCCGCAGTTCGACCTTATCGGCAGCTGCGTCGGCGGCTGGATTGCCGCGGAGCTTGCGGCGCGCCACCCGGAAAAAATTCGCAAGATGGTTTTGATCGGGGCCACAGGACTGTTCGTGCAGAGTGCCTTGATCGGAGATGTCTTCATGATGGCTCAGCCCGAGCGCGGCTCTAGTTATGCCGGGCTGCGCCAGATGCTTTTTTCGGATCACGATCACTCAAAAGCACTGGAGCTTTTTCCCGATGGGATGGGTGCGATCGAAGACGAGCTGCGACGCTATCAGATGCTGCGCTTCGGCTCGCGTATCGGCTTCAAACCACCCTACTTCTATAATCGACCGCTGGCCAACCGACTTCATCGCATCACTGCGCCTGCCCTGGTGATCTGGGGGGAACACGACCGCATGGTGCCGTTATCACATGGCGAGACTTACGCCCAGTCGATGCCGCAAGCGCAACCGCTCAAAGTCATTCCCGGTGCAGGGCACAGCGTGCATGTCGAACAGCCCGAGCTCGCGGCACGAATCATTTCGGATTTTTTAGCAGTTGACACTGCAAGCAGTCACTAGCGGATTCTCGCGCCTATGCGAGGTTGTCCAACTCAAGGCACCCGCAACTTTGGATCGAGAGCATCACGCAACGAGTCTCCGAAGACATTGAAAGCGAACACCGCCAGGCTGATCGCTAGACCCGGAAACAAGGCCATCCACGGAGCGCGCTCGGCGAAATCCACCGCAGCTCCACGAAGCATTAATCCCCAAGCCGCCGTCGGTTCGGCCACACCCAGACCGAGGAAAGAAAGCGAAGCTTCGAGAAGGATCGCCTGGCCGAGAAAAGCGGTCAGAATGATCAGAAAAGGCGCGACAACATTCGGCAGCATGTGACTGAATATCACACGGGCGTGACCCGCGCCCAGCGTCAGCGCTGCCTCGATAAAAAGCATCTGGCGCAATGCCAGTGAGCTGCTCCGCAGCACCAGAGCGGCACGGGGAATCATCGGAATCGCAATCGCCACGATCACATTCCAAATCCCTGAGCCAAGCAGCGCCACAACCACCAGAGCTAGAACAATCAGCGGAAACGATATCAGGATATCGAGCAGCCGTTGCAGAAGAAGATCAACTTTGCCGCCAAAGTAGGCGGCTGTCACACCGAGAGCAGCGCCTACGGTGCTGGCAAAAAGCGAAGAAGAGAATCCAACCCATAAGGCTGTGCGGGAGCCATAGAGGAGCCGGGAGAGCACGTCGCGCCCGAAGGAATCGGTTCCCAGCCAGTGAGTTGCGCCCGGAGCATGAAACATCGCCCCATAATCGTTCTGCAAAGGATCGAACGGAGCGATGATCTCCGCCAGCAAGGCCGCTAAAGCCATTAAAATGACAATAGCCGCGCCGACGGCTCCGAGAGGCCGCCTCTGGACAAAACGAAGGACCGCCTGCCATGGTCGTTGTGCTCGGAATAAAGTCATCCTACCCGTCTCTATCTGACGCTGTGATACTTCCTTAGTATTGGATGCGCGGGTCGAGCCAGACATAGAGCAAGTCGAGGAAAAAATTCATCGCGATAAACGCAAACGACACCAACAGCACCAAAGCTTGGGTCATCGTGTAGTCTCGATGCGTGATCGATTCGACGAGCAGCATGCCGATGCCGTTGAGATTGAAGACTTGCTCCGTGACAACCAGCCCGCCGATCAGAAAAGCAAATTCCAAACCGATCACGGTAACTATCGGCAGCAGCGCGTTTCGCAACGCATGTTTCAAGACAACCGCATTTTCCCTGAGGCCTTTGGCGCGGGCCGTGCGAACATAATCTTCACCCAAAACTTCCAACACCGCCGATCGCGTCATGCGCGTTGCCACGGCCGAATAGCGGTATCCCACGGCTAAGGCAGGCCATATCATTTGCGACATATTAGCGAGCGGATCGGTCCAGAAAGAAGTAAAAGTCAGCGGCGGAAGCCATTTAAAGAAGATCAAAAACAGCAAAATGATAACAATGCCGAACCAGAACGAGGGCACGGCAAGGCCGCCGATGGAAAAAATTCGCACCAGGTAGTCCACCCAGGTGTCCTGCTTCAACGCAGCCAAGGTGCCGCAGGGAAGCGCAATCAGAATAGCCACCAGAGTAGCCATGATCGCCAGCTGGAGACTGAGCTCAAGTCGTATTCTGATTTCTTCCGCAATCGGCCGACCAGTCCACATGGAAACGCCAAAGTCCATGCGCACAATGCCCCACGACCAATCCAGGAATTGCTGCCATACCGGTTTATCAAGTCCGAGCTGGACCCGTTCGCGCTCGATTGCTTCCTTGGGCGCAAACGTGCCGCTGCCGGCGTACTTGAGCTCAACGATGTCTCCCGGCGCGATTCGGAGTAAGACAAAGACCAACACGGCAACCCCGAAGAGCGTCGGAATCATTAGTAGCACACGCTTGAGTATGTACTGTCCCATTGAGATCCGAGCGCGGCGATGTCAATCGTCAGGCGCTTACGGCGCCAACCAGACGTCGCGCAAATCCTGATTGACATAATGGCTTGGACCGATCTTCCAGCCTTTGAGCCGGCTGCTATGCGGCACAATCCGCTGCCACCATAGAAGCGGAAACTGATAGGCCTGGTCGGCGATTGCGCGTCTTTCCATCTGGCGTAGCAACGGCAATCGATCCTTCAGGTCCAGCATGCGGCTCTGCCGTTCATAAAGCTCGTCGAGCGTAGCATCTTTATAGCGCGAGTAATTGATCGGGCTCTTTTCGGTGCTCACATACTTCAGCGAATAAAGATCCGGTTCGTCCATGAAATCACAGGCGAAATCCACGCCGGCATCGAAGTTTCCTTGTCGCAGATCGCTAAAATAGGGGCCGCCTTCCTGCGGCGTGTGGGTCACGTTAAGACCGATTTTGCGCCATTGATCGACGAGAAACACACCGCTCACTTCATATGGCTCCTTGACATTGCGGTTCTTCAACACAAATGAGAACCCCTCTGGCACCGCCGCTTCCTTCAGCAACCGACGCGCCTCTTTGCGCGACGTTTCGATGTCCTTGCCAAATCCAGCGAGCTTCGTCAGTTCGGCCGGCGGTGTCGCGAATTCCGAGCCCGGCCGAAAGACGCCGCCTACATACTTCATCACCGAGATTTGTGACAACGCCTTGGACGCCTCGTTGCGATCGATGGCGAGATTCAACGCCCGCCTGACGCGCACATCATTGAACGGCTTTTTCTCGTTATTAAGCGCAACTAAAATATTGCACGCCCAGGGGCTCTCCTGTACGGTCGCCTTGTTCCCCAGCGCTTTGACAATGTCATCTCGGGCGGCGGGATTGAACCCACGAAATTCGGCGAGAACTTGACCGCTTCTTACGGCAGCCACACGCGGAGCGGTGTCGCGGATGAAGACGGCTCGAAAACTATCTAGGTAGGGCCGGCCGGGCATAAAATAATTCGGATTTCGTTTACCGGTCCAATGAGAGCCTGCGACGTGCTCGCCGAAGATAAATGGCCCCGATCCCAGAATATTTTTCTCGTACCAACGAGGGTCTTTCTTCAGTCGCTCTGCGCTATAAATGAAATTCCAAGGTGACGCTAAATTTGGCAAAAAGGACGCCGCAATGTGCTTGAGACGAAAAATCACCGTTGCGTCATCCGGCGCTTCGATCTTATCGACCATGGCAAAGGAAGCTTTGCGCGCGCTGGCAACCCCTTCGGGAGGGAAAATGATCTTGTCATAGCTGGCTTTGACATCGCGCGCCGTCAGGGGAGTCCCATCGTGAAATTTAATGCCTTTGCGAAGCGTGAACGTGGCTGTCAAGCCATCGCGCGAGAACGACCAGCGCTCGGCAACATCGCCGACGATTTTCGGATAGTTCTGCGGATCGAAGCGCAGCAGCGTGCTGTAATGCGGGGCTACCGGATGCAGCATGCCGAATGTTGTTTCGCGGTGTCCGTCGAACGACGGCGGAAGTTCGCCGACGGCAAAGACAAGCTCCCCTCCGGAACGCGGCTGCTGCGCTGCGGGACCCTCCGCCGCTTGAACTAACGCCGGCCATCCGCATAAACTTAGTGCAATCAGGAACACGATGAGTCGCTTGGTTTTGGTCATAGAGCCCTCTCATCTGTGGCTGGACAATCGATCATCTCTTCACGTTTCGGAGTATAAGCATACAACTGCGCGAAAATAGGTGATTCGTCTTCGTGATGTCAAGCTGTTAGGCAGTTTGGTCGCGCTGCAATCGGAACTCTTCAAATGTTCTTCTAATGGTTTAGCTCGCCAATACAGCCCGAAGCGCTGTTGGATCATTGTCCCGGGGAAGAATTTAAGACAGAATAGTTCTTGTTTACGGCGCGCCGGGCAACGCTACCAGCGTCAGCCAAGGTCATCCTCCTGAAGGAAGATTTCACCATACAGAGACGACAAAAACTTGCGCCACCGAAGCCGCTCAGCGGCAAGGAACGGCGCCTGCTCAATCCGAATCATGGGCTGGTCAAGCTTTTCCAGCGCAATATGGACCGGCTCATATCACGCTTTCTGTACCCTCATCTCTCGGCCATTTGGCACCCGTATGCCTGGCTGATCGAGCATCGTTTCCGAGTAGCGGAGACCACTCTATCGCCCGCTGGCTGGCCGCAGGGGCTTCCACCCCTTCGGGTGCTATTGCTATCGGACATTCACTGCGGCATTTTTCTTAAGCCTGAGAGCTTGGCCGAAATCGTCAAGTTCCTCATGCAACTGGAACCCGATCTGGTATTGGTGACAGGGGATATCGTCACCGGCCATTCGCGTGAACTGCGGCCATTTATCGATGCTCTATTGCCCTTGTCGCGCGCTCCACGCGGCGCCTGGTTCTGCTTCGGCAATCACGACTATTTTGGCGGCGATCCTGAAGAGATTCGCGCAGGGTTGCAGGCCATCGGTATCATTACGCTCAAGAACGAGTCTGTAAAAATATCCCATGGCCCGGGAAGCTTTGTGCTTGGCGGCATCGATGATCTCATCCTTGGCAAGCCCGATTGGGCGCGCATGGCCTCTAAACACGGCGCACCGCATCTACTATTGTCGCATAACCCCGACTATTTTTATGAGGCCGCAGATCAAGGGGTGGCGCTTGTCGTTTCCGGGCACACGCATGGCGGTCAGATTCGCCTGCCTAATGGGCCGCCCATCGTCCGGCAAAGCCGGTTCTGCCTTGACGAAGGAGCTTATTCTTTTCAATCTTCGCTGCTGGTGGTCACCCGCGGTCTCGGCAGCATCCTATTGCCGTGGCGCTGGGGCGCCGACCCAGAGGCGGTCATGATCGAGATCGTTGCAGCAAAATAGTCTCGCGTGACCATCAACGCTGTCCCGGATGCGAAGATTTTCGCGCGCTGCCGATAAGAGAAGCCGCGACCGCAACCGTGCTCCAGGCAGCAGCAATGATAAATGTGGTATTCAGAGCCGCTACAAACCCCGACGGATTTGCCGTTGTGAGAGCGGTTCCGGCGATGCCGGTATGATGTTCGAAGGCTACTGACATTAGCAAACTGCTCAAGGCGACACCCAGAACGTTGCCGAAACCAAACGTGACGTGATTCACCGCCGAGGCGAAACCGCGGTGCTCGGCCGGCATCAGCGCGATCATCGCCATGGAATTGGCCGGATTGAAGATTCCGTTGGTGATGGCACTGACAATAACCAGGAGCGCGGGCAGTAGCCAATGTGAATCGACACGCAAAAACGCACCCATACCCAGCGAAACAATCATGAAGGCGACGCCGACACTCGCCGGCAGGCGCGGCCCGAGACGGTCGGCGAGATAACCGCTTGCTGGGGCCAACGCTACGGTTATCACCGACGGCGCCATGAATAGCATGCCTACGCTCGTCGCGCTTAAGCCGAGGACGTCTTGGAGGTAGAACGGCAGGAGAAATGCGGTCAGGGCATAACAACTGGCGACGACCAGCAAGCTGATTACGCTCATGCTGAACCTGCGGATTTTGAACAATTTCAGGTTGAGAATCGGATTCCTGGTTCTGGCTTCATGAAAAATCAACCCGCCAAGGCAGACACTAAATAAAATCACCAAAGCAATTTTCGAGCTCGGTGCAACCATTTGCTGTGTCCGCCTGTCGAGCAGCAGCACCAACAGACTGGTTGTCGCGAATAGCAAAGCGGCGCCGAGATAATCGATGGAAGCAGAGCGAGATGGGAAGGTCTGGGGACGCCGCTTTACATTCAACCAACTCAGCAGCATGCCGCAGATGCCGATCGGCACCAGAAAAAAGAAACTCCAGCGCCAGCTCAGGTAATCGATCATCAGGCCGCCGATGCTTGGGCCGATAATAAACCCGACATGATGCGCTGTTGTCATATAGCCCTGTGCCCTTCCCGCGAGGTTCTCCGGAACCGATTCCGCAGCCAAGGCCCGACTGGAGGACTGCAACATCGCAGCGCCGATGCCCTGCAAAAAACGGAAAAGTATCAGTTGAATAAGCGACTGGGACAGGCCGCACAAAAGTGAGCCGGCGCTAAAAACCAAAAATCCTAAGGCAAAAACTTTTTCCCGCCCCCAGAGATCTGACAGACGGCCAAAAACGATCGATAGGCCGATGTTCGATAACTGATAGGAGAGCAGCGCCCAAGAAACGCCGAGCAGATCGGTTCCCAAGCTGCTGGCAATTGTCGGCATCGATATGCCGACAATTCTCGTCGCAGTGCC
>DASUVS010000192.1:0-19726 GCA_036378835.1 Binatia bacterium | reverse complement strand
GCAGCCGTAGAAGACTTCATGAAACCCGACCGGGTAGTTCTGGGCGGCGATGACCCCGAGGCTTTGGAAACCGTCAAAGAGCTTTATGAACCGTTTCTGCGCACCGGCAATCAGATACTCGTGATGGATAGCCGCAGCGCCGAGATGAGCAAGTATGCGGCCAACGCCATGCTCGCGACAAAAATATCGTTTATCAACGAAGTCTCGCGTTTATGCGAGTATATGGGGGCGGACATCAATGACGTGCGCCGCGCCATCGCATTGGACCGGCGTATCGGACAGCATTTCATCTTCCCCGGAGTAGGCTATGGCGGCTCCTGCTTTCCCAAAGATATCCGAGCCATTATCAGCATGGGCGGTGATCAAGAAGAAATGTCTCTGATGAAGGCTGTGGAACAAGTCAACGAGCGGCAGAAGAGAGTGCTGGTGGAAAAGGTCAAGCGCCGTTTCGGCGCAAAGCTGTCGGGAAAGACGTTTGCGATCTGGGGGCTTGCGTTTAAACCGCGCACCGACGATATGCGCGACGCGCCGGCCATCGTTGTGATCGAAGCCCTGCTGCAAGCGGGCGCCCGGATCCAGGCGTTCGATCCTGAGGCAACCGAAGAAGCCAGAAAAATATTCCGCGACCGTGTCGTTTATGCGGCGCGAAATTACGATGCGCTGGACGGCGCCAGCGCTCTGCTGGTGCTTACCGAATGGAACGAATTTCGTCGGCCGGATTTCGAACGCATCAAGGAACTGCTCAAAGAACCGATCATCTTTGACGGACGTAATATCTACGATCCCGGAGAGCTGAAAAAGCTCGGCTTCGACTACTACTCGATAGGACGCACAAATGGCTAAATACCTGATCACCGGCGGCGCCGGATTTATCGGCTCTCATCTTTGTGAGAACTTTCTAAGTCAAGGACACGACGTGATCTGCATGGACAATTATTCGACGGGAGCGCAGCAGAATATCGCCAGCTTCGCCGCCAACCGTCGGTTCACCTTCATGGATCATAACGTCAGCCGTTATATCGAAGTTCAGCAGCCCCTGGATTTCGTTCTTCATTTTGCATCACCGGCAAGTCCGGTGGATTATTTGGAACTGCCGATACCCACTCTGAAAGTTGGCTCACTCGGCACTCATAATGCCTTGGGATTAGCCAAGGCAAAAAATGCGGTGTTTTTGCTGGCTTCGACATCTGAAGTCTACGGTGATCCCCTGGTCCGTCCGCAGCATGAAGAATACTGGGGGAACGTCAATCCGGTGGGCCCTCGCGGGGTGTACGATGAGGCGAAACGCTTTGCCGAAGCAATGACCATGGCGTATCACCGTTACCACGGCCTGGACACGCGCATTGTGCGAATCTTCAACACCTACGGACCGCGCATGCGCATGCAGGACGGCCGGGTTGTGCCGAACTTTATTCTCCAGGCTCTCAAAGGTGAGCCGCTTACGGTTTACGGTCAGGGCGAGCAAACTCGGAGCTTTCAATACGTCGATGATCTGGTCGCGGGGATTGGCCGCTTGCTCGAGTCTTGCGAGCACTATCCGGTGAATATCGGCAATCCCCATGAGATGACGGTTTTGCAATTTGCCAAGAAAATTCTCCAACTCACCGGGTCCAGAAGCGAGATCTCTTACCGGCCGTTGCCGCAAGATGATCCGCAGGTGCGCCAGCCTGATATTACCAAAGCTAAAAAACTGTTGAACTGGGAGCCGAAGGTAAACTTGGACGAAGGGTTGAAAAAAACTATCGACTACTTTCGCGCGCGACTGAAAGGACAGCCATGAAGATTGTTGTGACCGGTGGCGCGGGTTTTATCGCATCGCATATAGTCGATGCCTACCTGCACCAAGGTCATGAAGTCCATGTCATCGATGATTTCTCCACGGGACGCAAGCTCAATCTAAACCCCAACGCGCTGCTTCATAAATTCAACGTCGCCGATGCGGAAGCCGCCAGAATGATTCAAAAGATCAAACCTGACGTGCTCAATCATCATGCTGCGCAGATGGATGTGCGTCATTCGGTGGAAGATCCTCTGTTCGATGCGCGCGTCAATATTGTGGGCTTCCTCAATTTGCTCGAGGCATGCAAAAAAGCCGGTACTGCTCAAGTTGTTTTTGCTTCATCCGGCGGCGCCATTTACGGCGATGAGGAGCCGATCCCAGCTGATGAAGATCATCCAAAAAAGCCGATGAGCCCTTACGGTGTCAGTAAGATGACCGGCGAGTTATATCTTGCATATTATTATATGGCGTTCGGGATGCGTTACGTGGCCTTGCGTTATGCCAATGTCTACGGCCCGCGCCAATCAACCAAGGGCGAGGCTGGCGTTGTCGCCATCTTTATTTCACAGCTGCTTGCCGGAAAGCCTCCGACCATCAATGGCGACGGAAAGCAGACGCGGGATTATGTTTTTGTCGGCGACGTCGTCAGGGCCAATATCGCCGCTCTGGAAACGGGCCATGTGGGCGGCATCAACATCGGCACCGGCCGCGAAACCGACGTTGTGACTCTTTGCCGGATGTTACAGGAGCGGTCCCGCAGCAAGGTCGAAGCAGTCCACGGGCCGGCGAAAACCGGCGAGCAGATGCGCAGCTCTCTCGAAAATGGCTTGGCCCTCCGCGTCCTGAATTGGCGGCCCGAGCGCGAACTTGAGGAAGGGCTGACGCAGACGATAGATTATTATCTCCAGAACGAGATTTCATGAGCCTTGAGCATATCCGAAATTTTTCAATCATCGCGCATATCGATCACGGCAAATCGACTTTGGCCGATCGCCTGCTCGAGTTTACCGGCGCGGTGAGCGCCCGGGAGAAAACCGATCAGATACTGGACAGCATGGACCTGGAGCGGGAGCGCGGCATCACGATCAAAGCCAGCCCCGTTTGCCTGCGTTACCGCGCCAAGAATGGCAAGGATTACAAGCTTAACCTCATCGACACTCCGGGCCACGTCGATTTCACTTACGAGGTGTCGCGCAGCTTGGCAGCCTGTGAGGGAGCATTACTGATCGTCGATGCCGCGCAGGGCGTTGAGGCTCAAACCGTGGCCAACGTTCACATGGCGCTGGACCACGATCTTGAAATCCTTCCGGTCATAAACAAGATCGATCTTCCTAGCGCCGATCCCGAACGAGTGCGCAAAGACATTGAGGATGTCATCGGCCTGGATGCCTCCAATGCCATCCTGGCCAGCGCCAAGGAAGGGGTGGGCACCGAAGAAATTCTCGAAGGTATCGTGCAGCGTTTTCCGCATCCCAAAGGAACCGTGGATGATCCTTTGCGCGCGTTGATTATCGATTCTTGGTTCGATCCTTATCATGGCGCCGTCGTTATGATGCGCGTGTTCGATGGCAAAGTCGCCAAAGGCTCCCGCATTCGCATGATGTTTAGCGGCCGTGCTTTTGAAGTGACCCGCCTCGGGGTATTTGCGCCGGCGCCGGTTGAGGTCGAGGAATTGGCCGCCGGAGAAGTCGGGTTTTTGATGGCGGCAATCAAAGAAGTAGCCGAGACCCGAATCGGCGATACCATCACCCTGGACGATCGCCCGGCAGGCGAAGCCCTGGCGGGATTCAAACCGATGAAGCCCATGGTGTTCAGCGGTCTTTATCCGACCGACGCCAATCAATACCAAGGTTTGCGGGAAGCCTTGGATAAGTTACGGTTAAACGATTCATCCTTCACCTTCGAGCCGGAAACATCGCAAGCCCTGGGTTTCGGATTCCGCTGTGGCTTTCTCGGCTTGCTCCACATGGACATTATCCGGGAGCGGCTAGAACGAGAATTCGGTTTGAGCCTCATCACCACCGCCGCCACTGTGGTCTACCGCGTCATTACAACGAGCGGCGAAGCCCTGCACATCGATAATCCGGTGCGATTGCCGCCGGAGGGCGACATCGAGCAGATCGAAGAACCGATCATTCAAGCAACGATTCATTTGCCCCAGGATTTTCTCGGAGGAGTGCTCGGGCTCTGTGAAGAGAAACGCGGCACACAGAAGGAAATCCGCTATCTCGGGCCCAAGCGAGTGATGATCGTTTATGAGCTGCCCTTGAACGAAATCGTCGTCGATTTTTACGATCGCTTGAAATCGGTGAGCCGGGGCTATGCTTCCATGGAATACGAGCTTGCTGGCTATCGGGCTGCGGATCTGGTTAAACTGGATGTGCGCATTAATGGCGACGTGGTGGATGCCATGTCGATGATTGTGCATCGGGATAAGGCGTATTACCGCGGTCGCGATCTTGTGCAAAAAATGCGCGAGCTGATTCCGCGGCAGATGTTCGAAGTGGTTATCCAAGCCGCCATTGGCAGCCGAATCATCTCCCGGGAGGCGGTTAAAGCCCTGCGAAAAAATGTCACGGCCAAGTGCTACGGCGGTGATATCACCCGCAAAAGAAAATTGCTGGAGCGGCAAAAAGAGGGGAAAAAACGCATGAAACAGGTGGGCAAAGTAGAAATCCCGCAGGAAGCGTTTCTTGCCGCTTTGAAAGTTTAGATCGGAGTTTTATGTCGGCCGGAAAAGTGACCAAGGCGGAGAGTCAATCATTGGCAAAAAGCAAATCGACCTTTCGCGAGTACGCCGAAGCTATCGGGATGGCGCTACTGCTGGCGCTTTTCATCCGGACGTTCATTGTTCAGGCGTTCAAAATACCATCGGGCTCCATGATCCCCACTTTGCAGATCGGCGATCACATCCTGGTTAACAAGCTGGCTTACGGTATTCGTGTGCCGTTTCTGGAAGATTATGTGGTGGACTTCTCGAAACCGAAACGGGGTGACGTGATCGTCTTTATTTTTCCTGAAGACCGCAGCAAGGATTTCATCAAACGGGTCATCGGTGTGGCGGGAGATGTGGTTCAGATCCGCGGCAAGAAGATTTCGATCAACGGAAAAGAAATCGACGACCCCCACGCGCACTTCGAAGGCGATGATCCGCAAACCGCCGGCCTTTCGAACCGTGACGACTATGGTCCGCGAACCGTGCCCGAGAATCACATCTTCGTTATGGGCGATAACCGCGATCGTAGTTACGATAGTCGTTTCTGGGGTTACGTTAACTTGGACGAGGTGCGCGGCAAAGCATTTCTGATCTACTGGTCCTGGGATGGCACCGATCGTTGGGTACGTTGGGAGCGTCTCGGCAGCTTGATCCGTTAAATCGAGCGGGCTTAACAAACGCCAGGAACGATTCAGCTACCGAACGACTCGAGACATGAAAACAGGAAAAATGGTCCTAACAGGATTGTCGGTCTTGGTGTTGTTACTGGTGATCGTCAATATCTTATTGATGGCCGGTAATCAGTCACTCCAGCTCAGCGTCAACGAGCGGCAACAATACATTGCCGAGACGATTCAACTGGAAGCCCTGAACCGGCAGGTGATAGGCGTGCTGGCTGAAATGGCCCTGAAAACCAATGATGGACAGCTGAAGGAACTGTTGTCGGGCGTCGGCATCAATCTGTCACCGACTCCCTCGCAACCTCCCGCCGCGAACCCGAAATAGGTGTTTTGATCATGGACGAGGAGCGCAACGAAATCGAAGAACCCGAGCCGGCCGCGCCGCGGGTCGAACGAGGAGCGAATCTGCCGTTGACAATTCTGCTCGGCGCCTTGGTGCTCTGGTTCGGTTTTCAAACAGTACAGCTCGCGAGCGAGCGCGCCAATCTTGGCGAAGCACGCGGTCACCAGGAAGCGGCCATGCAGGAAGCGCAAAAACTTCGCACGCAATTTGAATCTCTGATCAGCAAAACCAGTGAATTGGCCAACAAAGGTCACGCCGGCGCCAAGCTCGTCATGGAGGAGCTGCAGAAGCGTGGAATGGGGACTCAGCCGGAATCGATCACGCCGCAGAAATAATCCTATCAGTAGCATCTGTTGAACCTGCCGTAATTTCCTCTTAAGCTTGTTCTTCTCCCTTGAGATCTACAGGAGAACATGTGGACGCATTCCATTCGCTCATCCAGCGTTGGTTCCGTGAACGGTTCGAAAATCCGACGCTGCCGCAACAGGAAGGTTGGTTATCGATCGCGCGCGGCCAACCGACCCTCATTGCCGCTCCTACCGGATCCGGTAAGACGTTGGCTGCTTTCTTGTGGTCCATCGACCGGCTGTTCAAGCGGGCGATATCGGGCGAGTTACGAGACCAGACCAGCGTCGTTTACGTCTCACCGCTGAAGGCTCTCGGCAACGATATCGCCAAGAACTTGCAGCAGCCGCTCGATGAAATCTTTCATCTTGCGTACCGCGAAGGAATTATGTTGCCGGAGATTCGCACCGCGGTACGGTCGGGTGATACGCCCGCTCGGGAACGGCAATTGATGGTGCGCCGGCCGCCGCATATCCTCATCACGACGCCGGAATCGCTGTACATCCTGCTGAGTTCACCGCGCAGCCGTGAATTTCTCAAAAACGCCGAGACCGTTATCATCGACGAAATTCATGCCATTGCAGCGGATAAACGTGGCGCGCATCTGGCCCTTTCACTTGAGCGGCTCAATCAATTGGCGGAGCGGCCTTTGCAGCGGATCGGCTTGAGCGCAACGCAAAAACCTATCGAGGAAATAGCAAGACTGCTGGTCGGGTCGCGTGCAGTGCACGAGGACGGCAGCCCCGACTGCGTGATTGTCGACGCGGGTCACCAACGCCATCTGGAGCTTCGCATCGAAGTTCCTGATGAGGAGCTCGGGCCGATTATCCGCCAGGATATCTGGGCCGGTGTCTACGATAAAATCGTCGAGCAAATCAAAAACCACAAAACGACATTGGTGTTCGTAAACACGCGACGTCTGGTGGAGCGAGTGGCGCACCAATTGACCGAGCGTTTAGGAGAAGGCAAGGTGGGCGCCCATCATGGCAGCCTCTCCCGAAAAACTCGCTTGGAAGTCGAACAAAAATTGAAAATGGCTCAATACCCGGTCGTAGTCGCGACCGCATCGTTGGAGCTGGGAATCGACATCGGCCATGTCGATCTCGTTTGCCATATCGGTGGGCCGCGCACATTGGCGGTTCTGCTCCAACGGGTCGGCCGCTCAGGGCACTGGTTGGGAGCAACGCCCAAAGGTATTTTTTATCCCTTGACCCGGGACGATCTGATGCAGTGCGCCGCCGCGATTCGCAGCGTTCGCCAAGGGGAGTTGGACAAAATTGCTTTGATCGAAAAACCTCTCGATATTCTGGCGCAGCAAATGGTCGCGACGGTCGCCAGTATGACGCCCGCGGTTCCAGCGGACATCTCCGCGAGCAAATCTCAACCCGAAGGCGGCATCAACGAAGAAAGATTGTGGCACATGGTTCGCGGCGCTTATCCCTATCGCAACCTGTCGTGGGTCGAATACGAACAGATGCTGCATATGCTCAGCGAGGGAGTCGAGACCCGAAGGAGCCGGCGCGGCGCCTATATTCACCGGGACCGAATCCATGGCATGTTGCGCGCCCGGCGCGGCGCCCGGTTGACGGCAATCACCAATGGCGGAGCAATCCCCGATACCGCTGATTACGACGTGGTCGAGTTTCCCAGCGAAACGATGGTCGGCAAAGTCAATGAAGATTTTGCCATCGAAAGTCTCACCGGAGATATTTTCTTATTAGGCAATCGATCTTGGCGCATCCGACGGGTCGGCTCGGGCAAGGTTTGGGTCGAAGATGCGCAGGGGCTGCCGCCGAGTATTCCCTTCTGGCTCGGCGAGTCGCCGGGGCGCACCGTAGAATTATCCAAAGCGGTATCGGATTTACGCCGCGACGTGGCTGACCGGATTTCAGATCGAACGGGAGCTCAGGGCTGGCTTGTCGGTGAAATCAATATCCCTGAAGCGGCCGCAGACCAGATGGTTAACTATGTAGCGGAAACTCAGAGCGTGCTGGGAACTATGCCTGGGCAGCAATGCATTATCGCCGAGCGGTTTTTTGACGAAGGCGGCGGCATGCAACTGGTGATTCACTCCCCCTGGGGCGCGCGTATCAATCGCGCCTGGGGTTTGGCGCTGAGAAAGCGCTTCTGCGTCAGTTTCGATCGCGAATTGCAAGCGGCCGCCACCGATGACGGCATCGTTATCTCTCTGGTCGAGCAACACTCCTTCCCGTTGAGCGATGTATTTCAGATGCTGCGGCCGGCGATGATTGAGCCAAGCCTGATCCAGGCGGCCTTGGCTTCGCCGATGTTTACTAACCGCTGGCGCTGGAATTCCACCCGAGCGCTGGCTGTGATGCGTTACAGCGGCGGCAGAAAAGTGCCGGTGGCGTTGCAGCGGATACGCGCCGAAGATCTGCTGGCGGCGGTTTTTCCCGAGCAGATGGTGTGCGGCGACAACCGAACCGGTCCGGTCGAGTTGCCGGATCACCCGCTGGTCAATGAAACGATCCGCGATTGCCTGCACGAAGCGATGGATCTCGACGGTGTCAAAAAGATCATCGCAGCCATCGAAAGTGGTGCGATCAACACACTGGCTGTGGATACGCCTGCGCCATCGCCCATGGCACATGAGATCCTCAATGCTAATCCTTATGCCTTCCTGGACGATGCACCCCTGGAAGAACGGCGCGCCCGGGCGGTTTCTCTAAGACGGACGGATCTACGGCTGGAGCGCGAATTCGGGCAGCTTGACCAAGCGGCAATCGATGAGGTCTGCCATCAGGCCTGGCCCGAAATCCGCAATGGCGACGAGCTCCACGATTTTTTGCTCGGGGTTGGCATTCTGCCGGTGCAGGAGCGCCCCGAGTGGCGCAGGATCGCTGAAGAGTTGATAAACAACGGCCGCGTTACAGAAGCGACTTGGCTGCCTCCTGGCTCTCAAAGCGCAATCACCGCGTATGTCGCGGCCGAAAGGTTTGAGTGGGTCCGGACTTGCCTGCCGGATGCGACGCTCGCTCCAACCGTAGAGTTTCCGTCCGGATTCGAAGCGCAAGCCCTGTCGGAAGAAGAAGCGTTCAGAAGAATAGTCCAGGGCTGGATGGAAGCGATCGGACCGACGACCGTAAACGCCTTGTCGAAGCGTCTGGGTATCGAAGCGCGCAAGATAGAGTCGGCGTTGTTGTCCTCAGAAGGGACCGGGATGGTTTTGCGCGGCCGGTTCACTCCATCGAGCGATTCGGCCGGTGAAATCGAATGGTGTGATCGCGTCTTGCTGGCGCGCATCCATCGTCTCACTCTCGGCCGCATGCGCCGAGAGATAGAGCCGGTCTCGCCGGTAGAATTTATGAATTTTCTATTGTCCTGGCAGCACGTCGGAGTCAATCGCCAGCTCGAGGGGCGTGACGGAGTCCTGCGCGTGATCCAACAGTTGCAGGGACTGGAACTGCCGGCGCCTGCCTGGGAACAATCAGTTCTCCCGGCGCGCGTGCGGAATTACTCCCCAGCGGATCTGGAACATCTGTGTCTTGCCGGTGTCGTGGCTTGGGGCAGATTGCGGCCCGAGCAAAGTGCCGACGATCATCTTTCGGAAAAAATTCGCACCAGGCGCCGGCGCAAGCGCTTGGCAGCTCCGGCGCGAAACGCTCCCATCGCTTTCTTGCTGCGGGACGACCTGGATTATTTCCTTCGGGACCGCTCACTGTCTTGGGTCGATGTGGCCACGCTTTCGAGCAGCGCGCGCGACGTGGCGCGCTATCTGGAACAGCGGGGCGCGTCCTTTGTTGCCGACATTGCGCGTGGCGCCGGCCTTCTGAAAATCAAGGTCGAAGAAGCGCTTTGGGAGCTGGTGGCCCATGGTCTGGCTACCGGCGACGGCATTGCCGGGTTACGAGTGCTGTTGCTGCCTGAGCACAAGCGCCAGGGGAAGCGTCACAATTTCAGGGTGATTAGTGGGGGAAAGAGCGCGGTGCGGACGATGCCCGTAGGCAGGTGGTCCCTGTGGAATAATCAGAACGGCGACGCTCAATTGAACCGCGAACAAATTATCGAGCGGCAGGCGCGGCAACTACTCGAACGATATGGCGTGGTTTTTCGTGATCTTCTCGCCCGGGAGGCAAATCTCCCGCCATGGCGAACTCTGCTCACGACCTATCGTCGATTAGAGGCGCGCGGCGAGATTCGCGGCGGCCGCTTTGTAAACGGTTTCGTCGGCGAGCAATTTGCGTTGCCGGTTGCCATCGAGAAGCTTCGTGCCGAACGGCGCAGTGATGACAGTCAGCAGCCGTTCATCATATCGGCAGCGGACCCCCTGAATCTGGTGGGAATCCTTACGCCCGGTGGACGGGTTTCCCCCTATTCGAATCAGGCGATCGCCTACCACAAAGGCCTGCCGGTTCAAGTCGGGCCTCTCGGCAGCGTCCTCAGTAGCTTGCAAATACATCAGGCCGGAGAAAAGCCGTGAATTTATAGGAGCTTCGGCGTGTAGAGTTTGGACAGAACTCACAGTCACAACTCTCTCTTTCTTTTAGAAGCGCTAAGACGAGGTCATTGGCGGACTCTGGCAACCTTCCTTCGGAGCTTGACGTCCTTTTTAGAGCCGCTCAGTGTTAGCTTTAGTGTTGACTTGAATCCACTGCTGAACCTATGGTCACTGAAAAACGCAGCTCAATATTCAGCGCGCTAAGAATCGAAGTTAACCAGACTCATAGCTAGCACCGATCTTCAAGTGGTGACCCTCAAGAAAATTCAATCGAGGTTGCTTATGACCGATCTACGTAGCGTTGGCATCCCTAGCCCGCGGGTTGAAAGCGAACAAAAAGTCGGGGGCAAGGCGGTTTATGCCGGCGATGTGGTTCTTCCCGGCATGCTATGGGTGAAAGTGCTGAGAAGCCCGGTCGCTCACGCGCGCATAAAAAAAATCGATATGCCGCGAGCCCTCGCGGCACCCGGCGTTAAAACGATACTCGCGGGAGATGATTTCCGCGGCGCCAGGATCGGCAAGAAAATTATCGATATGCCGATCCTGGCGGAAGGCGTCGTCCGTTACGTCGGTGAAAAGGTTGCAGCGGTGGCGGCTGAATCTGAAATACAGGCGGAAGCGGCGCTGGATTTGATCGATATCGACTACGAAGAGCTCCCGGCTGTCCTTGATCCGCTTCAAGCGATGGAACCTTCGGCACCCCTGCTGCATCCGGATTTAGCAGGATATAAGGGCCTGCTACATAAGATCGAATCGCCGAGCAATCTTTTCGTGCATCTCACTTGGAAGAAGGGGGAAGTGGAGGAAGGTTTCCGGCAGTCCGACATTACCGTCGAGCACACGTATTCGGTTCCAGCCGTACATCAGGCCTACATCGAGCCTCATGGTTGTTTGGTGAGAGTGAATACCGATGGTAGGGCAGAAATCTGGGCTTCGACCAAGAGCCCTTTTAATTTGCGCGAGCAAGTCGGCAATGCGTTACAAGTCCCGGCGGCAAGCTTGATCGTGCATCCCTGCTATGTCGGCGGCGATTTCGGGGGCAAGGGAGACGCCAATGAAGTCGCCCTTTGTTATGCATTGGCAAAAAAGACCGGGCGACCGGTCAAGCTGCTGATCGATTACAGCGAGGAATTACTCGCCGGAAATCCGCGCCATGGCGCCGTGATAAGGGTCAAAACCGGTGTCAAGATGAACGGCATGATGATGGCTCAGCGCATAGAATTCGTCTTCGACAGTGGCGCCTACGGCTCGTATCGCCCGCAGGGATATCTGGTCGGCGCTCACGATGCCGCAGGACCTTATCGGGTGGCCAATTGTTTTATCGAGGAAAAATACGTCTACACCAACAAGACGCCATGCGGTTACATGCGCGCTCCCGGACATCTACAAGCATTTTTCGCCACCGAAAGTCATGCCGACCTCGTTGCCAGGCGTCTGGAAATGGATCCAGCCGAGTATCGCCGAATCAATTTCATGACCGACGGTGATAAATCTCCATTGGGTGAAGTCATGCCGCACGTCAAGCCCGGCGATACCTTGCTCAAGGCGGTCGAGATATCCGATTACCGCCGTCCCAAGCGCAAGAACGTTGGCCGCGGCTGCGCGATTGCCAATTGGGTTTCCAAAGGCGGAGAGTCCTACGCTTTCGTCAGAATCGATAAAGACGGAGTTGTCACACTTTCGTCGGCGGTGACCGATACCGGTCCTGGCGCATTTACAATCATGCGTCAAATCGTCGGCCAAGAGCTCAAGGTATCCCCGGAGTCGATTCGGGTCGAGATGCTGGATACGACTCAAGTGATCAAAGATACTGGAGTGCGCGGCAGTAGCAGCACCCGAGTGCATGGCGGATCGGCGTATGAGGCCGCTAAAAAGGCGAGCGAAGAGGTCCTGAGAATTGCCGCCGAGGCAATGAATGCAGCGCCGGAGGAACTGATTCTTTACGATGGCGGCGTCACTCATGGTCGCGCTGAACGGCGCATGACCTTTGCGGAGATTGCCGAAGCTAACGAGGGTTCCATAATCGGGCAGGGGCACTACGCCAATATGGCGGATGGGCCGGAGACATCGATTGTCGCTCAGGTGGCCGAGGTGGAGGTGGATACTCAAACCGGTGAGGTCCAGCTTATAAAGCTGACCACCGCTCATAATACCGGAGCCATTCTTAACCCGTTAACCCACCAGGGGCAAATCGACGGTGGCGTGATTATGGGAATGGGCTATGGCATCATGGAAGATCTCACTGTCGATGAAAGCGGAAAGGTTCTGACAACCAACCTGGGAGAATACAAAATCCCTAATATCAAAGACGTGCCGGTGCTCAAAACTGCTATCATTCAGTCGGCAATCGGCAGCGGTCCCTATAACAGTATGAGCATCGGCGAAACTGCATTGATACCCACCGCCGCCGCCATTGCCAACGCCGTGGACGACGCGGTGGGCGCGCGCATCACGTCTTTGCCGATTACCGCTGAGAAAGTGCTGAACGCGATCAGAGGCCGCTCGGAGTAGCAGAATTTTGTGAGAAAACAATCTCTAACTGAAACGCGCCGGCGTCCGTCATCTATTGCCCAACGCACCGACGCTGTCAGTTGCTCTTGCGCTTAGCGTGTAACGCGACAAATAAGTTGTAAAATGACGCAATCGATCTTTCTTCCATATCGGGATGGCCGTTTTCATTTTGGTATAAGAGAGTGACGCTAAGCGGACTTTTGTGCAATTCCAGCAGCTCCGCGTTCTTCGAATCCAGGTAAGATCCCACCGTTCTCAAAGTATTGGGCAAGCTATAAAAGTCGGGCAACCGGTCAGGCTTCCTTCGGTTCAAACGGCCTTGATGGTCGAGGCGTTCGATCTCGGCGGTTCCATAGGAAAGCGCGGTTTCCTTGGATGCCCCCTGCATGAGATTACGCCAATCGCGCAATCTCGCTCGCACGCTTGAATCCTTTTCCGGAACTCCGCGCACCACATAGCGCTCGGCATCAGCCTTGAGTTCGAAAGCGGTCATCCGCTTGGTGTCGAGCGCTTGCCCAATCGCACGAAGACGTTGATCATAACCATTTCCAGATCCCATCAAACCCTCACTTTCCGAGCAGGCCTTTATCACCGATTATCAGAAACGCTCCGCGTCATATCATCGGTAAAATCGGTAAACAAGAGCTAAGCGCCTGAGTTCCTTGACAAGAAGGGGAGCCAAACGTATGGTTTCTTGTGCTCCCCGATGCACCGGCACAACCCACACTGAGCAAATAATTAGGAGGATCAATGGCACGTCCAGAGAGAGTTGGAACAACCCAAAGCACGGTGTCCTATCATGGTTTGCGCGACTGGCTGGAACAGGTCGAAAAGTTAGGCGAGTTGCAGAAAATCAACGGCGCGCACTGGGATCGAGAAATGGGGGCGATTACCCAGATGCTTACGGAAACCGGCAAGGGCAAGGCGCCGGCGATTCTTTTTGATGAAGTTCCCGGTTATCCAAAAGGTTATCGGACGCTCTACGGACAGTTCTCAACCATCAAACGGGTCGCCTTGACTCTGGGGTTGCCGCTCGAATACGAGCACAAGGCCGATATTGTCAAAGCCTATCATCATCGCATGGAAGACATGAAGCTGCTCAAGCCGAAGATCGTCAAAAGCGGGCCGATATTTGACAATGTGTTGGAAGGCGACAAGGTGGATGTGCTCAAGTTGCCGGTGCCGATTCATCACCAACAAGATACGCACCGCTACATCGGCACTGCCGATATGTGCATCACCAAGGATCCGGATGCGGAATGGTATAACTTTGGCGCCTATCGCTGTGAAGTTTACGATGAAAAAACTATCGGTTGTCAGATTACTGAAGGTAAACACGGACGCATTCACCGCGACAAGTATTTCGAACGCGGGCAGAGCGCCAAATTTGCGATTGTCTGCGGCCAGGATCCGCTCCTTTACTTGCTCTCGGCGAGTCCATTGCCGAGCGGAGTCTCTGAATACGATTTTGCGGGAGGGATTCGCGGCGCGCCGGTGGAGGTCGTGAAAGGACCCTTCACAGGTTTTCCGATTCCGGCTGACGCGGAGATCGTCATCGAAGGCGAGGCGGTGCCGGGGCAGGTCAGACCTGAGGGACCGTTCGGCGAATGGATGGGCTACTATTCCGACGATGTCGTGCCGCGACCGTACTTGAATGTGAAAACCGTCATGTATCGCAATGATCCGATTCTCACATGCGCGCCACAGCACAAGCCGGTGGACGAAACCGGCTTGCTCAAAGGCATTGCCGGCGCTGCGGAAATTTGGAAAGCGCTGGAAGCCTGCGGGTTGCCGGAGATTTTGGGCGTCTGGAATCACGAAGGCGCCCCGGCGACTCGCTTCACCGCCATTCAGATCCGGCAACGTTATCCGGGGCATGCTCGCAACGTGCTTCACGTCGCCGCCAACTGTATGGCCGGCGCGTACAACGGCAAATGGACGGTGGTTGTCGACGATGATGTCGATTGCTCGGACATGGATCAGGTGCTATGGGCGATGGGCACCCGGTTCGATCCGATCACCGATATCGATCTGATTCAGAAAGCCTGGTCTTCGGGGCGCGATCCGATGTTTCTGCCGGGAAATTTTAACAACCGCATTTTGATCGATGCGTGCGTTCCCTATAACCGCAAGCTGAAGGGGGAATTCCCGAAGGTGGTGGAAGTCCCCAATGATGTGCGGGCGCAGCTAAAGGCGAAGTTTCCGCAGGTATTCAAGTCAAAATCGTAGCGAAGGAGCGCGGAGTGGTTTTTACAAGCTGGCGCGGCGTTGTCGGTGTCGTGAAACCGACACACCGTCCCGGATCACTTGAAGAATTCATTCGTTTGCTGCCCGAGGGTATCGGCGTCCTGCCGGTTTATCTAAATTTCAAGCGGGGAACGGTAGATGAATTCCGGGCCGCCCTCGATGCGGTCGAAGAGAAAGTTGCCGAGCTGGCCAACGAAGGCGTCGATCTGATTCACCCCGAAGGCGCTCCACCATTCATGGTGCATGGTTATCAAGGCGAAAAAACGATTATCACAGACTGGGAGTGTAAATATAAGGTGCCGATCATTACGGCGGCGCAAACCCAAGTAGACGCCTTACGTGCTTTAAATGTAAAGAAGATTATTGGTGTCACCTACTTTATCGGCAGCGTAAACGAGATTACGACCAGTTATTTCCGCGATGCCGGTTTCGATGTGCTGGCCATGGAAGGGATGTCGGTTGCCTTCGAAGATGTCGGCCGGCTCGCGTCGCAGGAAATCTACGCGCATACGCGACAAGCCTTCTTAAAGCATCCCGGTGCCGAAGCGATTTACATGCTAGGCACTGGTTGGCGCTGCCTGGACATCATTCGTTTGTTGGAAGACGATTTGCAGGTTCCGGTGATTCATCCGGTGCCCGCCCGAGTCTGGTCAGTGCAGAAACGGCTGCATGTAAGACAACCATTGCACGGTTTCGGGCGTTTACTTCTTGAGATGCCGTAATTCAATCCTAAGAATCTCAATCCAATGATACTCCTCGTAGTCTCATCCAGAAGTCACGTGAGTTGAGCGCGGCTTGAACAGTGACGACGTCAATCACCGCACAACGTCGAAAAACCTCCTTCCAAACCGACAAACTGTTAAGTTCGTTTTGCATGGCCCAGTCCTATGACGATCGACCCCGAAGCGTTTCGGATTTTTGAACACGCCGGATGGGAAACGATTCCCGAGCGGTATCATCTGGCATTCGGCAAGCTGACGACCCAAACGATCGGACCTCTGTTGGATGCGGTTCGGGTAAAGGCCGGCACAAAATTCCTCGACATCGCCGCAGGGCCCGGCTATGTCGCTGCAGCCGCAGCAAAACGCGGCGCGACCGTGCTCGGTCTGGATTTCTCGGCGAGGATGCTAGAAGAGGCGCGCAAGCTTCATCCCGGCATCGAGTTCCGAGAGGGGAACGCGGAGCAGCTACCAGTAGGCAACGGACTATTCGATTCGGCCGTAAGTAATTTTGGTATCCTTCACTTCGCCCAGCCGGAGCTCGCGCTACGTGAGGCCTGGCGAGTTATCCGAGTTGGCGGTTATTTTGCTTTTACCGCCTGGGCTCGACCTGAGGAGACCATCGGGTTCGATATCGTGCTTCGAGCGGTGGAATCCTACGGCGAACCAAGAATCGAACTGCCGGAAGGACCAGCCTTCTTTCGCTTTAGCGATCCTGCTGAATGTCTCCGGGAACTGACCGGCGCAGGCTTCGAGAATACGACCGTCGTCAAAGTTCCTCAAGTATGGCGCTTGTCAGATGGAGAGGCGCTTTTCGGTGCTATGTTAAATAGTACGGTTCGCACAGCCGGATTGCTCCAGAGCCAGAAGCCGGTGGTATTGCAAAAGATTTGTGCAGCGATCTGCGCCGATGCGGAGCAGTACCGAATCGGAGAGGTTATAGAGCTGCCGATGCCGGCGCTCATCGCCGCAGGGACCAAAGCGAAGTAAGACCGGCGCTTAACGTTGGTGGACGACTCTACCGGCGGTTCGACTTTCAAATCGCCGATGGCAACCGCGCTACCTTAACCGAGGGCTCAGTCGTCCAGCCGGAAGCCAAGCTTTATGATCACTTGCCAGTAATCGATCTTATTGTTCTCAACGTAGCCTCTCGTCTCGATTACCTGGAACCAATGAATGTTGTGCAGCGTCTGGCCGGCCTTTGTAACTGCATTCTGTACCGCATCTTCGACGCTGGTCTTGGAGGTGCCGGTCAACTCGATTTGTTTGTAGACGTGCTCGCTCATGTTTCACCTCGAGGTTTGGTCGTTTTCGGTCGAAAAGCAATAAAGGTGCCCGCTTCAAAAGCTAATTTTTAAGGGGTCCTCCTGGATGCCTGTCCCACGGATGTCACAGCAAAGATAACGAACTATGTTGCAAGAACCAAGGTGGCTTCCACCTTGATCAGGGGCCGTGATGCTTCGCCAACGGGCTTGTCTCGGCCAACTGCATCATCTTACGCGCGAGTCTCTCGGTTAAGTGGTTGCGATATTTAGCGGCATGCGAAACATCCCATAAGTTGTTCGACTCGTCCGGATCGCTCGCCAGATCATACAGCTCGCCCCATTCCACTCCTTCATACAAGGTAAGTCGATGTTTATCGGTGATCAGACTTCGCGCCCGGAAATTATTCTCCAGACCCATGTAGCCGCGTCGTTGATGTTCCTCGATGAGCAACGCGTCGTACCCCGTAGCGTCCCCTTCCACGGCGGAAAGCAAACTTCGTCCCTGCATCCCGTTGTATCCTGCCAAGCCGGCCCGGTCGAGAACAGTGCTGGCTATGTCCAACGTGCCGCACAGTCCGGAATTGATGATGTTCTTTTTGACTGCGGCAGGATCATGCCAGATAAATGGCACCCGAACTAGCCCGCGGTAGTGCAGCGCGCCTTTCAAAAGTAGTTGGTGATCGCCCATAAAATCCCCATGATCGGTGGTGAACACGATCACGGTATTTGACTCCAGCCCCAGCGCCACCAGCCGCGCGAGTATCTTGCCGATCGCGTCATCGATCATGGTGATCATGCCGTAAGTAAGCGCGATTGCCTCACGCGCCTCGCGCTCGCTGATTGCGAAAGTTCGCTGACCGTCACGATTGCTCTTGTTCAACTCTCGTTCTTCATAAAGTTTTTGCAGGTGCGGCGGGATAGGCCTTTCTCCTGAATTAAACGACGACGGCAATGCGATCGATTCCGGATCATACATTTCCCAGTATTTGCCCGGAGGCGTGAATGGATGGTGCGGGTCGGGAAACGAACACTGAATGAAAAATGGCCGACTCTGATCCGAGCGGTAATATGTCTCCAAGTAATCCATAGTGCGTTCCGCGACAAAAGTGGTCGGATAGAGTTCTTCCGGCATTCTCGTGCGCCAAGCCTGCGGTGCAATATAATCGTTTCCGGGAAGCTGATTCGTCGCTCCGCGCAAGGAGTCGGAATCCGAATAACGTGCTTTAAGCCAACGTTCATAATGTCCGACAGCCTTATCGCCGTGCCCGATCGCCAGTTCCACATGGTTGAAACCGTAATAGGGCTTCGCCGGCTCAAATTCAGGATCGTGCGCCCAGGTCGATGGTAGTTCCTGATCGTAGCGGCCTTGTTCATTGATCGAGTTATCGGCTTCACGCAAATGTTCGGGCGGCGCAATCCGCTTTACGTCTGCTTGAGGTATGCCTATGACCGGAGGAGTGCCGTTTATGCTCTGGAGATGACACTTTCCAATCAGAACCGTCTCGTAGCCCGCAGCGCGCAAAATATCGACAAACGTGGTCGCGCTCAGTGAAAGTGGAATGCCATTCTGACGCGCCCCGTGCAGCGACGGCATCCGACCGGTCATCAGCGTGGCTCGATTCGGCATGCAAATCGGAGTTGCCACGTAAAAACGATCGAACCGTGTGCCTGCCGTTGCCAACGAATCGACGTTTGGAGTCTGCACCACAGAATTGCCATAACAACCCAAGTGATCGGCTCGTTGCTGGTCGGTGATGATCAGCAGAAAATTAGGGTGCTTGCCCATTGGTAGTATCATCCTTTTATAGGTAAGTATCACACGAGCAACTGGCTCGAAACGTCTTTCATAAGGATATATAGCTCTGTGAAAGATCTCGAATATAACCGATGTTGCCGGTACAAGAGTCTGGTCGGCCAGAGCTGAAGCGATGCCACGATCGTAGAGTAGCACGATCGATTTGCTTGATTTACTTTGCCTCATTGTGTGAATCCCCTCGGTCGCGGCTTAACCAGATTTGGCCTGGATTAGTTTGCAGGGCGCCGCGACAGCGCTTCGATCATCAGAAGGTGCTAAGACTTCCAGGGTCGATTGGTTCGATGTGCTTTACTTGACGGTAGAGCATGACATTTAATCGATTAGATGGTGAGGGACACGAAACGCTGAACAACAAGATCATCATTGGCGTCCCCGACGGGATTTGAACCCGTGTCGCCGGCGTGAAAGGCCGGTGTCCTGGGCCAGGCTAGACGACGGGGACGTAGTGGTGAGCCGTGCTGGATTCGAACCAGCGACCCTCTGCTTAAAAGGCAGATGCTCTACCGCCTGAGCTAACGGCTCGCTGGCGGGTAAACTCGTTAATTGATAGCGACATTGGCTTACTAAGTCAATGAACTTGGAAGACAACGAAAGGCAAGATCGTGGTTTTGGGTCTTATTACAACTAAGGTGGGCCACGAATTTAACTTTGCGCATTCGAAATGAGAGAACCTCGTGCATGGCCTCCGAGCGGAACCCGATTGATCTGCTTACTTAGCGCGGTGACTGTTCGTTCAAAGCCGGTGTGCTTTTGAGAGCGGGGGACGGCGGAACAAATGATTCATCGACTCGAATGAATCCGTGAGCTTCAAGCTGTCTTGCGCAGCTTTCTACGATATCCGCAAG
>DASUVS010000191.1:0-10793 GCA_036378835.1 Binatia bacterium | reverse complement strand
GAGCTTCGATGTTTTTCTCGCGCGCGCGCAAAAGCAAATGCCCGAGTGGGCGACAATCATGATTCGGCTGCCCGCCCGGGGTGACGGTCCGGTCACGGTGTCACTTCAGGAGGCCCAACCACCGCATCCTTTCGCGCGTTCGCAGCTAACGCTCGACCACACAACCGGTGAAGTGGTCAAGTGGGAGCCTTATTCCGCTAGCAGTCCAGGACGGAAACTTAGGACTTATCTCCGCGGTCTCCACACCGGCGAAGCGCTGGGCTTTATCGGCCAAACCATTGCCGGCCTGGCATCGCTCGGCGGTTGTTTTCTCGTCTGGACCGGACTCGCCATGGCGTGGCGGCGCTTCCGCTATCGCGAACGCGGCGCCCAAAATGCGATGACCTATACACCTGTGCCCGCGGAAATTTTTCCTGCAGCCCCCATAAATCTGTCGCAGAGTAATGAGACATCAAAAACCCTAGCGAGGATCGAGATGGAACTTGGAAACTGCAATCAAACTAACGGCCGTGCTCACAATGGTCACGAAGCCGCCCGCCCGCGATGGATGACGCGGTACAACGCTGACTCAGTTCTGATTCTTTACGGCACGGTCACCGGCAACGCCGAGTCGTTGGCTCATAGGCTGGCGGCATCGCTGCGATGCGAGGGACTTACATCAGAAGTGAGAGACATGGCGCACTGTCAGCCAAACGTGTTGAGTGACACCAAGTGTGTCTTGATGGTAGTCAGCACCTACGGCGATGGTGAACCGCCCGACGGCGTGATACCGTTCTGGCAAGCGGTGGTGCACGGCGACGGCCCCAATCTGAGTGGCGTCAGGTTTTCTGTACTCGCACTCGGCAACGCGACGTTCGATCACTTCTGCAAATGCGGCCGGGAGTTCGATGCCGCGTTGGAACGGCTCGGCGCTACGCGCATCCATCGACGTGTCGATTGCGATGTCGATTACGATGCGCCGGCCCAACATTGGCTCGAAGGAGTATTGGCGCAACTCAGAGACAACCAACACAGTACTCTTTCGGCATAGAGTCAATACAATGCTCAAGTCAAATGGATCCTCTCTCGATGCACCACGTTTGCGGCCGACGGCTGATTTCTCAGTACACCCAGATAATGTATCCCTGTCGGCTGGCGAGCCCGGTGCGCGCTTTGAGCCGCTCCCGTCAAGCGAATGAACGGAAAACCAGTCGGCAACGCACGAACTTCAACCCATACCCCACAGATACCGTCGGCATCATCGTACGCAATACGATATTCCCTGACCGCCAACAGTTAGAGGTCCGATGGCCGGTGAGGATCATTCCACGATGAGGATTTAGATGTGCGGGACAGGATCTACCCTCAAGACATGGACTAACTGATCGAGTCTAAGGGGGCAGCTTGTTCGGATTAGGAAAATTCGCGATAAGCGGATCAATTCTTCTTAAAAATCTGCTGCGCCAGGTAGTTCTCGTAGCCGACTTCCTTGATCTGGTGAAACTGAGTCTCGATCCAATCGATATGGTGCTCTTCGTCGATGACAATATGTTCGAGCAGCTCCCGGCTTGCGTCGTCTCGAGCGTCCAGGCAGGTTCTTATACCGGGCCTGAGAACAGTCAGCGCCGCCTGCTCCAACCCGAGATCGTTTTCTAATTGCTGCTTGACGTTAGATCCGACCTGAATCTTGTCGTAAGCTTGAACGTTCGGGACGCCTTCGAGAAAAAGAACCCTTTCGACGATTTGATCCGCATGTTTCATTTCGTCGATCGACTCATTCCACGCGTGTTCGGCGAGCACGGCATAGCCCCAGTTTTTGCACATTTTCGCGTGAATGAAATATTGATTGATGCCGGTGAGTTCCTTGCGCAGGACCTCGTTCAACACCTTGAGCACGTCGGCATTCCCTTTCATACCTCGCCCTCCCCGCTTGCAGTGTTATTTGAATCTAATACACAGCAATGATCGAAGAACAAGACAACAAAGGCCGCAATGCGCTAAATGCTGAACAGCTCCCGAACGTTCCGTGATGTGATTTGTGCCACCTCTTCCAGGGAAATGCTTTTCATTATAGCCACAGCTTCCGCGACCAGGCGAACGTATGCTGGCTCATTGCGTTTGCCGCGATGCGGCACCGGAGTGAGATAAGGCGAATCGGTTTCGATAAGTATCTTTTCTAAAGGCACTTGCCGCACCACATCGCGCAGAGGCTCGGCATTTTTAAATGTAATAATCCCGGTAAAGGAAAGATAAAATCCCAGATCCAAGTAGGCGCAGGCAGCCTGGTAATTCCCGGTGAAGCAATGAATAACGCCGCGCAGGTTTCCACGTCCTTCCGAACGTAGAAGTTGAGCAGCATCCTGCGCAGCATCGCGTTCGTGGACGACCAGCGGCAAGCCGGCCTGGCGCGCAAGTTGAATAAACTCGGCGAACACTCGCCGCTGCACGTCATGCGGCGAATGACTGTAATAGTAGTCCAGACCCGTTTCCCCCACCGCGATCACTTTCGGATGCACAGTCAGATCTCGTAAGTTTGCTAATTCTTCTGACCCGACATCCTTTGCGTCGTGGGGATGCATGCCGACGGTTGCATAGACGTTTTCATACGAAGCGGCTAGCGCCACGGCCTCATGGTTGCTCGACATCTCACCCGCGCCGCCCACCGCGATGATTTTGTCGATTCCCGCCTCACGCGCGCGCGCGATGACGGCTTCAACGTCACCCGCGTACTCCGTCCCTTGAATATGGGCGTGACTGTCTACAAGACTGAGACGCTTGGGATCGCTCATTTGGAAGCTAGACGTTGGCTGGAACTTCGATGCGAGGGAATAAGACTTTCGGGCTATTAACCTTATGGCCGGCAGCGAATGAATTCCCCCAAGATGCTTCGAGCGCTGGATCGCCCTCATCGAAAGCAAGCAGCGATTGAAGTTCTTTCGCGGTATCCGGCATGAAAGGCTTCAATAGGCGAGCTAATTGGCAAACCGCCTGTAGCAAGTGGTGCAAAATCTCTCCAACTCGCGGTCGATTGGCGGGATCTTTCATGAGCGTAAAGGGCGAAGTCTGCACGATGTAACGGTTGGTATGGTCCAGAGCGGCCCAGAGAACTTCTAGTGCGCGGTGAAATTGAAGCTCAGCCAAATGGCGTCCGATTTCGCTCTCGGCTTTGGCATAAACGTTCTTCAACTGGTTATCTTCATCGGTCCATTGCTGACTTAACGGTTGCACCACACCGGCAAAATATTTCGCCTGCATCGCAAGAACACGACTGACTAAGTTGCCCAGGTTATTGGCCAGATCAGCATTGTAACGTCCGATTAAGCTCTCTCGTCGAAAATCGGCGTCCTGTCCGAAAACGCTCTCGCGAAGGACGAAATAGCGAAAAGCGTCCATGCCAATCGTTTGCTTCACTTCCAACGGCGATATGGTGTTGCCGATACTCTTCGACATCTTCTTACCTTCAACGGTCCAATAGCCGTGAACATTGAGATGCTTGTAGAGCGGAAGCCCCGCCGCCAGAAGCATCGTGGGCCAGAATACGCCATGAGGTTTGACGATATCCTTGCCAATGAAGTGTTGGGCTTCAGGCCAAAATTTTTGAAACTCGCCTTCGCCTTCACGCTTTAGAGCGCTGACATAGTTGATCAGCGCGTCAAACCAAACGTAGGTCACGTATCGCTTGTCGAAAGGAAGCTCGATGCCCCACGTGAGCCGGGTCTTGGGGCGGGAAATGCAGAGGTCTTCGATTGGTTCTCGCAGCATTGCAAGCACTTCGTTCTTATATCCCTCTGGCCTGATGAACTGAGGATGCCTTTCAATGTGACGCAGCAGGTGGTCTTGGTACTTGCTCATTCGGAAGAAATAATTTTCTTCCTCGATCAGTTCCGGCTCGGTGAGATGGTCCGGGCACTTACCGTTGACCAACTCTTTATCCGTGTAAAAACGCTCACAGCCAAAGCAGTAAAGGCCGCTATACCGATCGAAATAGATATCTCCGGATTTATATACGGTGCCCAGAACTTCCTGCACGTAACGAACGTGATAATCATCCGTGGTGCGGATAAAATAATCGTACGCAAAGCCGCATTCATCCCATACGGAGCGAAAAGTCGCGCTGATTTGATCAGTAAACTCTTTCGGCTCCAGTCCCGCATTGGCCGCCGCGTGAGCAATTTTGTCGCCATGCTCGTCGGTGCCGGTGAGATAAAAAGTTTCGCAGCCCCTGCCGCGGTAATACCGCGCCAGGGTGTCCGAAAGGATCATGGTATAAGCGCTGCCCAAATGAGGTTCCGCGTTGACGTAATAAAGGGGTGTCGTGATGTAAATTCTGTCCATCAAGGTCTCTCGACAGCGCGGAGCAACAGATCTTCTAGCACCATCCGGCGATTAAGATTTCTTTGAATCAGCCGTGATGCCTCGGTTGTCTTCGACAACAGCGAGAACAGATCATCCTCCCGGATTCCTGCGGACTGTTCTTCGATTCGCGGCAGCATATCGATATTAACGACTTGATTCGGCGCATGAGCGATTCGGAACGTTAGCAAATCGCGGTACCAAAGTCCCGCCCATTCCAGAAAACTCAGTGTCTCCTCACGATTTCCGGCAAGCGCTTCGGCTGCGTTTAAGGCTGCCCGGTAGTCTCCGGCTCGCAAGGAAACCAGCGTCTCCATCCATTCGAGCCTGTTTTCGATCATCTTTTCGTTATCGATCTTGCTTAGCGCCCCCAGGCTTCCCATCGCTAAAGCCGCTGAGAATTCGGCCTGCTCTCTGGTCTTTCCTTTGCTGGAGATTAAAAATCTGACTATAAGTTGTCGGGGCAATGGAGCGAAAGAAAGAGCGAAGGCGCGCGAGCGCACGGTCGGGAGCACGCCCCCAGCATTAGACGCGACCAAGATTAAAACGCAGCCCGGCGGCGGTTCTTCCAATGTCTTCAGCAATGCATTTTGCGCAGGCCAGTTCATCGAAGTCGCGGGATCGATGATCGCCACTTTCTGGCGTCCCGAAAAGGATCGAAGGCTCAACGCTTTCTCTAATTCGCGAACCTGCTGGATGCTGATATCTTTCTTGTTGGGGAGTGGTTCCACAACTCGGAAATCGGCATGATTGCCTGTTTGAATGGCACGACAAGAACCGCAGGCGCCGCAAAAGTCACTGTCTAACTCCATGCAGTGGATCATTTGAGCCAAGGCCAAGGCAACAGTTCTCTTGCCGATCCCATCAGGCCCGATAAACAGATAGGCTTGATGCAATCTGCCGTTCAAGAGTGACTGGCGCAACGTCTCTATTTGCTTTTCATGACCAATGATTTCGGAAAGGCCCATGATTGGTTCTACTAATTTTTAGCGCGGCAAATCTAGTCTTCGGTCAACAATCTGTTTAACAGCTGCGAATACTTCTTGCTCCGACCGCGAAGCATCGATGATATAAAATCGTTCCGGTTCCGCTGCCGCCAAATCGAGAAAGCCGTTACGCACTTTCTCGTGAAATTCCAGATTCTCGCTTTCAAAGCGATCGTTACTCTTGGATGTCGATGGATTCGACCCGCGATGGACCGTACGGGACAACCCTAACTGTACCGGACAGTCGAGCAAAAAGGTGATATCGGGTGTCAGACCTTCGCTGGCGATTCGATTCAGGCTGAGCAGCAACTGAAGGTCAAAGCCACGTCCGTAGCCCTGGTATGCCACGGTCGAGTCTATGTATCGGTCGGACAAAACGATCGTACCCTTAAGGATCGCGGGCGCGATCACTTCATGAACATGCTGGGCCCGGTCGGCCAAATACAAGAAGAGCTCGGTCGAGGCGCTGATCGGCCGTTTTCCAGTTTCTAAAAGAATCTGGCGCAGAAGTCGACCGAGCGAAGTGCCGCCCGGTTCTCGCGTCGTGAGGCAGGTTTTATCCCGCATCACGAGGTGCTTCTCCAGCAATCTAATCTGGGTAGATTTTCCGCTGCCGTCACCGCCTTCGAAAGTGATGAAACCAACCATGGGATTGATCAACAGAACTGTTTCGCCGAGCGTGTACCTTTGTACCACGCCAATACAGCGGTAGAAATGGCTGAGGTGGAGATGGAGCCGGCGCCGGCGCTAGTTCTTGCTTTCGCCTAGGAGCAGATTGATCCCATTGACTAGCTGCGTGCTGGTGAAAGGCTTGGTAATGTAGTAATCGGCGCCTAGTTTATACCCGCCTAGAACATCTTCATATTGAACCTTGGCGGTGAGCAGAATTACAGGAATAGAAGCGGTCTCTGTAACCGCCTTTAGACGGCCCAGAACTTCCAATCCGTCCATTTCAGGCATCATGATATCGAGGATAATCAGGTCCGGCTTTCCATCCGTCAGCAGATTCAATAATTCTTGACCGCTCGAAGCACTCAGCACGTGGTAGCCCTTCCCCTCCAAAATGGTTTTGACGATCGTAATAATATCCGGATTGTCGTCAACCACCATTATGGTCCGCTGTGTGTCCATGCGTTCTACTCCCTAGAGTTGCAAGGCTTGACGCTTAAGATTGGGTAATTTACCACCTTATCCCAAGATTGTAAATTATTGTTTTGGCTATGTAATGCGGCCGTTTCCGTGGATTCGCTGGCAAACGGCGGGAGAATCGGCCGGGATTTACTTCTAAGGAGTTATCGATCTCCAATAACTCTGAACGACTTCCACGGGCAATGATGCGTGACCGGTCGTCAAAGCACTGGCGGGGACGACGGTCCCGGCAGTGTGTAAAGCGGAACGGCTAAAAAGTATTTTGATATCACCGTGAACCTCGAGTGTCGACGGATTAGTCTCGGAAAAAGTACCGGTCTCATTGATGATGACCCCGCCGATGATCTCTTTGTTGCCAGTTTCCAATATTTTCAAACTCACCATGTCTCCCGTAATGATAATCAGCCCCTCCCACCGGAACCCGCCTTCCAGTATCAGATCAGCGTTTCTAGCGATCAAGATACCGGCACCTGACGAGTTGCTGAGTTTAACAACCGCATCGGCGGAACCGGGAGCGCCATCAAGGCAGCGAAGCTGAGGGACGGATCGGTCGCCCCACTGTTGATCGGTCAATGATAGTGAAGTTCCGGCCGGAACAGCTGTGAGTTGGGCATTTTCTGCTGAACACAGATCGCCAGTCAACTGCGCAATTGCTGGGGACGGCAGCTTTTGGGTTTCAGCTATTAGTGCACCCTGACGATCAGTACCGGAAACTCTACTGAGCTGGTTCGGTTCCAGCGACGCCTCGATTGCTTCCTTAGTTGCAGGATGTGAAACACTGAATCCGGCATAGGATCGCAGGCTCGCCATGGGCTTGCTTGTTGCCGGATCATGATCGATACCCGAAATCGAGAAATCATTGCCGACGAAGATCGGGTGGCTTGCATTTCCCCGCAATCCGACCGCGGCGTCGGCCAGTAGAAACCGCTTGATCAGCTCGGCTTGGACGATCTGGGAAGATGAAGCAAACCTCCCCATTGACCGTACCACCATCCTGGACACTAAAGGCGAGACCGCAATCGTGGAAATTGTCGCGACAGAAAACGCCCCCGAGGAAATTGTCGACGAAGAATTGAATGGCGGCACCGGATGAGCCGTGGCTTTTGCGAGCTCATTTTTGCTCCACTCGATTCCTGCTTCCGATATATAAAAGGCGACGTTTTCAGCTCGCAAATTTGCTGAAATTTGAAAGTTACTTTGCGTCGAAACGATCGCCTGAACGCCCACAGCCATGATCAGCGCCAGCAACATCAAAGAAGAGTAAAGGACAATCCCACGCTGGTCCGCTACTAGAGCTTTGCTGTAGGCATCCGAAGCTTTCATTAGTTCCGCAGTTCAACGCTGCTGGAAAGCGCGGACCCGAGGCTTGCGCCCGTTTTGAAATCCGTCTCCTTCATGCCGACGGAGAACGAAATCACGATCCGTTTGATGGCTGCCAGCGGCGGGGTATCGCTAAGCAGCAAACCGTTTTCATCGTAATATTTAAACAGCTTGCCTGAGTTTGGCGCCGTCACATAAGCGACCAGGCAGTCACCATTGCGGCGGATGACCGTTCTTCCTGGGCAGTTCGTAGTGGCTGCGCCAAGCTCGTAGCGAATATTTTCGCGCGGCTCAAGATCGGCGCAATTACCATTTCCATTAAGATCCATTTGAATCTGGATTACCCGCTCGCTCGCCCGATAAATGCGATTACATGCAGAGTCGTCATCGGCGTCCGGATCGTCCCCCAAGCCAGTTTCCGAAGGCGCGCTTCCTGTGCCCCATGAACCCGCCAATTTCAAATCTCGGCTAATGATGTCCATTGCGCCTCTGGCATCTTCCAGTGTTGCCATCCGAGTTTCTTGCGCGAGAAGATGGAAAAGTTCGCTACGGTAGAATCCAAATAAGGCCGTAATGATTATCGTACCAAGCATTAGAGCACTTAGTTGCTCGATCAAAGTGGCGCCGCAATCGTTCCGAATAAATTGCATAGGCGATCTCAACCTGAATAAAGCAACGTGGTGAGCGTCACTTCCCGGCTTTCGCGGCCGGGCCACGAAACCGTTACAGTGATCTCCTTCAACTCCGCTCCCAACGTCGAATCCGCAATCACCCAACATCGGTTAAACTGACCGCCCGGCTCACCGGTTGCAGCGATACCATGGTCCCCCGATGCCGGGCAGTTGTTTACGTCTGGCCAATTTTTCTGAGCTTTAATCTGCTCCAGCTTGTCTTGCGCCAGGTTAACCGCCACGGTGTAATCGCGGCTGGCGGAATTCCAGCGAATCAGATTACCGGTACCGACGGAATAGCCGAGAATGCCGATGACGATCACGTTCATCGCCAGTAACACTTCGTTGAACGTGAATCCGTCTTCGTACCGTTTTCGTGCAGGGAACCGCAGCAGCATCCTCAGCAATCCTCGCCGCAACCAGCAGGATTGCAGACCCGAATCCTGCCGGTGGAGCTGACCACTACTTGTTTGCATGCGCCCCCTCTATTTTGAAGTCGAATGCGATTGCTCCCTGCGGTGCCTCTCGGTGAAAATGAAACGGTACCGGCTTGAGTGATTACAATGCCTTCGGGTAAAGGCTTGCTGACGAAAACGGCACCGTCTCTTCGGATGGTATAGCTGCCGCTTCCTGCGCCGTATGTGAATTGAAAGCCAAGGTTCTCGGCTGCCGCACGCATCTTAATGTTTTGTAAGTCCGTCTGAACGCGGCGCGCGGAGCCGTTCAGCTGATAGGAAAGAAGTAACTTGTTCGATGCCGGAATCCCAATCGCAAACAAGATCCCCATCAGACTTAGCACCACGATAAGTTCGATGAGAGAGAATCCGACCCTGCTTTGGCAATCCATGGCTCCTCCGGAAGTTCGCGGACCATACAGGTGCGCATGAGGGGCTGTCAAGGGCCGCTAGTCAGGTCGCGAACAGAGCTACCAAGGGCAGTTTATGGAAATAACGGGAAGAAGTGGGAGACTGAAATGTTAGACTCAACGGGGCGGGACGTAGTAATCGATGATCTCTCTACCGAAAAATAAGTACACAAGCGCGCCCAAACAGAGGAAAGGAGCGAAGGGAAGAGCGTACCTGCGATCTACCCCCTTGGCTAACATGATAGTTAGACCGACGACAGAACCGCTTAACGATGAAAAGAATAAAGTCAACGGAATCGAAGGCCACCCGAGAAAAGCGCCAATCATGGCTAGGAGCTTAATATCACCGCCGCCCATCCCCTCTACGCCGGTAAACTTCTCATAAATCCAAGCTACAGCCAGAAGAAATCCGCCACCCACCAGCACGCCGATGAATGCGCTCAGCGGAGTAGGCACAACATGCAGCGGATCCCGAATCAAGTAGTGGCCGATTACCGAGAACAGAAGCCCAATGACAATCCCGGGCAAGCTGATCACGTCCGGCACAATCCTTACATCTAAGTCGATAAATGAGATGACAATCAGAGCCGCAACGAAAACGAACTCTACAACAAAAGCGACCCCTAAGCCGAATTGGTAAAACAAAAGCACCGCCAGAGATGCCATCAACAGTTCAACGGCAAAGTAACGAAAAGAAATCCGATCCCCGCACGAACAACAGCGGCCGCGTAACAGTAGATAGCTGATTAAAGGAATGTTGTAAAAGAACGGTATCGGCGCTTGACATTTCGGGCAGTGCGAGGGCGGCTGTATGACGGATTGGCCGTTGGGTATTCGCGAGATGCAGACGTTTAAGAAACTGCCGACAACGGCGCCGACAATGAAAACGATAAAGCCGACACAATATTTGGGCATCATCGATTTAACTTCTCCTGTAATTAAATCAGCTAACACCCGCGCGCTTAGTGAACGTGCGATGTACTGCTGCTAAACATCGGGATACTCTAAGATTTCGACTTATGTCTATTTGAATCCAATAGTACTCGGGTTTGTTCATACGAGAGACCTGATCAGACTGGGACACTTCGAACTGCAAAGCTGCATGAATGAGTTGATAATCAACTCCGCTGGACATGACAAAGGTCGCAAAGCATGCGCCCGGACTACGGGCGAACGCAACAACTTCCAAGAAGACGAAACTTCCAGTTGTGCCGTTGTAACTTCGAGCAAGCAGAGATTCGCGGTTGGCCAGTGCGCCCTGACTCAGACATCTATGCATCAACGACAATATTGGCAATGACACTGACGCGACAAGAGGAAGCAGTTGCTTCGTGATCCATCAGGACCGGGTTGCTCCGAATTGCTGACGAAAAGACTTGAACTTTTGATTAGACACAAACCATGCAAGCGCCATTTGTCTTTTGGTTTTTCGCGCAAACTTGAACAAAATTGAGGTTCGGGTATTGCCGA
>DASUVS010000190.1:0-23185 GCA_036378835.1 Binatia bacterium | reverse complement strand
CTGGCAGCGACGTTGTTAGCTCGCTTTGCCCAGGGCGTCAATGTTTTTGACCGCACTAGAAACATTCTCATTTTTATAGCTCTCGCCGGCGTCATCAGCACTGCTGCCGGCGCGACGCTGGGTATGACTACTTTGTATCTCGGCGGCTTCATCGCGCCGCCCGAGCTCTCCACCGTTTGGCTAACGTGGTGGCTCGGCGATTCAGTGGGAAACCTGATTATCGCTCCTCTGCTGCTGATGTGGCTAACGCAGCCTGTACTGCCTGTCCGATCCAGACATATCTTCGAGGCTGCGGGCTTGTTGATGGCAGTCATTTCGATGTCAGCGCTGCTGTTTCTTAATCCGGTTCCCGCCGGCTTGGAATATTTTGCTCTCGGGCCGCTACTCTGGGCCGCCTTGCGCTTCGGCCGAAGAGGCGCCGTCACGGCGGCATTCGTGACATCCGCGATTGCACTCTGGGGCACGGTGCGGGATCTCGGGCCTTTCGCGCCATCGGAACCGCACGAATCGATATTTTTACTACAGCTGTTTATCGCGACAATCAGCATGACAGCTCTCATCGTCGCTTCAGTGGTCTCGCAACAGCAGCGTCTGGAGCAACGTCTCAGGATTAAAGACGCTGTGAGCCGCATCTTTTCCGAGGCTTCGACTATGGCCGAGGCGGCGCCCCGGGTCATCAAAGCTATCTGTGAAACCGCCGCCTGGGATTTCGGCGCATTATGGCTCGTCAACCGAAATTCGAACGTACTCACCTGTGTCGACATGTGGTGCCTCCCTTCCATTGATCTATCAGGATTTGCAGCGGTCACGCGTGAGATCACGTTCGAGCGGGGTACAGGTCTGCCAGGCCGCGTCTGGGAGAGCGCAACCCCGGCTTGGATTAGCGATGTACTCAAAGATAATAATTTTCCGCGCGCGCCCGTGGCAATCAGCGTAGGCTTTCATGGAGCTGTCGGTTTTCCCATCAAACTCGATAACGAGGTTTTCGGCGTGTTGGAGTTTTTTAGCCGCGAAACGAGAGAACCGGACGACGAGTTCCAGGAGATGGTCGCTAATCTGGGCACCCAATTCGGCCAGTTCATCGAACGGCAACGTGCGGAAGCCGCGCTGCGCGAAAGTGAAGGTCGACTTCAACTGGCGTTGTCTGCCGGACAGATGGGCGCGTGGGAATGGAACATAAGCGCGAGCAAGGTCACTTGGTCGGCGAGTTTAGAGGTAATTCACGGCTTGAAGCGGGGCAGCTTCGGAGGCGCCTTCGAAGATTTAAAAAAAACTATCCACCCCGAAGATGTCGAATCAGTTCTGAAGGAACTTCAGAAAACATTGGAAACCCGAAGCGACTACGAGATCGCCTATCGCATCGTCCACCCTGACGGTCAGGTTCGCTGGGTAGAGGCTCTTGCCAGTCTATCCTACGGGGCCGACGGGCACCCGGAGAAGTTAGCCGGCGTCTGCATGGATATAACCGAAAGCAGACATCAGGAAGAGATGCTGCGGCAGCGGACTCGCTCACTGGAAATTATCAACAGGGTTGGCTACGCATTGGCTGCCGAGCTGGATTTAAAAAAAATTGCGCAAATCGTCATCGATGCCGGCCGTGAAATCTCCGGTGCCCAGTTCGGTGGTTTCTTCTACAATGTAGCAAATAAATCCGGCAATTCGTTTCCGCTCTATTCTTTATCCGGCGCGCCGCACAACGTGGTCGATAAATTGATGCCGCGCAACCGACAGATCTTTGGATCGATGTTTGCCGGAGGCGTGCTGCGCATCGGCGATGTCTTGAATGACCCGCGCTTTGCAACGACGTTGCCGGATCAAGGGAGCGCCGAAGACGCCCTGCCGGCGCGGAGTTACCTGTCGGTTCCGGTAAGCTCGCGCTCGGGAGACGTTATCGGTGGATTACTATTCGGCCATTCACAACCTAATCTCTTTACCGCAGAGGCTGAAAGCATCGTCACCGCCATCGCCGCACAAGCATCGGTCGCATTTGACAATGCTAATTTGTATCAGACCGTTCAGCGGCGTGTCGAGGAATTTCAAAAACTAATCGATACGGCCCCCATCGGTATTGCAGTGGCTACCGATTCGGAATCCAAACATATTTGGGGCAATCCGGAATTTATGCGAATGGTCGGCACCGGTGCCGACCAGAACCTGTCGAAGACCGGCGCAGAACAAGACCAATTGTCTTTCAAGATTTTCCGCAACGGCAAGGAGCTTCCCGCGGAAGAGTTACCGATGCAGCGAGCTGTGCGCGAAGGCGTCGATGTAGTGGATGAAGAGCTTGAGATAGAGCGAGAAGACGGCAGCATCATCCACGAGCTCTGTCGCGCGACTCCTCTGCGCGACGAGCACGGCAAGGTACGGGGCTGCATCGGCATCTTTTTGAACATCACCGATCGCAAACAGGGTGACGCAGCCCTGCAGCGCGCCAGAGATGATCTGGCACGAGCCAACGAGGGGCTCGAAAAAAGAATTCAACTGCGCACCGCAGAACTACAGATGGCCAACGCCGCGCTTTTCGCCGAGCGAGAGGAAGAAAAGAGGCTCGAACAACAGTTGCGGCAAGCCCAGAAGATGGAGAGTATGGGAACTCTCGCGAGCGGCATCGCGCACGACTTCAATAACATTTTGAACATCATCAAAGGGTATGCTTCCCTGCTGCTGCAAACCACTGAGGACCCCCAAATGGCCGCCGAGGCCTTGCAAGTCATCGACGAGACGGTCGAGCGCGGGGCAGCGACGGTGCGGCAGTTGCTCGCGCTAGCCCGGGAGAGCAACCTTCAATTCGAGCCCATCGATCTTAATGAGATGTTGGAAAATTTGAAAAGTCTTCTGAGCGGCACTCTGCCCAAGACTATCGACATAGAGGTAGATTTGAAGAACAGCCTGCCGCAATCTATGGCCGATCCCAACCAGCTGCACCAGGTGTTTTTAAATGTTTGTCTCAATGCGCGCGACGCGATGCCGCATGGCGGAAAGCTTCGTCTCGCAACCGACGTGATTGCCGGCGTGGAACTGCGCAAGACCTACGCCGACGCGAAAGAGCAATCCTACGCGTGCGTTACTCTTGAAGATACCGGATCGGGAATCGACGAAACCGTGAAGCACCGCATATTCGAACCTTTTTTTACCACCAAACCCCAAGGTCAAGGCAGTGGACTGGGACTGGCTGTCGCCTATGGTATTATCGCCAATCACCGAGGTTTCATCGAAGTCACCAGCGAGCCGGGTCAAGGTGCCGCTTTTCGTATCTATCTGCCGCTTGCCGAGACCTCCCAGTTGAACCCTGAGTCGCGAATATCGAGCCGTTCTGAAGCGCCAGGAAGTATTTCGACGAAAGGCCAGTTGGTGCTATTTGTCGACGATGAAAAGAACCAGGTCAGGCTCATGATCGCCTATCTTGAGTCCGCCGGTTACCGAGTGTTGACGGCACTAGATGGTGTCGAGGCTGTCGAGACTTTCAGGCAGTACAAGGACGAAATCTCGGTCGTGGTCTTGGATCTAGGACTGCCTAAATTGAATGGCTGGGACGTTCTGAAGCAAATGAAAATAGCCGATCCGACGATAAAACCAATCCTAGCTTCCGGTTATGTTTCCGCTGAAGTCGAATCTGCATTGGACAACGGCGATCTAAGCGCGGTGATCTTCAAGCCTTACAAACTCGAGGAAATCAAAAACGCCGTCGCCGCAGCTGCCGTGGAACGAAGGACGCTCGATGTCTTGGGGTAATCGACAAATCGCTATGAGGAAGTATCCAATGCAGGATTGTTGCAAAAACTTACAATTGTAACCAGGAGTGAGGCACCAACTCACTTCAAGATCAGTCTCAACAAACCCATAGGAGAGCCGACCATGGCCGCGGAATTCATCGATTTGTTAAATCTGCCGGAACTGGACATTGGCCATAGTAAAAAAGTTCTGTTCACTTCGGATCACTTTCATACCTGGGTGCATGGCGACTATCCGGGAACCAAGGGGCCGATGCACAAACACACGGCCGATCAGCAATTCTATTGCGTCAAGGGCGAATGCACGTTTCACTTTCCCGATACCCCGGCAAGAAAACTCACACCCGGCATGCTCGTGACCATCCCGGCCGGTCAACTTTATCAACTCGATAACACGGGCGACGAGTACATGATCCTGCTCGGGGCGCGCGCCGAGGCCGCCGCTAAACCGCGTTTCAGCGACAAGGACGAAGTGGTCACCACCGGCGATTATGCGGTGCAGAATCTCGATAAGATCAAAGCGCCGGAGGATAAGAAAGCCAAGGCGCAGGCAAAACTTTAGTAACACTCAGAGCGGCAGCAAGTTGGAACGCGCAAGCCCGAGCGCTAGTTAGCCGTTGGTGCCGGGTTCCATAACTTTGAAACTGCAAGAGTCTTACTGCCCGAGTGGGCCACTTCTAACGTCCCATCAGCTTCTTCAATCGCTCGATTACCTCGGGCGGCTGGGACATCACTTCATTGGTTAACGCCTCCACTTCCTCGCCGCTGGTCGGATCGATATCGAGCCGTTTTTTCTTGGCTTCGGCCAAGAATTCGGGATCTTTCATGGTTTTGTTGAACGCCTCACGCAATATTTTCACATGCTCGGGGCGCAGCTTGGGCGGTGCCAAATAGGGGCGGTGAAAATCTCCAGACGCGAGCAGAGCCGTTGCCAGCCGCCGTGCCGGTTCGGGGGTATTGTACTTGTCCATCAGTTCGTAAATAGTCGGCGCCGCCGGCATCCTCTCATCCCTTGAACGCCCACCTTGAACCAGTTCGCGAGCAAAGCCTCGCTTGCGCCAACTGAGAAACGGCTCTCGTGAAAAGTACGCTTCAGAGCTAAGCGAGCGGCACTGGATCTCACCTCTCTCCACGCCCAGATCGACCTCATTTCCGCCTTGATAGCCAGCGACGACGTTGAACTTTGCACCAACGGTTTCCTCTAACAGCTTCGGCACGAAGTATCCCATGTTGCTCATACCCGTGGTGCCGCATTTCGGCGGCTCTTTGGCGTTACGCACATCATCGATCGATTTGTACGGGCTATCCGCGCGCATGTAGAGCACCTGGGGAGATTTTGTCGCGTTGCCGATCCAGGTGTATTGGGTCCAATCGAACTTGGCTTCGGGCCGCCCGATCAGCTGCTCAAAATAGAGACCCGCGTTGATCGCCGCCATCGTTAAACCGTCGGGTTTAGCGACGTTGTAAATGTAATTGGCCGCAATCATATGGCCGGCGCCGGGCATGTTTTGCACAATGATGTTGGGATTTCCCGGAATATATTTTCCCATGACGAGGCCGATGGCCCGCGCGTAAAGATCATAGAGATCACCCGCCACGGTGCCGACAACGATGGTAATGGTTTTGCCCTGATGGTAGGGAGTTTGGGCGAATACGGCACGGACGGTGAAAGGAATAGTCAAATGAAAAATGATCAAAGCCGCCAGACGTAAGATGAATTTCAAGGTGTTCGCAATTGTGCTTGATTTGCTCCCTTGAGCTTTTGAACGTTTAAACCCTTGAACCGTGCAGCCACTAGACTTGCCAATCATCAAGACCTCCTTTTTTTCCGTAAAACGAATCTGCTGTCGAACCTCACCACGTTTGAGTTCTTCCTCCCTGCACCCACCAGTTCTCACGCGCTTCGATGCGAAGCTCGTGACCTTTGCCGTGTTGTTTGGCAAGATCGAAACACTTTTTCGCCAGAGCGATGTCGACGATGCCCTGCCCACCCTGGTTCTTGTAGAGGATGATTTGCTCGTCATCAGTGCGGCCTTTCGCTTTCCCGGTAAGAATATCGGAGATGTCAATTACCTTATCCCAGGCCATGATTCCGTTCTGCACCGGCCAGTAGATATCCCCTTGCTGCGAATCGATAGCCTGTTCCTTTGATAGCGCGACGATAAAACTACAACGGTTGAGAGTCTCGTCGTCAATCTCGCGCCGCGGCGCAGCAATGTTGCCGCTTTTGACCAGTTCGATGTTGCTGCCGACCACGGAGATAATATATTGCCCCTGCTCGAGCCACGATCCATCGATCACCGGGACATTGGTGTTAGTCATGCACAAGATAATATCGACGTCCCGCGCGGCGAGCTCTGGATTTTCCACGGCTCGAACCGGCACACCGGTTCTCTGACTGATTTTTCTGGCAAAACCTTCCCTGTGCGCGGGCGTCGGACTATAAATTTTGGCGCTCTCGATTTTCCTCATCTCGGTTAATCCCACGAAAGTCGAATAAGCTTGTTGGCCGGAGCCGTAGATGCCGACGCGCCTGGCATCACGCCTGGCAAACTGCTCCAGGCCGGCTAAACTCACCGCTGGCGTGCGCAGATCGGCGGCGCCCCCTACATGGCGCGGCCGGTTGGCCATGATCCCGAGTAGGGATCCCGTGTCAGTATCGTAGATTAGCGCGAGTTCGGTTTGATCGGGATTGTAAGGAGGCCGTCGTTGCATGTTTCCGGCAATCGCTTTGCGATGGAGCGCCACCTGCGCGCCAATTGCGCCGTAGGCCGCAGAGCCGCCGGCGTATATGTTGAGAACGGTGTCGAAGCTCCCTTCGGCGATCTCGCGATGCAGGTTGAGCCGTTTGCGCGGAGCATTAACTCCGGCGGGAGTTTTTATATTGCGAAGAGCATTCTCGGAAATGGCAACAGCTTCTGTAAACGGAATGAATTCATCGACTTCGTCGGAGTGAAAGAACAGAGCCACGTTAACCTCTTTAATTCTATCTGCCGAAATCGGTCTGCCAAAGCCTTTGTATCATCGCCATCTCTTCGTTCGATAATGGCGGCGCGCCGGAGCATGCCACCGCTTCATCGATATGGGCGCTGTTGGAAAAGCCTACCAGCACGGTCGAAACTTTTGGATTCATCAATCCGAAGCGAATAGCGGCTTGGGTCATTCCTTTGCCATCTGCGGCAAGAGCGGCTTTCAACTTTTCGGCCCGTTGTACATCGAGCGAGTATTCCGAGCCTTTGGACAAAGGCTCCGGGGTACTGCCACCGCCCGCGCCGGGATTGGAAGTGAGCGCGCCGGCCGCTAAAACCCTTATCACCGCAACCCCCATGCCTCGGGCGGCGGCGCGATCAATAAGCTGACCGTAGTCCAAAGCGCTGAATGCGGGCGGAACGGGATGCCCGGCGCTAGGATTGAGCAGATTGTAGTACGCTTGAAACGAGTGGAAGGCGCCGCTATCGACAACTTCGTGCAATGCTGCGGGATCTCCCAAACCGGTGAAACCAAAATAGCCGACCTTTCCTTTGTCACGCATCGCTTTGAAACCTTCGATTACTCCCGAACGGCCCAGTATCTCGCCGGGTGTCATGCCAAAGCGTTTGTCTTGCTGCCGACCGGTGACAACCCTCGTGTGCAGCTGAATCAGATCAACAGAATCTCTTTGTAAACGTCTCAGCCCGGCCTCGACCTCGCGCTGCGTTGCCGCTTTGATATCAGTCAACGCGTCGGCCTCGAGCCGGATTTTCGTCGAGATCACTGCCGGGGTTTTCAGCTGATTGAGAATTTTCCCGAGATTCTCCTCTGATTTCCCCAATCCATAGGCAAACGCCGTGTCAAAATAATTTATGCCCAGATCAAGCGCGTGGCGCACCGCCTTGACCTGATCTTCATAACTCGCCTTGACCATCAAAACCGCATTATTGCCGCAGCCGAAGCCAATTTCCGAAACTCGAACTCCGGTTTTACCGATCGTTCGAAATTGCATAATGGCACCTCCCTAAGGATAGTCAGATTCTCGAACTCTGATTCCAGGCCGCTCGATCGGATCGTAAATCGTGTTCGTGGCCCGTATTCGTGCTCGTTGCGGAATTCTCGATCACGTTTTCCACGAACACAAGCACGAGATCGGCTTGCTTCTGAGGTCTTTTTGAGCAACCTGCTAAATGTTCAAAAGCGTCTCTAAAACTGCGGCCGTGTCGGTCAAATCCGCCAAACACCGTTCGGCTTGGCACTTTGATAATTCTGCTAGCGGATAACGACCGGTTGCGACAAGGATGCATTTCATGCGGTTGCACCGGGCGGCCTCGAAATCCCTGGGGGTATCGCCGATGACAATGCACTCGTTGAACGGTATCGAGACGCCGAATGCCGCTTCGCAGCGGTGTTTGGCGATTGCCGGCAGATCAGCGCGACGCGGCGAATCACTGCCGTAAGCGCCGCGGCAGAGATAAGAATAAAGACCGGCGGTTTCGAGCTTCACCCGTGCCATTGGTTCGAGATTGCCGCTGACGACACTGCTGCCGAAAATGCCGCCTACGCCGACCGTTTGCAGCAATTCGACAGTTCCGGGTAAGGCGCGCACGCTGGTATTTCCCGAGCTAATCGCCTGTGAATAGCATTGACGCAGGTTGCTTGAGAACTGTTGCCACTTATCATCGATGTCGTCGATCAGAATATTACTTTTGCTGAAGATTTCGGTGACAATCATCGGGTCGGTATTGCCATCGGGAATGACCGAACGGATATCGCCCGGAACGCCAAAAGTCTCGAGAATCGCCTGGTTAAAAGGTATGTGACCGTTGTGGCTTCGAGTCAGGGTGCCGTCGATATCGAAGAGTAACAATCGTTTCATCGAGCATCGGATAGTCGCAAATCGAACCGGTAATGGCAAATTGGCGCGAGTGGCAGCGATCGCAAACCGTTGACAAGGTATAGGGTGTACGATAGATAAATTATGTAAGTTTTGCGCGACTGGCGTCAACGTGGAATTAACCACGGGGGAGTGCAAAGCACTAAGACGGCCGAACGCCTGGGTCTCTTACAGATAGAGGTTCAGGCTTTTTTATGCCCTGCGAACAAACTAACTTCACCGCGCATCGCTCTCGCTGCCGGCTAAGAAATCTCAAATCGGCTCAGAGCGCACGTTTCTTGCTCCTCCTTCTGCCGAAAACTCGCAGGGTTGCTAGAGCTCTGAGAGGTAAAAACCGATGATCAAGCACTACTTATTGTCGCCCGGTCCCACCCCGATTCCTAATGAAGTCGCTTTGGCCATGTCGGAGACGATGATTCATCATCGGACGCCGCAATTCAACAAGGTTTTCGATCAGGCGCGCCAGGGACTCAAAAAACTTTTCGGCACCAAAAGTGACGTGTTGATGCTTGCCTCTTCCGGCACCGGAGCTATGGAGGCATCGGTTGCCAATTTATTTTCCCCAGCCGATAAGGTCCTGGTGATCAATGGCGGAAAATTCGGCGAACGCTGGCTTAATATCGCTAATGCTTTTGGGCTGAATCCGATCGAGCTGAAAGTTGAATGGGGCCAGGCGGTAAAAGTTGACGCGGTCGACAAGCAACTGAAGGCCCATCCCGATCTCAAAGGCGTGATGGTCCAGGCCAGCGAGACCTCCACCACCGTGCTTCATCCGATCCGAGAGATCGCCAAGCTAACCAAGAACGGTCCGCTATTAGTGGTCGATGGGGTCACGGCGGTGGGTGTCGTTTCGATACCATTCGATGAATGGGGACTCGATGTTTTGGTGACCGGATCGCAGAAAGCGATGATGTTGCCGCCCGGCCTTGGTTTCATCGCTCTGAGCGATCGCGCCTGGGAAAGTACCCAACAAGCAAAATTGCCACGCTTTTATTTTGACCTGAATCTCGAGCGCAAGAACCAACAAAAAGGCTCCGGCGCATTTACACCGGCGGTGTCGTTGATTTTCGGCGCGCGCGCCTCGCTCGAGATGATGCAACGCGAAGGTCTCGATCGGGTCTATGCCCGCCATGCGCGCATGTCACGAGCCACCCGAGCGGCTGCCACCGCGTTAGGGTTGAAGCTGCTTGCTCCCGACAATCCCAGCCCGGCAGCCACCGGCGTCTACCTGCCGGATGGTATCGATGCCGACCAGGTGCTCGACTATCTGCGCGATCACATGAATATTACGCTCGCCGAAGGACAGGATCAGTTAAAGGGAAAAGTCATTCGAATCGCGCACGTCGGTTATATGGGAGCCTTCGACGTGATCACCGCGGTTGCGGCGCTGGAAATGGTCATGCGCAAATTCGGCGTCGAGCTTCCGTTCGGCAGAGGCGTAGCGGCGGCACAAGAAATTCTCATGGAGTCTTTGGTTTAACGATGAAGATCCTGGTGAGCGATTCTCTCGCGCCTCAATGCTTGGAAGTATTTAAGCGCGCCCCGGGCTTTGAAGTGGATGTGCGGACCGGCCTCGATCCTAACGAGCTTAAGAAGATTTGCGCTGATTACGATGGTTGGGTGATCCGCAGTGGAACGAAGATCAGCGCTGAACTGATCGAGGCGGCGAAGAACCTGAAAGTGATCGGACGCGCTGGCGTCGGTTTTGAAAATATCGATGTCGATGCGGCAACCCAACGAGGCATCGTCGTCATGAACACCCCGGGAGGCAACAACGTCACCACCGGGGAACATACGATATCCTTGATGATGGCTCTGGCGCGCCACATCCCGCAGGCGGTGGCTTCTCTGAAGAACGGCAAATGGGAACGCAACAAGTTTATCGGCGTCGAATTATGCAACAAAACCATCGGCGTGATCGGCCTCGGCAATGTCGGCCGGATCGTTGCCGAACGGGCTGCCGGCCTGCGAATGAAAGTCCTCGGCTACGATCCGTTCATCTCAGCCGAGAATATCGCGCGCATGGAGGTGGAGCCGGCGCCGCTGGAGGAAATTTTCTCCAAGTCCGATTTCATCACCGTTCACGTCCCGCTGACGAATGAAACCCAGGGGCTGATCAATCGCGAAGCTTTCGCCAAGATGAAACCCGGCGTGCGCATCATTAACTGCGCGCGCGGCGGCATCGTCGATGAAAAGGATCTAGCGGAAGCCATCAAAGAAGGAAAAGTGGCCGGAGCCGCTTTGGATGTGTATGTTGACGAACCGCCGCCCGCCGACCACCCTCTGCTCAATATGGACCAGGTCATCACCACGCCGCATCTCGGCGCATCCACCGACGAAGCCCAGCTGAACGTGGCGATCGCGGTGGCCGAACAGATGGTGGATTTTCTTACCGAAGGACTGGTTCGCTACGCCGTTAACGTCCCTTCTGTCAGCCCGGAACTTTTTAAGATTCTCCGGCCGTATCTGATCCTTGCCGAAAAGCTCGGCAGTCTCCAGGTGCAAATGGCCGATGTGCTGCCCCAGGCGGTTCACGTCGAATATCGCGGCGAAGTAACCCAATACAACATTGCTCCGCTCACGTTGGCGGTGCTCAAAGGCATGCTTACTCCGGTGATGGAGTCGAGCGTCAATTACGTCAACGCGCCGATACTGGCCAAAGAACGCGGCATTCAGGTGGTTGAATCCAAGAGCAGCAAGGCCGGCGACTTTTCCAGTTCCATCACCGTCAAGATCGCTACCGGTGACCGTGAAGTCGAAATCGAGGGAGCCATTTTCGGCGACAAGCACCCGCGCATTGTTCGTGTCGATAATTTTTATCTGGAAGCGGCGCCGGAAGGCTATATCCTTATTTTGCGCAACAAGGACGTGCCCGGCGTGGTCGGAAATGTCGGCACCATACTGGGTAAAAACGGCATCAACATCGCCGGCATGGAGCTCGGACGCGGCGCGAAAGGGGGCAATGCCATTTCATTCATTCACGTCGATGATCAGATTCCCAAAGAGACCATGAAAGAGCTGCGCAATCTGCCGCAAACGGTTTCAGCCGAATTAGTCAAACTATAAACCCATCGCCTAATCAAATGTCCAACGTAGCAATCATTGGAGCTCAGTGGGGCGACGAAGGTAAAGGCAAGGTTGTCGACCTTTTTACCTGCGACGCCGATATCATCGTCCGGTTCCAAGGCGGCAACAACGCCGGCCACACCTTGGTGGTTGACGGTAAGAAGACCGTTCTGCATTTGGTCCCCTCCGGGGCGCTGCATCCCGATAAGTTATGCGTCATCGGCAACGGCGTGGTGGTCGATCCGGAAATTTTGATCGACGAAATCGACGCCCTCAAGGCCCAAGGGCATTTGCTCGATGATTCGCTGCTGCGTATCAGCGAAGAAGGTCACCTGATTATGCCGTACCACAAAGCCATCGATCTGGCACGCGAACGGCTCAGAGGCAAGGGAAAAATCGGCACCACCGGCCGTGGCATCGGGCCGGCATACGAGGACAAAGTAGCGCGGGTCGGTATCCGGTTTATCGATCTCCTCGAAGAGGACACCTTTCGAGAGAAACTACGCCATAATATCGAAGAGAAGAACATCTATCTCAAAGCAATTCTCAAAGAGAAGACTCTCGACTTCAATCACATACATGACACTTACGCCGGCTACCGTGAACGGCTGCGGCCGCTCATCGCCAACACGAGTTTATTGCTTCACCGCGAGATCCGCGCCGGCAAAAAAGTGATGTTCGAAGGCGCCCAGGGAACCTTGCTCGATGTCGACCATGGCACCTACCCTTATGTGACTTCCTCGAATACATCTACCGGCGGCGCATGCACCGGCGCCGGAGTCGGGCCGCAACACATTCATCATGTGATCGGGATCTCAAAAGCCTATACGACACGGGTTGGCAGCGGCCCATTTATCACCGAGCAGTTTGGGCCCGAAGGTGAAATCTTAAAACGCGAAGGCGTCGAGTTCGGCGCAACGACCGGACGTCCCCGGCGCTGTGGTTGGTTCGATGCCGTCGGCGTCCGTCATGCCGTCCGCGTCAATGGCATTACCGGCATCGCTCTAACCAAGCTCGATGTCCTGACCGGTTTCAAGAAAGTCCCGATCTGTACCGCATACCGGTTCGATGGCCGGCTATACGATGAATTTCCAGCCAGTTCGAAAGTGCTGGACAAGGCCGAACCGGTTCTCGAGGAAATGGCAGGATGGAACGAACCGATAACCGGAGTGAGGAAATTTTCCGAGCTGCCATCAGCCGCGCAGAACTATGTTCAGCGCATCGAGAAGCTTCTGGATACTGAAATTATTCTGGTTTCCGTCGGACCCGGCCGGGAACAAACCATCCTGCTGAAAAATCCTTTCGACAGCTAGCGCCAAGTCGGGCCCAAGCCAGCCGCTACCGCGCGATCATGGCTATCGTAGTTTGAAGATGTCCAGTACTGTTTGATCGGTGCAGAGAAATCCTGGTAGTTCTCCGGATCTTTCGATGACATATTAAAACCGCGAAACAACCTGGTCGTATGAGCATCCAAGCTTGAATACCTGCTGGCCTCGTGTTTATCTTGGGCTACGTTAAAAGCAGAACCGGAGGAGGACAGATGAACGGCGAAACCTCAAGAGAAAGGCTCATCAATGATCTCAAGACTATGGTCAGCGACGCGGAAGAGCTGTTAAGAGCCACCACCAGCCAGGCGGGCGAGAAAGTGGCCGCGGCGCGACAAAAAATCGAGCAAAGCTTGATTGAAGGTAAGAAGGCGCTCGCCGATGCCGAACAAGCGCTATTTGAGACTTCCAAAGAATACGCCGACATCGCCGACGATTATATTCGGGAAAATCCGTGGAATGCAGTGGCCATTGCCGCCGGCATAGGTCTTCTGGTTGGGCTGACTATCCGTCGTAGTTGAGTGATTCGAGACCTTCTGGAAAGCGCACGGACATTCAGTTAGACCCGATCGAAATCGCCAGATTGGAAGCTGCGCCACCTCTCGATAAGAGTGATAGCGCTTAAACCTGAGCTCGGTGACCTACGCGGTTCCGCGAATTTGGTTCCGTGACTAACGCACTCACTCCGATCGCGCTCTTTCCTCTTTTCGAGGATCGGCCGCTCCTTTGACCCCATCCTGCCCGGCGGTGATCGCCTGCACCACGCCGAGAACGCCGCGCTCGCGTACTGCGTGTCCGCGCCGCTCGAGTGATCTCCTGGTTTCGATGGGAATATCGTTTTCGACGCTTAACTGATCGGGCAACCACTGATGATGCACGCGAGCGGCTTCCACGGCCTTGGCCACCGGCATTCGGTAGTCCAACACATTCAGAATCGTCTGCAACGTGGCGCTGATGATGCGAGGGCCACCCGCCCCGCCCACCACAAGTTCCGGCCGATCACCTTGCAATATGATCGTCGGAGACATGCTGCTTAATGGCCGCTTCCTAGGTAGCACGGAATTCGCCTCATTGCCGACCAGACCGTAAACATTGCCGGTCGAATGTATCGCGAAATCGTCCATTTCGTTATTGAGCACGATACCGGTATCGGGCACCAAGAGTTTGGAGCCAAAGCGCGTGTTGACCGAAATGGTACATGCCACGGCATTGCCAAAACGGTCCATCACGCTGAAATGTGTGGTTCCACCCAGCTCCGGTTTGAAATTAACCAGGCCATAGTATCGCGTGGGCTGAGTTTTCGCCGCGGAGATGCGGCCGCGAATCCACCTGGCGTAATCTTTGGAGGTAAGTAGCGGAACCGGCGGCTTGACAAAATCCGGATCGCCAAGATATTGCGCGCGATCGGCAAAGGCGTGTTTCATGGTTTCAGTAATCAGGTGGAGATACGTTGCCGAATTATGCGGCAAAGCGCTTAGATGGTAGCCTTCGAGCACTTTGAGCATTTGCAAAATCGCCACGCCTCCGGAACTGGGCGGCGGCATGCCAATGACTGTTCGCTGGCGATAATTGCCGATTAGCGGTTCTCGCCATACCGGACGGTAATTTTTCAGATCCTCGCTGTTTAAAACGCCGCCTTCTCTCTTGATAGTTTCGACAATCGCGTCGGCAATCCAACCTTGATAGAAAGCGTCGGCCCCTTGAGACGCAATCGCCTTTAAGGTGTCACCGAGTTCCGGCTGGCGAATCAATTCGCCTTCTGCCGGCACCTCGTTATTTGGCATGTAGATGCGCCCGAGATCGGCAAACTTTTTCATCGAACCCTGCTGGCGATCGATGGCGTAGCGCAAAGTGGCGTCCAGCGGAAATCCGTTGGACGCGAGTCTGATAGCGGGGGCCATCAGCACCTGCATCGGCATGCTGCCGAAGCGTTTGTGGGCCTGCGCCAAACCGGCGACCTCGCCAGGCACCGCCACGGCCAGCGCGCCGGTAAGACTCAAAGAGGGCACAGGCTTGCCGTCCTTGATATACAGGTCCTTGCGCGTCCCCTCCGGGGCGGCTTCGCGAAAATCCAGCGCATGCGCGCGACGATCCTTGGTTTCGTAAATGACCATAAAGCCGCCGCCGCCGATTCCCGATGAAGCTTGGTCGACCACCGCCAACGCATAGGCAGTGGCAATGGCGGCATCAATTGCATTGCCGCCCCGGCCGAGCATCTCCATTCCCGCCTGGGTAGCCAATGGGCTATCCGACACCACCAAGCCAGTGGCGCGTTGCGCAAGCACTAACGACGGAGCAAAAAAAGTGTTAGATAGGAAAATAAAAATGAAAACGAAACGCAGGGGAATCAGGCAGCGCATAAACTCATCATTCTTAGTTCTTTGTTCCGGGATTTGCAACTTATTTACCTGCACTCGATAACACCGGTAAGTTGCGTCGCGCGCTTTCGCGAATTACCGAGTGAGTACCCGCGCGGTTTATGCTTGCCATAGCTCATCCCTTATTCCATATTAGCCGTGCGTCTGGCCAACAATTCCAAAGATGATGCAAGCCCTTCTCGCTCCCTTCCATCCGCACCTGGAAAATTCCCTTGTCGAAGAAGTTCTGCACTACAAGAATACCGATCCACTTTGTCCGCTGCTGATTCTAGTCCCATCCGATGCGCTACGGCGACATCTTAAAATATTGCTAATCAGGGAACGAAACTTATCCTTCATAAATCTACAACTGCTGACGTTTCACCAACTGTCGGCAAAGCTGTTCGCAGAAGCCAAGGGACTCAATCCCCCGGTCTTGCGCGACGACCTTTTTCTTGAAGAGACATTGCGTCAAATTATCCGCGCGCAACAACCCGGCACGGCAGCTTTCAGCGGCATCGAGGAACGTGCCGGCGGATGCGCCGCGCTCTGGCAGAGCCTGAGAGATCTACGCGATGGGCTGGTACAGCCGGATATCGCTTTGGAAGCGTTCCGTGAAAACCAGTTCGATCGGCGAACGCACGAAACGACAGCCAATCTCTTGGTGATGCTTCAAACGTTTCTTCGCTTCTGCCAGGAGCACGGGATTTTGGATCATTCTACCTTGGACAAATCGGCAATCGCGACGGCGCCGGCGTCGGACTTTTTAGGCCAGTTCGCGCGGATTTTCTACTATGGCTTCTACGATCTCACCCAGATCCAGGTGGATCTCGTTCATGCCGTCGCACGAGCCGTGCCGACAACTCTGTTTTTCCCGCTGCTAGAGACTCAGCCGGCGCATGAAGGTTGGCAATTCGCCAAGCGCTTTTACGCAGTGTATATCCAGGGGCGAGCGGATAACCCATCGACCAACAATCCTCCGGCCGAGTGCGATCACAGAATCGACTTGCCTCAGATAGCTGCTGTTTTTGATCAAGATCCACATCGACAATACCAACCGTTACCGGCCAACTGGCATTGCCGGATCACCAATACCTTTGGAATTGATGACGAGATCAGCGCAGTGGCCAAGGAGATCCTGCTCCTGACCGAGCAGGACGGCATGGCATTCGATCAGATCGGTGTGGTGGCGCGAACTCTGGAGGGCTACGGCGCCAAGATCCAAGAGGTGTTTGCCCAACATCGAATTCCAATTACCGGTTCCATAGACGAATCGATAGCGCAATTTCCTTTGACCAAAGCTGCGATACTCCTGATGAACCTTGCCGCCAGAGACTACCTGCGCTCCCACGTGATCGACCTGGTGTCGTCGCCTTATTTCCGCTTAAGCGGCGCGGCACAGCCGGAAATCGAGCTTCGTCCCGATCTTTGGGACCTGGCCACTCGAGAGCTGGCGATCTGCAAAGGGATGAAGGAATGGCAAAGGATCGACCGCTATGTCCGGGTTGGCATGAAGCTATCGCAAATATCCGATGACGAGGAGCGGCGCTTTATCGAGATCCCTGCAACCCAGTTGCGGGCGCTGGCAACTATTCTTAAAGGCCTTGATAACGTTTTAAGCCGCTTGCCGGCGCGCGCTTCCTGGACAGATTACGCTGACTCATGGAAACAAATGTTCGGTGCCTACCTAGGGATTCAGCCGGAGCCCTCCGGAGGTTTCAACATCACGGAGACCTTGATCTGCAAAAAAATCATCGAGATTCTGGATCAAATCTCCGGCTTTGACGCAGTCGAGGCCGAAGTCTCGCTGCGCGAGTTCAGCGAGACATTGCAGCACTGGCTCGAGCGCAGCACCATTGTCGAAACCAATAAGAATCTAGCCGGGGTAACCGTAACGAGCGCCAGCGCCGCGCGCGGTATTAAATTTCGCGCGCTGTTTATCGTCGGCATGAACGAAGGCGTTTTCCCGCGTCCGATTCGCGAAGACGCGTTTCTGCGCGATCGGGATCGCGAGGTGCTGGAGCGTGATCTCGGCTATAAAGTCGGCCAAAAGCTCGCCGCCTTCGACGAAGAGAAGCTGGTGTTTACACTCCTGGTTAACTCGGCCACTGAGCGGCTCTATTGTTCGTACCAGCGCTCTGATGAAAGCGGCAGAGTGCTGGCGCCTTCATGGTATCTCGCCGAGCTCAAGGCCGCGCTCGCAAGCGCGCAGCAGGAACAATTTGTAGAACAATCAATCCCGCGGAGCACCGTCGACAAAGTAAGGAGCCGCCCATTCGATGTTGAACACTCGCTGCTGCCGGCCGAGCTCGCTATTCGTCTCAATCTTTCCGGGACAGATTCGCGATCTTTAATCGCAGCAGCGAGTCTTTCGCCCAGCTTGTACGAGCAAGGGCTTAAAGCGATTGCCGCCATAGATCTCAGCACGGACCGGCTCGATGTCTTCGACGGGATCATCCAGACACCGGCACCGCACTGGCAGCGCTTCTCAAAGCGCGGGCTCTCGCCTACTGCATTGGAGCTTTACGGGCGCTGCCCGTTTCAGTATTTCGCGCGCCAGCTGCTTGGACTCCAGAGTTTCGAGGCGCCGGAGACTGCCATGGGACCGAACGCGGCGGAAATGGGAGAGCTGGGTCATTTAATATTGAAACTGACGTATCAGGAACTGATCCAGCGCGGTTATTTCGCGGATAGAGGCTCTCCTGTTGCTGTCGATTCGATTATCAGCGCCGCTGCAGAAAAAGTCTTCACCCAGTATGAGGCTGAGAACCCGATCGGGTATCCGCTGATGTGGGAAACGATGCGTGAGACGCTGACCCAACTCATCAGAGAGGTTGTGGGTCGCGATCTACAGGAGCTTTCATCTTCGGGCTATGTTCCAGTGGACCTGGAGGTTGGCATAGATGATCGCTTGCCGCCGGATTGGCCCGCCCCATTGAACACGCTCCCGATCCACGGCCGCATCGATCGCATCGATAGCGATCCTTTGGGCAATCGATTGCGGGTTGTCGATTACAAATTCAAATTTGGCGGCAAACCTTCGCCGGAAGACAACGACCTGACCCGCGCCGCATTGCGCGGACAGCGACTTCAGCCGCCATTTTATTCTTTGCTGGGTAAATCAAAGCGGCGCCGCGACAGTTTGCGTAACGGCGAATATCAAATCGAAGCCAGTTTTTACTATATTGCATTGCGCTGGAGCGACGGTCCATTGGTTATCAAATCATTCAATAGCGAAGAACTATCCGGCAGGATCGGCGAGGAGATCAAAAACAGCATGGCTCAACTGGGCAAGGGCATTCAGGCCGGCCAATTCTTCATGCAACCGGGAGAGTATTGTCCACACTGCGAGATTGCGGAGATCTGCCGCAAGAATCACCCGCCGAGTCTCTGGCGCGCGGAGAACGATCCGATCACCGCTCCGCACCGGCAGTTGCGCCAGAAAGATATCAAAAAATGCTGAACGCAGACGCAATGGCGACCGTTCTCGCCGATGCGCGTGACCGGAGCACAGCCGTCGAGACTTTCGACCGCAATCTGGTCGTCACTGCGGGGGCCGGCACGGGCAAGACAACTCTCCTGATCGACCGGATCGTCCACCTGTTGTTACGTAATCCGGACCCGCTTCTCATCACCGACATTGTCGCCTTGACCTTTACCAACAAGGCAGCCAACGAGATGAAGCAGCGGTTACGCGATCGGCTTCAAGCATACCTGAAGGTGGACCTGCGAGCCGAACCCCCCGGGGAAGACCGAGAAAAACTACAACTGCAAGTCGCAAGCTTGATAAGTAGTTATAGGTTGTCCAAGGACGAGCTCGATGCTCGGGTGCAAGAGGCGCTACGCAATCTGGAGCGCGCTGAGATCGGCACGATTCACAGCTTTGCGGCGACGTTGCTGCGCCTATTTCCATTGGAAGCCGGCGTGGATCCGCAGTTTAAGGAAGACGACGGCAAACAGTTCCGCCGTCTTTTCGACCAGCAGTGGCATCTCTGGCTCGATCAGGAGCTCGCGCTCGAGAGCCCTCGCGCTGGCGAATGGCGTGCGGCGCTCAAACACTTAACGCTTGAACAGATTAAAGATCTCGCTCGATCTCTATGCTCCGAATCTGTTCAGCTCGAACCCCTCCGAGCCAATCAACCGGCAAATGCTGCGCTGGGCGCATGGCTGCGCTCACTGCTCCATAGCGCCGCGAGTTTGAGCAAACGCCATCCCGAAGATCGCAATAACGAGAAGCTCGTGCGCGCTGCCCACTCGATTATCCAGGCGTTTATCGACGGCGCGGATGCAAACGGAACGGCTTTAGGCGCTGATAAAGCCTGTTTACGGGAGCACGCCATTAACCGGGAGACCAAAGGCTGGAGCGAGGCCGATATCAAACAAGCGCACAGCATAGTCACCGCGGCAAAAGCCTTGTGCAGAGTCGACGCGGGTTTGACTCATCTGATCCGGCACCTCCTCTTACCCTACGCCGCGCGTTTCCGCGAGACTTTCGTTCATGAAGGATTTATTTCGTTTGACGGCCTGCTGATTCGCGCGCGCGATTTGGTGCGTGACCATCTGCGCGTGCGCGAAGAATTGAAAGGGCAATACCGGACGTTTCTCATCGACGAATTTCAAGACACCGATCCTATTCAGTATGAGATTTTGCTCTACCTGACTGAACAGCCCGGCAGTACGGCCGCCGATTGGCGCAAGGTTAAACTTACCGCGGGAAAAGTTTTTGTGGTGGGTGATCCCAAGCAGTCGATCTACGCATTCAGACGCGCCGATATCGAGGCCTATCTGGAAGTCGTCGAGAAGATTATCAAAGCGCAAAACGGCACTGAATGTCACTTGCTTACCAATTTTCGCAGTGATACGGCGATTATCGATGTCGTCAACGGGGTGTTTTCATCGCTGATTCAGCCGAAACCCGGTATGCAGCCGCCTTACATCGGAATTCAGCCGCCGCCCGGGCACGATTCACCGGCTGGAATTGGCAGCGCTAAGCCTCTGCCGAAAGCAATGATGCGAAAGATCGTGGCGCCGGATGGAGAGGTCAGCGCCGAAACCGCTCGTCGCCTCGAGGGCGAAAGCCTGGCTGACTGGCTCCATGATCAGGTGTTGGACGAAGCCGGCTTCGTCAATGCCAGAGGCGAGTGGGTTCTGGCGCAGCCGAAAGATGTTGCGATCCTCTTCCGCAAGCTCACCGACATTCATGACTACCTCGAACCACTGCGGCGCCGGGGCATTCGCTATGTCGTCGAAGGCGAGCGCCATTTCTATGCCGCTAAAGAAATCATCGATGCGGTCAATTTGCTCCGGGCCATCGAAAATCCCAATGATCGCCTCGCGCTGGTCGGCGTGCTGCGCTCGCCCATCGGTGGCTTGAGCGATCAAAACATTTACGATCTGCACTGCGATAATCTGCTCGACTACCGGCGTTCAGAGCAGCTTAGCGGCAAAAACTTTCCACCGGCGCTGACGGAACTTTATCGCGCCTTAGCCAAATTGCACGCCGAGTGCCGCATCCTGCCGGTTGGCGCTGCCGTATCGCAAATTTTCGACAGGCTGCCACTGAGGCTTTTGGCCGCCTGCTATTTTCATGGCGAACAGGCTGTGGCGAATATCGATAAGTTGCGACGTCAGGCCGAACTCCTCGGGCGTGAAGATAGCTCCATGACATTCAAAGCGGCTATCCGCCAACTGCAACAGCGCGTGCTCGATGTCGAAGAAGAAGGCGAAAGCGTGCTCGCCGAAGAAGATGTCGATGCCGTGCGCATCATGAGTGTCCATAAATCCAAGGGACTCGAGTTTCCCATTGTGGTTCTGGCCGGCTGTCACGCCGGCATCAATGGCCAGCAGAGGCGGCCGGCAGAAGCGCTGTTCGATTGGTCCAGCGGGCTGACTGGAATTCGTGTCGGCTCGTTCACAGACTTGGCCGGTGTGTACATCGCTGAAAAAAATAAGTTGAGAGCCGAAGAAGAAACCAAGCGCTTACTCTATGTAGCGATGACCCGAGCTCGAGAGCATTTGATCATCTCCAGCGGCCCTGCCGCCAGGAAGTTTACCGGCAACTTTGTCGGCATGTTGGATGAAGCGGCACAGGATCAAATCGGCTGCGCCGAACAGTCAACCACCATCGAGATCGGCTGCGGCCGGTTAGCAGTTGAACTGGTTGAGGCGAGCCTTACCGCGCCGGGAGCCGCGACCAGCAAAAAGAAGCCTCTCGACAAAAAACGCGATTGGCAGGTCTACATCGAGGCGTGGGGGCACCGTGAAGAAAAGTATCAAGCAGCTTTACAGACAGCGACCTTTGTCACGCCCACTTCGCTCAAGCGCCGCGAACAAGAGATCACCGAAGCGAGCGTGACAACTCAGGCCTTCGCTCAAGAACGCGCGCCGGCAATGCTCGTCGGCGCGCTGGCGCACCGATTTCTCGAACACTGGGATTTTGGCGGCGACAGAAACTTGCTCCGTGATCAACTCGGCGCTTTTCTTAGCGCATCGCTGCCAGCGGAATATAGTTGCCGGGCAAGCAGCATAGGTAAAGAGTTGCAAGCAACCCTGGAGCCTTTCGTAAGTTCGGATATCTATGCTGAATTGTCCAAGGCTCGGATCCTCGGCCGCGAGGTGCCGCTGTTGATGTCCTGGAAAGAGCAGATCATGGAAGGCGTCATCGATGTCATCTATGAGCGCAAAGGACTGCTGTACCTGGCGGACTATAAGACAGACCGGATCGAAGCAAAGAATCTGCGTCTCGGCGCGGAGCGCTACCGCCAACAAGCCGAGATCTATACCGAAGCGGCGCGCCGCAGCTTGAGACGAGAAGTCGCCGCTTTCAAATTAATTTTTTTGCGCTTAGGCGAGAGCGTCGAAATCGATTTTAGTCCAGAAAAGGAGCCGTGGCTTTTTTAAATGTCATCCATGAAAATTTTCTTTTTCGATATCGAGACCATTCCCACCGACCAGTCGGTGCTCGACAACAACCTGCTGGCTGCGCAAATGCGTCTCGACGAGCCGGAGATTATCAAGAAGCTTAGTCTTTCCGCCGCCACCGCGCGTATTCTATGCCTGGCTTACGCCATCGAACCGGAAATCGATTCTCCCGTCGAGATCCTGCACGGTACCGAGTCGGAGATTATCAGCGGCTTCTGGCAGCTTGCCGCGGACTGTCACTTGTTCGTGGGCCACAATATCATTGACTTCGACCTGCGATTTATCTACCAGCGTTCCATCATCAATAGGATCAGACCTTCGCGCGAGATCTCGTTGGCCCGGTTCCGTAACGATCCGGTTTACGACACGATGCATGAATGGAGTAAATGGGGGCGCGAACACGTGAGCCTGGATCTTCTCGCTCGGGCGCTCGGAATCCCATCCCCCAAAGAAAGCCTGGACGGCTCCAAGGTATACCCGTATTTTTGCGCGGGAAAGCTGCCGGACATCTGCGAGTACTGCAAACGCGATGTAGAAACCGTTCGTCAGGTGTACCGCCGTTTGACGTTTGCCAAGATCAGCGAAACTATGACCCCGCCACTTGAAATTGCGGAATAAAAATCTCTCGCGGCGCGCTATTCATGCTGTGTTAGCTGCGCGCCCTCTCACGGGGCGGCGAATGATCCGCCTGCCCAACTGAAACGCTTAGACGCTGCCGCTCTGCGGAATGAATTTCAAGGCAATGCCATTGTTGCACCAGCGTTGTCCGGTGGGCTTGGGGCCGTCGCTGAACAGATGGCCATGATGCCCGACGCAACGGATGCAGTGATACTCGGTGCGCGGCAAGATCAACCTGTAATCAGTGCGAGTGCCGAAGACGCCGGGAATCGTAGTGAAGAAACTCGGCCAGCCGGTGCC
>DASUVS010000189.1:0-2551 GCA_036378835.1 Binatia bacterium | reverse complement strand
GCTCATTCCGGTTTCCAGCGAAGCCGAGGCGATCACCATCGGCGCGGGCGCGGCTTTGGGCGGCAAGCAAGTTGCGGTTTACATGGAATGCACCGGGCTCTATGTTTCCTGCTACAGTATCTTATCGATCGCAAAACGTTTCGGAGTGCCGCTCCTGCTGCTGATCGCTCATCTCGGCAGTTTTGCCGATCAGCGCAACAATTCCGTCTATGCGGTTTCGGGAACGTATGTGACGCCGGTGCTCGACGCCCTGGAGATTCAGTACCGGCTGGTTGAAAGCGGCGACAATCTGGAAACCTGCATCAAAGACGCGGCGCGCCACACCAACGCGCTCAAGCTGCCGGTGGCTCTTCTGTTTAGCGGAGAATTTACCCGATGATCCGATTCGACTGTCTTGAGCTCCTCGCGCCGCTGATTACCGATCACATCGTCGTGACTTCGTTAAGCGGCCAGAAAATCGAGTGGGCACACTTGTCCAAGCATGACGGCAATCTGCTGGTCGGGACCATGGGCACGGCGCTCGGTGTCGGCATGGGTCTCGCTGTCGCTCTGCCGCAGCGAAAAGTAATCGTGCTCGAATCGGACGGCAGCGTTCTCTTGTCCTTGTTCAATCTGCCGACCCTGGCCAATCTCGATTTAAACAACTTGATTGTTTTCGTTTTCGACAACGCTTCCTACAGCGGCAGTCGGATCAGCGAACCGACCGCCACCGCGGGAAAAACCGATCTGGCCAAGATGGCGCAAGCCGCCGGTATTGAAAATGCTGTGACTGTGCGCGACCTTCAATCGTTCAAACAGGAGATGACCGCGGCGATGAACGAGAGCGGGGTGAGATTTATCGTGTGCAAGGTGGAGGAAAGCACGGAGCATCGCAACATCCCGCGAACGAATATGGATCCGCTGGAGAACAAGTATGTATTCGTTCGGTATCTCGAAAGGACCGAAGGGAAAAAGATCGTCCGCAGTCACGGTTAACGAAACAGGAGAATCAGATGACGACCTCGATGGATAGCCGGCAAGCCAAAGCGTTGGTCGATGAGCACTACCGCAAAGTCGCCAAGCGCTGGCAGGAGAGAGTGATCGACGGGCCCTTTATGAAGCAGTTGCAAGCGGGAAAGCTGCCGGCAAACGCTTTAAAAACGTTTTTTAAGAACTGGGGCTCGTATACCATCGAGATCAACACCCTGGAAGCGGCCTCCTATCACAAGCACATCTCTTTTTTCCGCAAGCATCGCGATCTCATGGGGCCAATGGCGGCAAAGCTGGCGGATGAATTGATTCACCCTAAACCACCCGGTCACGTCCACGTCGTAGTCGAAACCGCCAAGGCGCTGGGGATTACTGAGGATGAGATTTTTCTCGCGCCGATGCTGGCCGAGTTTCGCGCCAAGCTCGATTTCAAACGGTCGATCCTCTGGGAAGGGACGGTGGCCGAGTTCTATGCCGCGGGTGCAACCGAAGAGCAGACGGGCTACTGGTCGGCGGAATTCTTTAAAGCACTGACCGCGCATTACGGGCTGACCCGCGAGCAGGCGGTCTATTTTTCGACCCATGAAGAGGCCGACCTCGAGGAGCACGATGGCGTGATGGGTCACGGCAGTTTTAGACGGCTGGTTTTGCAGCGGCTCTTCGAAGACGGCATGGCGACCGCGCGGCCCGGCTACACTCTCGAATATTGCGGGTTGACGGCCGTCGATCTGCACGGCGTCTGCCTGCAAGCCGCTCTGGATTGCGCCGGCAGGGAATCACAGTGAAAGCAGTCGATCATCTAAATAATAAAACCCGCAATATCATCGGCACTCCCACGCAACGTCTGGAAGGTCCGGAAAAAGTGTCGGGCCAGGCAATTTATGCCACTGACGTGGTGGTGCCGGGAATGCTCTGGTGTAAAGTTCTGCGCAGCCCGATTTCCTACGGCCGGATCCAGAGAATCGATGCCAGTCGCGCATTGGCCTTGTCGGGGGTGCGCGCGGTTGCCACCGGCGAAGACGTCAAAGGTTTTCTGATCGGCCGGAAAATTTACGACATGCCGATCCTCGCCGATGGCGTTGTCAGGTTTATCGGCGAGAAAGTGGCGGCGGTGGCCGCCGAAAGCGAGGCGATTGCCGAAGCGGCAGTGGAATTGATCGATGTTGAATATGAAGAAATGGAACCGCTGCTCGACCCGCTCGATGCGATTGAACCGGACGCGCCGCTGCTTCATCCCAACGTGACCGGCTATCGCGGCTTGCTTCATTCAATTGAAACGCCAAGCAACGTTTTTGTCGATATGAATTGGGAGAAAGGCGATGTCGAAGCGGGGTTCCGCGAATCCGACATCGTCGTCGAAAATGTTTTTACCACCAGAGCGGTCCATCAGGCTTATATCGAGCCGCACGCTTGCGTCGTCCAAGCACAGGAACAGGGCCATGTGGATATTTGGGCATGCTCCAAAGTGCCATTCGCGCTGCGCGAGCAAGTCGCCACGGCGTTTGGCAAAGGGCTTGAGCAGTTCACGGTTCATCCTTGTTATATCGGCGGTTGCTTCGGTGGCAAAGGCGATTTCATGGAT
>DASUVS010000188.1:0-4406 GCA_036378835.1 Binatia bacterium | reverse complement strand
GTGTTCGACAATCAAACGCCCCCAGAGATCATAAAGATTTCCCGGCGGCGTGCCGATGATCACGGTGATGGTTTTCCCTTGATAGAAAGGCGTCTGTGCCTGTGCGTTCATGCCGAAAAACAAAAAACCCAGAAGAATCATCAAAACCGTCATCATGTTGCACCCCCACAGGTTGGAAGCTGCGATTGGTTTACGACCAACGTCCAGTTGGCCCGAGGCTAATCGAAACTACGCTAAACCGTCAAGGGTAAACGGTTGACGGCATCGTAACCGTGGGCTATGTGCAGGCCGCAGATCCTGACTCACTGAAGGCGTTACTGAAAGCTGCGGACACGGAAACTTTCGTAAGGGGCGAACCCCGAAAGTAGGGTGTGGCAAAGGCAAACGAGCGGATTACCAGAAGGCAGGAGATTCATGCTGAATCTAGCAGCCGGATTTGAGTGATAGTAATGGTCCGATGTCCGCTCCACGGGTGTTAGTGGGTCGCCTGAACTAACAACAACGTTAAACACTCATCCGATCTCGTCATCGCGAACTCCATAGTCTGTTCGGAGTCTATCCCGCACGTGCTCCGTAATCGCGACAACCGAGTGTGGGAAGATGTTGGCTTCTGGATTATTGATCCAGCGCAAGAAATCCTCACGATTACCGGCGATCATTCGGTTAAAATGTTCATCAATCTCAGCGGCCGTCCAAGGCCGCTTCGTATCGTCATCTGCTATATGGCCAATAACCTTGTTCCGAAAATCGACAATACCGCGAGAGATGACTTCATTATGCACCTTCAGACATGCACTACGGACATCCAGCGGCAGAATCGCACGGCAAGACCTGTAAAACTCTGTCCACTTCGAAAGACAAATACTTAGATGGGAAATTGCCATTCGGTTCAAGCCGATCGCAATCCTCTGTGTCACCTTCGGTGCTATGGCCGGAGAATCAAAGATCTCAAGTCCGCGGGTTCCAACAATAAAATCTACGAGAAAGGAATTGAGAAGCCGAGTGGCCTCCACTGCTCGTTCTCTAGGATCAAAATCGTTAGGCATTTATGGTCGCAAACTGTCAATCCAAATTCACAGAGGGAGCACCAAAAGGTCGGTATTAATTCTCGTAATCCTCTTGGGATAGAGTGGATCCGAGTCAGCTCGGGAGACAACATTCCTTGACCGGCGATTTTGCTATTGGGAATCCTTAACGCCCAGATGCCACGTCGATGGGCACGCCGTCCGGATCGGCAAGCTGAAACTGTCCGTGCTTGCACTTGGCGAGCAGCTTGAGACGGATATCGCCTTCGGTGCCGCCGGGTTTGGGCGCAAGGGCAGGGTTTCTATTGACCAGTTCTTTTAGATCCTTTTTGAATGATTCGACATCCTCAACTCTGAATCCCAGGTGATCCATATGCCGTGGCTCGATGCCGGCGCCTTCAAAATCCGTAATAGCCCAGGGTGAGATGATCATCGTCATGCGGCCGTCGGTAAGATAATGGCTGGGATCGTCGGCGGGCTTTTCCATTTCTTGAAGCTCATAGATTTCGCGATAGAACATCGCGAGATTGGCCGGGTTAAGCGCGCGCAGGACGAAGTGGCTGACGTATCGATCCTGCTTCCATTCGCCTTCAACATAGACTTCGCCCCGATTGGTCATATCCTGTTGCGATAAGTCGAAGACATAGCCTTCCGGATCGTGGGTGCTGACGCCGGCGAAGGGGCGATTGATCGGTCTCTTGATCAGCTGAACGGACGGATACTTCTCCCGCAAGCGGCCCGCTATTTTTTCGACGTCTTCGACTTCCAATCCAAAATGTTCCAGGCCCGCTTGCCGTCCCAGCTTCTGCGGGATGATGTTCATGCCGACATAACCGTCGCCGATCGCCACGGCGCTTTCCGGCCGCGGTGATTTTGAAGTTTTCATGCCGAATAGCGCTTCGTAGAACCGGCTCAATAAAGCGTAGTTGTCGCTGATGATCGCTAAATGTTTGATTTTCGCGGCCATGTTTAATTCCTTTTATCGTTTTGCAGATTCGCCGTAGATTTGATCGATAAAACCGCTCTTCTCCAATTTTGTGAGGATCCCGTTGTAAATGAAATCTTCAGCGTTGAGTTTGCTGGCATCGGGGAGTTCTTTGCCCATCTGGTCGAGTGCGAACTTCACCGCTCTCTTATCGCCATACGGCAGCTTCTTGTAAACCGGCCGGTATATTTCATAACTCTCCTCCAGAATCGCTCGGTCGTTAATCTTTAGATATTTGGCGAGGACTTTGAGCGATAGTTCTTTGTCGGTCTTGAAAGTTTTGATTCCTTCTAGCCAGCCTTTGAGAAAGTTTTCAACAACTTCGGGATTACTCGAGACAAACTTTTTGGACGCGACCACGCCGTTGACCGGATAATAGATTGGCAACTGACTGAGATCGATGGCCACATGAAAGCCCATCTTTTCCGCCTGAACTTTCTTGTCGCCCGAAAGCATCGCTCCATCGATAGCGCCGCTGGTAAGGGCGGCAAAGCGCGTCGCCTCGCCTCCGGTTTGTAAAATGGTTACATCTTTATCCGGGTTGAGCTTGTGCAGCCGCAAGGCCTCGCGAAGCGCCATATCCGTGAGAGAACCGAAGCGGCTGACGCCGATCTTCTTATTCTTGAGATCAGCCACGGTTCTGATGGTCTGTCCGGTGACCACCGTCTCCAGCAGTTGATCGACCCCGCTGGCGATCAACGTCAGATCGAAGCCTTTGGCCCAGGCGCCGATGGCTGACGGAGGCGCCATGTTGGCCACTTTGACGTCGCCCGAGATGATCGCCTGAATGATCGTCGATCCGCCGGGGATGTAGAGTAGCTCGCTGGCGATGTTGTTTTTTCTAAAGTAGCCGGCTTCGTACGCGATCCACAACGGACCGGCGGTGGGGGAGAGCGAAACATATGGAACCTTAAGTGTCTGAGCCTGCAGGATTGCCGATGCCGAGAAATGGAGTGCAAGAACCAAGATGAGAATCAATCTACGCGCAGAAAAAACACTCATAGCTGTCCTTTGACCGATTAACTCGCCATCATTGTGCACTACCGGATCACTGCTTGCCTTAACAATTAAGTCGTTCTCGTGTCAACGGTTTCATCGAGGCCCAAAAACGAAACGCTTGCCAACCAGAGTGGCTACCCGTAAAATTCTGCGCCAGGCAGGTAACCGACACAACGGGAGGTGCCGAGCATGATTCGCTTTCAGATTTTCGAACGGACCGGAGTGAATCTTTACAAGACACTGGTGGATGCGATGCGTGCGGGCGAACTGCGCACCTTCGAAGCAACCAAGCGTGGGCGACGGATCCAGCATAAGAACGTACTCTATCCTGGGTGGATGAACTGGTCTGCCCATGACGGCATGATCAATTGCGAAGTCATAAGTCCTCGGAAGCCGGGTCGCGAGTGGCAATTCTTCAGCGCTTTTCTTGGTCGCCTGGCAGATCGTTACGCCGACCAGATCATCGGCATCAATATTCAATTCCCCGCCACACATTCAGAATCCGGCAAAGCACCTGTTAAAAAGAGCCGGCGCATGGGCCGGCGCAAATAACTTAACCACGAGCGCCGTAATCATCGAGCGATCAGTCTTTTTTGCGGCGAGACTTCCTCATAGCGAGTCTCGAGTTGCGCAATGGCTCTCGACTACTCTCCGGTTTTGCTATTCGTTAATAGAGGATCGTCGGCAGGTAGGCCCCTACCGGTTCGTTGTAAAGCCCGCGGGTCATTAGAGTTAGTACTTGGACAATCTTCAAGCGCTGACTCAAACACCATTGAAAAAGCGGCGCGTTGCGCATCGGAACGAGAATCCCCGGACCGGTAAAAGCAGAAGCCGAACTAATCAGCGCGATCAGGTCGCGGGTGGTTTCAGCCGCGGCATGACCAAAGAAACCAAAATCAGTGGCATAACCGGTGATTCGTCCATCGTGCGCGACGAGCTTCGCTGTGCCAAGCTTAACGGCGTCCAGCAGCTCTCGATGACGGTCGTGTCCATGGACGAACCGGCAAATGCGATCACAAGCTTCGAGATCTTCCTCTCTCGCCGGGCGTACAGGATAGCTCGCCAGCGAGGCGCCTATCGGGGAGCCCTGCATGCAAGCAATTCCTTCGCGCACTTGAAAACCTAACGTCGTATATAAAGCCAGGGAGCGACCGTGATAGGCGGACTGAAGAAGTCGCACGCCTGGATGGGCTTTTTCGCTGGCGCGGCTGAGAACGGCTTCCATCAGCCGGCGCCCGACCCCGCGGTTCTGAATGCTTGGCTCTACGGTAATCGGGCCTACCCCAGCGATTGCAGAGCGCTCGTCAAGAAAATTGCTGCCGACGATCTTGCCGTCGAGCTCTGCCACGACACTGAAGAAATGCGGATGCGTGAGCAATAGGGTCATGAGTTCGGTA
>DASUVS010000187.1:0-4865 GCA_036378835.1 Binatia bacterium | reverse complement strand
AGCAGGCCGCCGCCAACTACATGGGCGCCAAGCCCGATGAAATCGCTCTAGTGGACAGCACAACGGAAGGGCTGGCCCTCATCTACAACGGCATGCCTTTGAAGCGCGATGACGAAATCCTGACCACGACGCATGACCATTACGTGCATCACGAGGCGATCCGGCTCGCGACGCAGAAGCTCGGCGCGGTCACCATGGATGAAGTGGTTACCAACCTGCGGCGTGCAATCGGACGCAAGACACGCGTGGTTGGGCTGACCTGGGTTCACTCGTCAACGGGCGTCAAGCTTCCGATTCGTCAGCTCGCAGCGGTCGTGTCCGAGGCCAATGGCAAGCGCGGGGAGAAGGACCGCATCCTGCTGGTGGTGGACGGCGTGCACGGTTTTGGAAGCCAGGATGAGTCGCCGGTGGACATGGGCTGCGATTTCTTCGTCGCAGGGACTCACAAGTGGATCTTTGCGCCCCGGGGTACCGGAATTGTCTGGGGCCGTCGCGACCAGTGGGCCCGCATCCGCCCGACCGTTCCTGCCTTTCACGGCCTCGCCGTGCACGCCTGGATGGAGGGCAAGGACCCCGGGCCGACGCAGGCGAGCTTTGTCTCGCCGGGCGGATTCAAGGCCTACGAGCACCAGTGGGCCATGCCGGAGGCTTTCGCGTTTCACCGGTCCATAGGCCGCAAGCGCATTGCCGACCGCATCGCCGCCCTAAATACACAGTGCAAGGAGGGCCTTGCAGGCATTCCGCTCGTCAAGCTGCACACACCCCACTCGCCGGAACTCTCTGCCGGAATCATCTGCTTCGAGATCGCTGGCATGGCCCCCGATGAGGCAGTGCCCAAACTCTTGGACAAAAAAGTGATCGCTTCGAGGTCTCCGTACAAGGTTTCCTATGCGCGCCTCGCGCCGAGTCTGGTCAATGACGAGGAGCAGGTAGAGCACGCGCTTCGAGCGGTGCGTGCGCTTTCCTGAACACTCGCGAGTGTAATGTAAGCGAGCAACTGCCGCCCAACAAATAGGCTCCAGCGGCCGGTCCCCGCGCCGCACGCTCGGGCCGCGGCTGATGCTTCGCCGTCAGGCTGCTTACCTACTGGAGTGACTTATGGCATTCGCTGATTCAGAAGGAACACGGATTTACTATGACGACAACACTTTGCCAATGTATGATGCCGTGATGTTGGCTCTGTCGCATTCGCGGCCGCTGCGTCGTCATCCTGGCACTTGACCCACGACCGTAGTTGATTGCTATAGTATCGATCGGATTCTTCGGCGCGTGTGCGGCGGCAATCGGTTTTATGATCGCCGCTCGAGGGAAAAAATCTAACCGATGGGAAGCGGTACCCGGGAGAATCGCCGTCTAACATGCGGCTGAAGATTGATGTCGAGAACGCTCGCCTTTGAGGCTCGCTTATTCGTCACGGCGAGCCAAGGTGTTAGATAGGACAAAGGAGGAAAGATGGCTCTGCAGCATCCAAACATGACAGTAGCGCATCGGCAGTTGACCGCGAAGGAGCGTCAGATTCTCGAGAAGCAGGTGCTCGTTCACGTTGGCATCGTTTTGCCGGACGGGACACCTCACGTATCGGCGATGTGGGTGGATCTGGACGGCGAGGATATTATTCTCAACACAGCGGAGGGCCGGACCAAGGCCAACGTCCTGCACCTCGGGAGCCCCGTCGCGCTCAGTGTCCTTGATCCTGAAAACCCCTACCGCAACCTCGGCCTGCGCGGCCGCGTGGTCGAGGTCATCACTGAAGACCGGGGGGCCGGCGCAGGGATCAACCGCCTTGCCAAGAAGTATCTCGGCGTCGAGGAATACCCCTATCGCGCCCCGGGAGAGCGACGGGTGCAGTTCCGGATACGGCCGGAGGTCGTCAGCGGTTGGGGCAAAGAATAACCTGAGCGGTTTCGCGGGCAATTCCGGAACCAATACTAAATATATCGGTCGCGGTTTAGCCGCACCAAAGTTGAGGGTATAGGTTCGAAACTATGGATGAGGCGCAAATTTCAAAGGTAGCGGCTGTCCTTACTGAGTGGAATCCGCTCGGGTCAGGCGCCGACAGGATTGCTGATCTTGATGGGTATCGCATTGAAGCGATCGACATTATTATGGCCATTAGGGTGTTTCCGAGATTCGCCACGCCCGAGGAAGCAGTTAGCGATATTCTAAACCAGGCATTCGATTTATCGCTGAAGCCCGCCGAGTGTATGGCACCTGCGAGGCAAATTGAGTCGATCCTGAGGCCCGACCAGTAACGGCAGCCGATGCCTAAACCGCCGCTTGAGGCGACGGCGATACGATGACGAATCTTCTGTTTTGTTGTTAGCGGCTCAGCGCATAACTTTTCGCTGCTAGAGGCAATCATATGCGCCTTCCGAAATGGGTCGTTCGTATCGCAAATGAGATCACTAACCTTGCCCTTTTGGTTGGTATCCCACGGCCTCCATACACCCGAGAAAACGCGCTCATCGTCGAAACCGCCGGCCGTCGCTCGGGTAAGCGCCGCCGTATCCCCGTAGGGTATCTCGACGATGGCGGGCGCATCATCGTCGTCGTGGAGGACGGCCCGCGCGCCGATTGGGTCCGCAACGCGCTCGCAAACGACGGTCGCCTCAGGATTCACTTACGAGGCGCGTGGCACGACGCCCGTTTGCAAATTGTCGAAGCAGATCCGGCCAACTATCTCAGCCGAATGAATCGCGTACATGCGGGTTTCGTGCGGCTCGAATCGACCACCCCAGCGGTTGTGGAGATTGTGCCTGAATGAAAAACGCAAGCCAAATTATGCGCTCCACAAGGAGTTTCTGAAAGGGATTTGGGGGCAGAGAACTTTATATTTTACTTTGCGTAGTAAAGTATATTGCAGTGCGACCCCCTCTCCATCAACCTCGGAAGAACGATGAGCAACGACATGCACGGAGGCAAGACAATAACAGGAAAGACGGAAAACGGTGGCGGACGGCGCGTGGGCGGTTGGAGAATAGCGCCCTGGGCCGCCGCCGCGCTGGTACTGCTGCTGCCCTTGATTGCGATGCAGTTCACCGACGAAGTGAACTGGGATGTGGCCGATTTCCTTTTCGCCGGCGCCCTCCTCGTCGGCGTTGGTGGGCGGGGATGAAAAAACTCAGATGTGTGGCTGGCTCAAGGATAAATACGGGGTGTCGTGGCAAATCGTTCCGCGAGTTTTGATCGAGATGATCAATGATCCGGATTCCGAAAAATCCGTAAAAGTTATGGAAGCGATGCTGCTAATGAAAAAGATCGACATCGAGAAATCAAAGCGGGCGTATACTGGTAGCGTTTGAGGCCCGACAGGTAATTCTCTCCCGGGCAAGGATCCTGCGAGTACGGCTATCGAGCACCGATTTAGTGGATGCAGCAACTCACGGGAAGTTTTCAGGCCGATCACAGATATTCACGCGAAAGCGATAGCGCGCTATGAATGAGAGAGTCAAACCTAGGTTCCTGCCGATCGCGAAATGTTACTGCTCATCAGTGACGGATCCGGATGACTGAACGTGACAAGATGCTCGCAGGCGAGCTATACGACCCGCTCGATCCGGATCTCGTCGCGGCGCGTGAACGCGCACGAGATCTGTGCCAGGGCCTCAATCAAACACGCGAGTCAGAACGGGAACTCCGACGAAGCCTGCTTTGTGATTTGTTCGGCGCCGGCGGTGATACCGTCTGGATGCAATCGCCATTCTATTGCGACTACGGCTCGAACATCTATCTTGGAACGCGGATATTCTTTAACTTCAACTGTATAGTACTGGACGTTTGCGAAGTGCGAATCGGAGACTACACTCTGTTCGGTCCTGGGGTACAGATCCTGACGCCCGTCCATCCGTTCAACGCCGTTTTGCGCAGAGGGCAGGAATCTGGGAAACCGATAGAGATCGGAGCAGACGTTTGGGTTGGTGGTGGCGCGCTGATCTTAGCTGGTGTTCATGTCGGGTCGCGCGCGGTAATCGGCGCTGGCAGCGTAGTGACGCGCGATATCCCGGCCGGGGTTTTTGCGGCAGGCAACCCTTGTCGTGTCATTCGGGATATTCTTGAGTAGAATGCCTGAATCCCGTTCCAGCGCAGGCCCTAAGGCGCTAAGACAAGGTCGGTCTCGTAGTTAACGTGGACGATATTACCATCCGAAAGGCGGCTCCCGAAGACGCCGAAGCAGCATGCGCGGTACTGGTCCGCTCGATCAAGGAAATCTGTGCGCCCTACTACGAGAACGATGAAGAGATTTTGGCGCAATGGCTTGAGAATAAAACCCCTGCCAACGTCCGGCAGTGGATCGACTCTGACGGGTCTCATTGCGTCGTGGCGGTCAATCTTCACGGTCAAGTTTTGGGTTTTTCGAGCATGTACGGTGCCGAGATCATGCTCAACTATGTTCTTCCCGAGGCGTTGCATCAGGGTATTGGCAAGGCAATGCTTAAAGCGTTAGAGGCTCAAGCGATAGCTTCTGGAATTGACCACATCCGCGTATTGAGCAGTATACCCGCAAGGACGTTTTACGAACGCAACGGCTACGTTTCTAATGGCGCTCCGAGGCATGTAGGCCGGATTCTTGGTGATTTTCCGCTGATCAAGAGGATACCACGTAAACATCGCCCTTGACCTGAGATTCTACATGCGTGAGGGCCGCGCGGCAGATATCTTAGACCCTGGTCAAGTTGAAAAATAGCCACTTAAGTGTGACGAATTTCCGGTGATTGGAATTTCATTGATCCTCGGAAGTTGCGTTGCGACACGTTTTGGCGGCTCAGCTAAGCTTCACCCTAGACGTGAGCCGCTTGTACAGCCACGCCGCGCAGCACAGTCTTTAGAAAAAGAATAGTGAGGAGTTTGGAGAATTCGATATGCCG
>DASUVS010000186.1:0-6826 GCA_036378835.1 Binatia bacterium | reverse complement strand
ATCATTGATTACGGAGGTGGAAGAATTGCTCCATAGCATCTATGAGCCGCCGGCGAATCTATCACTCCGTTCGGAAGCGCTGCATAATGTTGCGATATCGGAGCATGTTTAGCATCAATGTTTAAGTCACAGGTTTGGCTTTTTCGCGGGATCGTGTTAGGCCTGATTTAAACTGTACTCCCAACAAACCATCTGTCGAGGTAGAATGCTTATGCTGGGGCGCGCCCTCAAAAACAGCCTTCCGATCCTATCTTTTCTAATTTTTTTAAGTCCGTTTTCAGTGCAAGGCCGAGTCGTTGAACAGATTGTCACGGTGATTGACGGAGAGCCGTACACTCTGACAAACATCGCCTCCTACGCCAAAACCAAAATGGCGCGGGAGTTTCCGGTCGGGTCACTGGAAAAAATTAACGGCAGCGATCGAGAAGTACTAGAGCAGTTTATAACAGAAAAGCTGCTTGATGCAGAGATTCGCGAGGCTGGCATAAAGGTTACCGACCAGGACATCGAAATATACATAGATCAGATCAAGCAGAAGAATCGTCTGACGGATGCGGATTTGAAAACCGCCTTGGGCCGCGAGGGACAGAGCTTGCAATCTTACAAAGCCTCAGTTCGAGCCGAGCTCGAGAAAGGCGAGCTGATCAACCGTCAGGTGCGAAAAAAAGTCAACATCACCGACGAAGACGTCGAACGATATTACAAGCTGAATTCGAACAACTATCGGGTCGAGGATCGCGCTCGGATTCGTCATATCTTGCTGCCACTGTCGGACAAAGCTTCCCCGGAAGAAGTACAAGTGGCGCTAGCCAAGGGAAACGAATTATACGATCAAATTGCCGCTGGCGGGGATTTTGCCGGGTTGGCGCAAAAGCATTCCGATGGCGCCGGCCGGGAATCGGGTGGGGATATTGGCTGGGTAAATCGTGGAACGTTGTTGAAACCTATCGAGGATGCCGCATTCGACAAACTCTCTGTCGGTCAAGTCAGCCGCCCAATCCGGAGCAGCATGGGGTTACATTTGGTGAAACTCGAGAGCCGGGACATCGGCGCGGTTCTGCCACTGTCTAAAGTTGCTTCCAAGATCAAGGAAGAGCTCTACGCTAAAGCGATGGAGGAACGTTACTCTAAATGGCTCAAAACCGAGTTGCGACGCAAGCATACTGTCGATGTCAAATTAGCGGGGGTGGTATTTAAGCCGGAAGACTCGAAGGAAGATACCATGGGATCCTTGATGGCGAAGTCGACCCGGCTCAACCGAAAAGAGGACCGCGGGTTCTTAGCTTATTTGAATCCACTTTCGTACGTGGTCAGCGAAACTCCGTCTAACGAAGAAGAGCAAAAACAGGGACCGCTAGCCGGTAAGAATATCGTTAGCGTCTTCGGCGTGCCGCTTTTTACGACCGACCGAGTTGATGATGTTCCCGATATACTCTCTCCACCGGCGCAGCCCAGCGAAAAAAATTCGCCAGCTCAAGAACCACAGAGCGGTTTTTTCTCATCCATTGTAAACCGGCTGAATCCCTTCAAGCGCTAGGCCTCTATTTCTCTGTCCGGCACCCCGATCCCGGCCATCTGAGCTTATGTCTCGAAAACCGATAGTGGCGGTAACGATGGGCGATCCCGCAGGGGTAGGTCCTGAAGTCATTCTGAAGGCTCTCAGCCACCAGGCAATTGGACGAACCTGCAATCCCCTGATTCTCGGCGATTGGGGAGTTCTCCAACGGGTCCGCGCTCGAAGTAAACGGCTGCCCAAGTTAATTTCCTGGCAATCCGGAATGCCGTTGTTACCTTTGTTGCGAGGCGCCGGCGGCTTTGTCGTCTGCCCGCTGTCGACCTTGCGGGAAAATGAATCGCGCCCGGGCCGCCCGGGCAAAGCAGGCGGGCATGCAGCCTACCGCTATATAACCGTAGCAGCCCGGCTGGCCTTATCGAGTGTAGCCGATGCGATCGCGACGGCCCCCATTAGCAAAAGTATTCTGATCGATGCGGGATATAACTATCCGGGTCATACCGAACTTCTTGCCGAGCTCAGCCGGACCCGCGAATGCCGCATGATGCTGATCGGCAAAAAACTGCGAGTTGTCCTGGTGACCGGACATGTAGGATATACCAAAGTAGTGCGCGCGCTGACGTCTGACGGCATTCGGACGACCCTGGAGCTGACCCATCGAGCTTTGATCAATTCGTTTGGGATCGCACGCCCACGCATCGCTGTAGCGGCTTTGAATCCGCACGGCGGTGAAGAAGGAATTTTCGGAAGCGAAGAAAAAGAAATCATTGTCCCTGGAATTCAAGCTGCAAGGCGCAAGGGATTTCCGGCATTTGGGCCGTTTCCGGCCGATAGTCTTTTTCACAAAGCGGTGCGCGGCGAATATGACGCGGTAGTCTGCATGTATCACGATCAAGGACTGATTCCTCTCAAGCTGCATCATTTTTTTGGCGGAGTGGCGCTCACCTTAGGGCCTCCGTTTATTCGAACTTCCGTCGATCACGGCACTGCCTATGACATCGCTGGGACCGGCCGGGCCGATGAAACCAGCATGGCGCAAGCGATTTTGCTTGCTGCAGATTTAGCCAGGCAAAAAATCAAGAGTAGAGATCATTGAATCCATCGATCTTTCGCGAATACGACATCCGCGGGGTGGCCGAGAAGGAGTTCGATGAAGATTTTGCTTTTCTGCTTGGCAAAGTTCACGGCACCATTGTCAATGAGGCAGGCGGCGCTCGCGTCAGTGTTGGCCGAGACTGCCGGGCTACTTCCGATCGTTACACCCAGGCTGTCATAGACGGGCTGGTATCAACGGGTCTCCAAGTCGTCGACATAGGTGTCTGTCCGACCCCCTTGCTTTATTTTTCGCTATTCCATCTCGATACCGACGGTGGAATAGAGGTCACAGCGAGCCACAACCCGCCCGAGTACAATGGATTTAAGCTTTGCCTTGGTAAAGATACGCTGTACGGCGCGCAAATCCAGAACATCAAAGCCAGAATCGAGCAAAATCATTTCGTCGAGAAGCCCGGCGGCAGAGTCGAAGGGTATGAAATCGTCCTACCTTACCAACAACATCTGTTGCGCGATGTTCCCAAGCTAAAGCGCTTACTCAAGGTCGTGGTCGATGCAGGAAGTGGCGTTGGTGGACCGGTGGCGCCGCCAATTTTTCGTCACCTAGGCTGCACGGTTTGGGAAATCGCCTGTACGCCTGATAGTAATTTTCCCGTTCACCATCCCGACCCTACCGTTCCCGAAAATCTCGAGCTTCTCATCCAAAAAGTTCGCGCGGAAGGGGCCGATTTAGGTATAGCTTACGATGGGGATGCCGATCGTATCGGCGCCGTGGACGAACAGGGAAATATCGTTTGGGGTGATGAGCTGTTAATGATTTTTGCACGCGATGTTCTGCAGCGTAACCCCAAAGCGACGATCATTTCTGAAGTGAAATGCTCGCAACGCCTCTACGACGATATCGTTAAGCGCGGTGGCAAACCGATCATGTGGAAGGCCGGCCACTCGCTGTTGAAGGCTAAGTTGAAGGAAACTAACGCCTTGTTGGCCGGTGAGATGAGCGGCCACATGTTCTTTAAGGAGCGCTACTTTGGTTATGACGATGCGATTTATGCTTCGTTGCGGTTGCTTGAGATTATCGCCAATTCTGATGGGCCTTTCTCCGCCTTGCTTGCGGACCTGCCCCGGACTGTATCGACACCGGAAATAAGAATCGACTGCCCCGATGATAGGAAATTTATCATCGCCGAAAGGGCAAAAGAGTATTTTCGCCGGCACTACGATATTATCGACATCGACGGCGTGCGCGTGCGATTCCCCGAAGGATGGGGTCTGATCCGAGCATCGAATACGCAGCCCGCGCTAGTGCTTCGTTTTGAGGCTCAAACTGCGGAGAAAATGCTGGAATATCGTGCCTTGGTCGAAGGCAAGCTTAAGGAACTGGAGATCTCATAGTACCCATAATGCGCGGCGAGATCGTTGTCAGGGGGGCGCGTGTCCATAATCTCAAAAATATCGAGCTGAAGATTCCGCGCGAGCAGTTAGTCGTTATCACCGGAGTTTCCGGTTCAGGTAAATCGTCGCTAGCCTTCGACACACTGTATGCCGAAGGTCAGCGCCGTTATCTCGAATCGTTACCCGTCAACCATCGTCAGTTACTTCAGCAGCTCGATAAACCCGACGTCGATTCTATCGACGGACTTTCTCCCGCCATCGCGCTCCAACAGAGACCCGCGAACTTGGGCCCACGCTCTACCGTCGGAACGATGAGCGAGGTGCAAGATTTTTTGCGGTTGCTGTTCACTCGTGTCGGCCAGCCGTATTGCACTCACTGCGGCGCGAGAATCTCGGTCCAGACTACCGAACAGATAGTCGACCAACTCGCAGCTCTGCCAAACGGCGCCCGGATCGTTCTTATGGCGCCTATTTACCCGTCAAGAAAAATAGCTGCCAATGCACTGCTCCGCGAGTTCGCCGGCCAGGGCTTCACTCGAGTCAGGATCGACGGCCAATTGCAGGAGCTGGACGAAGAGAAACATTTGGAACCAGACCGGACTTACCAGATCGAACTGGTAATTGACCGTTTGACGATTAAAGAAGGCGTGGAAAAGCGTCTAGCAGATTCGCTTGAAACCGCTTCTCGTGTCGGCCAGCAGGTTGTAAGAATTGAGGTGCAGGCAGATTCGGCGCCGTCCAAAGAATTACGCTTCAGCCAAAAGTTCGCCTGTGCTGAATGTGGCAGTTCCTTTCCGGAGATTGTTCCGAGCCTGTTTTCATTTAATAGCCCGAACGGCGCCTGTCCGGCGTGTGCCGGGTTAGGCGGGTTGGAGCGGGCGTCTCGAAAGCCAAAGACAGAGACTGAGGCCACGGATATGGCGCTTTGCAAGGAATGTAACGGCGCTCGCCTAAGGAAAGAGAGCTTGGCGGTCCGAATTGGGGGCAAAAATATCGCTCAGCTGGCCGCCTTACCGATCGACGACGCCATCCAATATTTCGACGCGCTCCAGTTTCAACCGCAAGAGCGCATCACTGCACGAAAAATACTCGCAGAGATCATTCCCCGGCTTGGTTTTCTAAAGCAACTCGGACTTGATTATCTGACCCTGGATCGGCTATCGAGCAGTTTGTCTGGGGGCGAATTGCAAAGGGTCCGCTTAGCTAAGCAAATCGGCTCGAAGCTATCGGGAGTTCTTTACATTTTTGACGAGCCCAGCATCGGGCTGCATCAAAAAGATAATGCCAAACTGATGGAGCTTTTACAGGAACTTCGCGCTGCCGGCAATTCTATCTTGATCGTGGAGCATGATCCGGAAACTATTCTCAGTGCCGATTATATCGTCGATATGGGACCGGGGGCCGGAGTTAGAGGCGGTGAGGTCGTTGCGATCGGGTCGCCCGACGAGTTCATGACCCAGACGCACTCGCTGACGGCTCAGTATTTATCCGGCCGTCGAAAGATTCCGGTTCCGCTATTGCGCCGAAAAGGTTCCGGCGAATTCGTAATTTTAAAAGGAGCGCGACAAAACAACCTGCAGGACATCACGGTTGAGATCCCGATAGGTGTGGTGACTTGTGTGACCGGGGTTTCGGGCTCAGGCAAGAGCACGTTAGTGATGGATATCCTTTATAATGAAGTTTCCCGGCGCCTGCGGCGATATCGCACCAAGACAGGGGCCCTGGATGATCTTATCGGTTGGCAGCAATTCGATCGGGTGGTCGGCGTCGACCAGTCGCCGATAGGCAGGACGCCACGCTCGAATCCAGCCACATACGCAGGAATCTACGACCCGATTCGCGAGCTTTTCGCACAACTGCCGGAGTCGCGAATGAGAGGTTATCAGGCTAACCGGTTCTCATTTAACGCCAGTGGCGGCCGGTGTGAAGCTTGTGGCGGTGAGGGTCTGATGCGCATCGAGATGTATTTTCTGGCCGATGTGCTTGTTACTTGCGATATTTGCAAAGGCCGTCGCTATAACCGGGAAACCCTAGATGTTAAATACAAAGGGTACAGCATCGCCGACGTTCTGGAACTCACCGTAATCCAGGCTCTCGATTTATTCGCTCACATACCGGCTATTGCCGAGCGGCTTCATGCTTTGATTCGGGTCGGCCTGGGTTATATCCAGCTCGGGCAGGCAGCCCAGACCCTTTCCGGTGGCGAGTCGCAACGACTCAAGCTCGCCAAAGAACTGGCGCGACGATCCTCCGGACGTTCTCTCTATGTGCTCGATGAACCCACTTCCGGCCTTCACTACGCGGATGTCGAGGTACTCCTAGAACTGCTGCATCGTTTAACCGACGCGGGCAACACCTTGGTCGTGATCGAGCACAATCTGGAAATCATCAAGAACGCCGACTACGTGATCGATCTAGGGCCGGGTGCCGGGAAGAGCGGCGGCAGAGTGATTGCGCGTGGAACGCCCGAAGAGGTCGCCGCGGTATCGCAGTCACACACCGGCCGATACTTGACCAAGGTGCTTACCGGCTAAATTCTCGACGTTTTTGGCTAGCTCCGAGTTCCTGATTCCAGATAATTCCCCGATCGACTCATTGACTGACACTATCGGATTAGTTATCTTTAAATCAGACCAAAGTAGTGGGATAAGCTGAGATTTCAGCACCTGTCTATGAAGTTGCCTATTTACATGGACAATCACGCCACCACGCAGGTGGATCAACGGGTTATCGAGACGATGTTGCCGTTTTTTACAGAGAAGTTCGGCAATGCTTCGAGCCGCAATCACGTCTTTGGTTGGGAGAGTGAAGCGGCGGTAGATCATGCGCGTGAACAGGTGGCTTCTTTGATCCATGCCGCATCTC
>DASUVS010000185.1:0-31268 GCA_036378835.1 Binatia bacterium | reverse complement strand
CGCTGTCAGGCCAGGCGCATATCAGGGACGATGTCGTAGAGTCGGTCTCGCGAAGAATGGATACTAACCAAACAGATCGATCACTACTTCCGTTTCAATCCCTGTATAAATCCGCTGTCTTCGAGTTGCTTTACAAACCGCACATCCATGAAAGTCTCAGGATTGAAGTTCTTGGCGCGGGGATCTCGAGTCGCAACCTGATCCAATACAAATCGTATTCCGCCGACGGTCGGATAAGGCACGCTGGCTAACTTGGGCGCGTAAAAATCTACCGTGGAGTTCAGGATTTCCGGGTCTTTGATACCCGTGTATTTGCTGGTCACCTTCTTCGCCAGTTCGCGGTTGCTTTTATACAGTGCGATGGATTCGGTATAGGCGCGCACGAATCGCTGGACAACGTCCGGCTGTTCCTTGATGAAAGTTTTTTTCGTGACAATCCCGACAAACGGAAACTCAAGGCCCAGCGCGGCGATGTCAGCGATTTCGTTATAGCCCAACCTCTTGGCATGATCGGTAAACGGATCAGCCAGCGCGCCGGCGGCAATCCGCCCGGACTGAATGCCGCCCATGATTCCTGCATAGTCTTCCAGCTGGATTAGAGCGACATCTTTCTCCGGTTGCATTCCGGCTTTTCTGATCGCGAAGCGAGCAGATATATCGGTATTGGAACCGTAGCGCGTCACCCCAATCGCTTTGCCCTTGAGCTCTTCCATTTTCGAAACTTTGCCCATGATCACGATGGGCGTTGTATTCAGAGCGACCGCCACCATCGTGATGTCGAAACCAGCGACGCCTGCGGCAAGAGCGGCGGGCCCGCCCATTTGCGCTAACTGGATTTCTCCGGCGACTAACGCCTGCCCCATGGTCGAGCCGCTGCGTATGTATGCGACGTCAGTGCGCAAACCGTTTTTCTCGAAGAGACCGGCTTCGCGAGCCAGCCAAAGGACTGCATGCGGTCCTGACGTGGCGGCGTATCCCGACATCACCCGAGTCAATCCTTGCGCTGTGACATCACTGGTCGACAGCAGCACAAAAATAAATGCAAACAAGAGTCGGCTCATTGGGCTCTCCCTTACTTGATTCTCAGGCATCTAACGCAGTATAGGATTAAGCCATCGGCGTCAATCTTGTTGTCGGACATGCAAAGGAGCTGCGAATGAAATACGGCCGTCACTTTTTAGCCGGGAGCTTGATCGTTCTCGGAGCGCTGTGCCAAGGAGCCGTTGCGCGTGCGGCAAACATCAATGTCGTCTGGACCAGCGAAGTGGGCCAGTTCGCGCCGCTCTGGATAACCAAGGAAGCCAAACTGTTTGAAAAGTACGGCAATCAAGTTCAGCTCATCTTCATCCAAGGCGCTGCATCCGCCGCCGCCGCGTTGTCATCCGACGACGCGCAAGTCGGCATGTTTTCACCGCAGGTAGTAATTTCAACGCCGGCGTTGGAGCTGGTCATGTTTGGCCGGCTTGGCAATACCATGGACAATCGCATCTACGCCAGAAAAGGAATCAAGAGCCTTAAGGAAGTCAAACGCATCGCCATCAGCCGCTTCGGCAGCAATGCCGACTTTGCTGCACGCTATCTCTTGCAGCGCGAAGGACTCAGACCCGATACCGATGTGGCGTTACTGCAGGTCGGCAATCAGGCCAATCGAATTGCCGCCGTAGAGACCGCCAACGCGGATGCCGCGATGCTCACTCCCCCCATGACCTTGCAAGCGCGCAAGCTCGGATTTTCCCTGATCGCCGACGCATCCAAGCTCGGCATTCCTTATTCCAGTTTGTTCTTCGTTTCACGCCGCCCCTACCTGATGAAAAATCGCGCCGATCTGGTGAACTTCACCAAAGCCATGATCGAAGGCGTCCATTATTATAAAGCCAACAAAGAGTTCAGCATGAAAGTGATCGGCAAATACATGAAAGTCCAGGACCGGGAGGTGATCGAGGAAAATTTTCGCGAATATGACTTTCCTCTGAAGCCCTACCCTGCCAAAGAATACTATGAATTACCGATCCAGGAAGTCGGTAAGAAAGATCCCAAGGTCCTCAAGGAAGATCCGGAGCGTTTCGCCGATCAGTCATTGGTCAAAGAACTCGATGCCAGCGGTTTTATCGACAAGTTGACCAAGGAATATAAAGTCAAGTAACAAGGCAATACAGATCCGGAGCATACTAAACGCGGAAATGTGAGGAGGTTTTTATGGCGACAGTCCGAGGCGCAACGCTTCTCGGTCCGGATAAGTTGGAGATTCGCGAGTATCCAATGCCTGACATCCCTGCCGATGGCGGGCTGGTTAAAGTTGAAATGGGCGGCGTATGCGGCACCGATGTGAAGTACCTGCATGGGAAGCTCAAAGTCGACTATCCGATCATTCTCGGGCATGAAATTCTCGGTCGAGTTGAGAAGCTGGGCAAAAACGCCGCCGCGATCCATCACGTCAAAGAAGGCGATCGTATCATTCTGAAAGGCGCGCTTGGCTGCGGCCGCTGCTCGGATTGCCGTCGCAACAACCAGCGCTTTTGCCGCCAGCGGACCAACTATGGCGGTCGAACCAAATGCGACCAGCCGCCACACCTGTTCGGCGGTTTTGCGGATTACGTTTACCTGGCCCCTGATGTCCTTGCGACCAAGGTAAGCGATGCGTTGCCCGCCGAAGCGGCGGCGTTGATCGGCTCTGTAATGGCCAACGGCTTTCAATGGGCGATCCGCCGCGGCGGCGTGAAGATGGGCGACTTCGTTTTGATCCAAGGTCCCGGCCAACAAGGGCTCTCCTGCACATTTGCCTCGCGCCATGCCGGCGCCGCAAAAGTTTTTATCAGCGGCATCGGCCGCGACCAACCGCGGCTTGAGTTGGCCAAGAAGTTCGGCGCCACCCGTACCATCAACGTCGAAGAAGAAGACGTCGTCGAGGTCGTTCGCAAGGAAACCAATGGTGAGATGTGCGACGTGGTCGTGGATGTATCCGGCAATCCGAACGCGATCTTAAAATCGGTTGATTGTCTGCATCGGCAATCGACTATGGTTCTGGGCGGACTAACCGGTGATACAACAGTGACACCGATGCTCATGGATAAACTAGTTTGGAATGAGATCAAGCTGCAGGGTTGTTTCACCGCAGACAATGACGCCACCGAGGCCGCGCTGCGGCTGATTGAAGAGACGAAGTTCCCGGTGCAAGAAATGGTCAGCCATACATTTCCGCTAAATGAAATCGAAAAGTGCATTCGCGCAGTCGGCGGTGAGATTCCCGAGATGTTCCCGACCAAAGCGCTGATCGATCCGGCATTGGGATAATGGATCCAGAGATCCCGAGCTAGAAGATGGTCGAGGGACTCAAAGACAAAGTCGTGATCGTCACCGGCGGCGGCCACGGCATCGGCAAAGCATACTGCCTCGGCTTCGGACAAGCAGGCTCGCGCGTGGTGGTGGCTGACATCGACAAGCCGGCAGCAGATCAAGTCAGCGCAGAAGTCATGCAGCAGAATGGCGCGCAAGCTCTGGCGCTTCACACCGATGTTGCCGACGAGAAATCAACCAAGGAGATGGCTGCGGCGGTATTGCAGCGTTTCGGCAGAATCGATGTTCTGATCAATAACGCAGCGATCTTCGCGACCATCCCCATGAATCGCGGGCGCATAGAAACCATCGATCCCGCCGAGTGGGATCGGCTCATGGCTGTGAACCTAAAAGGGCTGTTTTTCTGTTGCCGCGCCGTGCTGCCAAGTATGCGGGCGCAGAAATCCGGCAAGATCATCAATATCGCCTCGGGAACTGTGTTCGCGGGAAGTGCCGGAAGAATTCACTACGTGACATCTAAAATGGCAACCATCGGCTTTACCCGGACGTTGGCTCGAGAGGTCGGCGATGACAATATCAATGTCAATGTCCTGGCGCCGGGTAATACCCTCTCTGAAGAAAATCCAAGCCAAGAGGTCATTCGTCTGCGCGAATCCTCCGCCGGCTTGCGCGCGTTGAAGCGGATTCAGATGCCGCAAGACGTGGTCGGCGCCATGTTGTTTCTCGCCTCGCCACTGAGCGACTTCATGACCGGCCAAACCGTGAATGTAGATGGAGGCATCTCGTTTGTATAACCGAGCGGCTCCGTCCGAACCGGTGATGATCGATAGATAGGGCTTTAACCAAAATGAGTTGGGCGCAATAGCCGAAACAAAGCGAAACAGAGATTTATCACGAAGCACCGAATCGTTCAGATGATTGATCTCTTATAACTTATCTAACTTCGTGGCCTTCGTAGTAAGATCCTGACCGGTCCGCCTTTGCGCAACCGATTTACCCGAGTGAGAGATAAGCCGATCCGGTCTTCAGCAATGCGACCACCCGATACGCCGCCAACAATGCAGGTGCTGCGCACCGGAACCACGGGAGAATAACCGAATGAACGTTAACTATCCGATCATCGATGCCGATGGCCATGTGATGGAGACTGACGCTGAGCTGCGGGAGTTTCTTGACGGTCGTTATCGACAGGGTCCGCACTTCAAGACCTATAGTTATTTTCCTTCCCTTGATGGCTGGAACCGCGGATTCGGCGTTCCCGGCAAGGTCCCGGAGACACCCGCGCCCAAATGGCTCGAATTTCTCGACGAGCTTGGTGTGCACACCACCGTGCTCTACCCCACCGGCGGTCTGTCGCTTGGATTGATTCAGAACCCTGAGTGGTCCTGTGTGATCGCGCGCGCTTACAACTCATGGATCACCGAGCGCTTCACCAAACAAAGTTCGCGCCTGAAAGCGGTAGCGCTTCTGCCGGTGCACGAGCCGATCGAAGCGGCAAAGGAGCTGGAGCGGGCTAAAGGGCTCGGACTAGTCGCCGGGCTCCTGCCGGCGGTGACGGTCCTGAACAAAGGCTACGGACATACCGATTTCGATCCGATCTACCAAGCCGCTGAGAAACTTGATATGCCGCTGACGGTCCATGGCGCGCCGAGCCGCGGCATGGGATTCGACTTCTTCAACAAGTTTCTTCACGTGCATACCCTGGAACACCCCTTTGCGATCCTGATCCAGTTCACGCACATGGTGTTCGAAGGTGTGTTCAGCCGCTTTCCTCAGCTGAGAGTGGCATTCCTCGAAGCCGGTTCGGGCTGGTTACCCTACATGATGGACCGCATGGATGAAGAGATGGAGAAGCCGTATCGCTTCCAGGCGCCGTTGCTCAAGCAAGAGCCGAGTGAGATCATTCGATCGGGTCAGGTTTGGGCTACTTGTGAAGTTGAAGAGCAAGCGCTCCCGCAGGTCATCAAGCAATTCAATCCTGCTTGCTTGATGTGGCCGTCGGATTTTCCCCATGAGCGTCTGCCTGACATGTTCAGTCACGACTTACCCGAATTCTTAGGACGCACGGACATCGGCGAGGAAGACAAGAAAGCGATTCTGCACGATAACCCCGCACGCTTTTACCGGCTCGAGATCTGATCAGATTTAAAACGGAGGAAACTCACATGCGCCTACAAGATAAAGTCGCGATCGTCACCGGGGGCGGCGTCGGCATCGGCAAAGCATACGCTCACGGCCTTGCCAAAGAAGGGGCCAAGGTCGTCGTCGCCGATATTCAAGAAGCGGAAGCGAAAAAGGTCGCCACCGACATCAAACAATCCGGCGACGAAGCGATGGCGGTCGCAGTTGATGTGACTTCATTCGACAAAGCGCAAGCCATGGCTCAAGCCGCGCTTACCGCCTATGGCCGAATCGACATCCTAGTCAATAACGCCGGACTCTATTCAGCGCTGAAAAAGAAAAACTTCATGGAAATCGACAGCGACGAGTGGGACCGTGTCATGGCAGTAAACGTTAAGGGTCTGTTTCACTGCGTCAAGGCGGTTTATCCGGCTATGAAACAACAGGGCAAAGGGAAAATAATCAACATTTCATCCGGAACAACCTTGAACGGCTCGCCATTCTTTCTCCATTACGTATCATCCAAGGCCGGCGTGATTGGCTTCACTCGGGCGCTGGCACGGGAGGTAGGCGGCGACAACATCTGCGTTAATTCAATCATGCCGGGTCTGACCATTTCAGGCGCGAATCAAGAGGGCGTCATGACCGCCGAGCAATTGGCAGACCGAAGAAAGCGTCGCTCGATTCAGCGCGATCAGTACCCTCAGGATCTGGTAGGCACGGTGATCTTTCTTGCCTCCGATGATAGCGACTTCATGACCGGCCAGTCGATTAGCGTCGATGGCGGCATGAATATGCATTGAGCGTGATGAACCGACCCAGAGACACCATCGGAGAACCGGGAGTAAGCACAACGGTCGCCGCTTCTCATCCCGATCAGTCAAAGATCATGCTGGTAAAGGTCACCGCCGAGGCTGTTTCAGGCGTAAAGGATTGGCTATATTTTAATCGTTGTCCCTTGCCCTTCTTGAGCAAGTGAATCAGCGAGTAAAGGGGTGAGAACCCGCAGATCCGTCTTTTATCGTGATCCTTTGCGATCTCGTTAAAAAATCCCGGCGCATCACGAGCGGCCAGACGCTCCACCAGACGATCATCCTCGGCTTCGACCCATTTGAGAAAATCCTCCGTGACTGGCTCACCGTCGCCGAACTGGCGTCCGACGTGCGCTAGATCCACGCCAGCGACAAAACACACTTCTCGTCTCTCGCTGTCAACCAAGCTCTTGAGCGCGCCGAGAAATGTTCCGACCGTCGGAGTTCTTTCAGGCAGGGTTTTGGTCGCCACCATCTCATGAAAGGATGAAACCAGGATCGGTACAATCTTGAAAGGTCGCTCGGGCTGGCCTAGTAATTCGGCGCGCCGCTGCGCCAGGTATTTTAAGAACAGCACCTGAAACTCGACAGAATGTTCACCGCGATGGAGATACTCGTCTGCGAACAGATCCTGCTGACAAGCATTCTGTAGATGTGAAACAAACGTTTTGTCGGTCTCGACAATGCCAAGAGGAGTTTCAAAATCTTTTAGCGTTAGAATGAAGGGAGTGTTACCGCCGCAATGAGAAGTTCCAAGCAGGATGTACAAGTCAGCTCCATCGCTTTCCAGCAGCGGCTTATAGGCCCACGCATAGGCGGAGCCGCCACGATGGAAATCGATGTGCGGAGCGACAATTGCCTGTGGGGTCATCCTCCTGCCGTTTGTCAACGCCAGACCGGGGCCTTCCGGTGAATTGAAATATCCGTCGAGCTGAGCCTTCAGGGCAACAGCATCATTGGGGTACACCCCACCCATATGGGCCGGCGCCCGCGCGGGCGCTAGGGAAAAAGCTTCAATGACACTCTTCTGATACTCTGTAAATCGTTCACTGAGGAGGTAATAGTGCTCATCGAGCATGTCGACAAATCTTTTGAGTTCATCGGTGAGCAAGACCGTACCGAATTGTTTCGAGTAGATTTCTTGGATGTCGATAAAAGAATGGCGGCCGTCGAAATGAGCCATGAGAAAATAGCCGATGGGAGAAACTCCCAACGGAGTGGCAAGATTGAGCGGATCTTTGAGATAGATGAGATCGTTGCCGTTTTGTTGAACAGGAAAGGCCTCAACGGCCCGCAAACGGGGAAAAAGATTCATCGTGAAGAACGAAGCTGACTGCGCTCAAGCTTCAGGAGTTTTGTAGGTACGCCGGATCGCTGCAAGCGCAGCAAATCGCGAAAGTAATTAACCGATTCCGAGTCTCTGCTTGGCCTCGTCACTAATTCTGCTCGGATCCCATGGCGGATCCCAAACCAGATCAACGGTGGCGTCACTCACACCTTCTAGAGCGAGAATCTTTTCTTTCGCATCGGCAGCGATCATCGTGCCCATGCCGCAGCCGGGCGCGGTCAGGGTCATTTTAACCGCGACATTGTCGTCATTCACTTGGACATCATAAACCAAGCCCAAGTCGACTATATTGACCGGGATTTCGGGATCGTAACATTCGTGCAGCGCTTCGTAGACTTGTTCTTTAGTAATCATTGATCCTACCCCTCCGGATTTGTCCGGCTAAATATTTGTGGTTCAGACTAGCTGGAAACGATTTTCAGACCTTGCGTTTGTTTGGCGCGTTCCGAAGCAATTGAGAGCTGTCCCGCCAATTTGGCCGCGATCTCAAGAAAGATCCTGCTTACTTCCGACTTAGGATCTTGAATGAGAATTGGCACTCCCTTATCTCCACCTTCTCGCAGCGCCGGCGTGATCGGGATTTCCCCCAGGTAGGGAATATTAAACCGCTCCGCAGCCCGGAAAGCACCGCCGCGGGAAAAAATCTCGTGCTTCTTGTTACAGCCGTCGCAGATGAAATAGCTCATGTTCTCAACGACGCCGACGATGGGGATCATAACTTTGTCAAACATGGTCTTGGCACGAATGACGTCGGCCAGAGCAACGTCTTGCGGCGTGGCGACCAACAGCGCGCCGCTGACTTTTAACTGTTGCGAAAACGTAATTTGCACATCGCCGGTTCCAGGCGGCATGTCCACGACCAGGTAATCCAGTTCTCCCCAATGCACGTCAGCCATGAGCTGGTGCAGCGCCTTGCCGAGCATTGGCCCGCGCCAAATCACGGCCTGTTCGGGATCCAGGAAAAAGCCGATGGACATCACCGGCACGCCATGAGCTATCGTCGGAGCAATCTTGAACGCGCCGTTGACCTCGACTTTGGACGGCTCACCTTTGACGCCCATGATAATCGGCACCGAAGGTCCGTAAATATCTGCATCAAGTAATCCGGTTGCCGCGCCGTGCTTTTTCAGAGCCACGGCCAGATTAGCCGCCACAGTGGATTTACCGACACCGCCTTTGCCGGCGGCAACCAGCACGACGTTTTTTACTGATGGAAGCAGATCTGTTTGACCCTCGCCTGCCTTGCTACCACGCACCTGCGCACCGAAATTTATTTCCAAGTCTCTGATTCCAGCAACTTCCGCCAACGCCTTCTTACAATCCGTTTCGATAGTCTCGCGCAGAGGACAAGCCGGAGTCGTCAACTCAACTGTGAAACTGACCTTGCCGTCATTTAGGACCAAATTCTTCACCATTCCAAGACTTACGATGTCCCGGTGAAGTTCAGGGTCCTGAACCTTCCTTAATACGCCGAGAATTCTTTCCTGAGATAAACTTTCCAATGGAACTCCTTTCTTAAACTCTAGACTTATAAGGTCTATGATGTCAACAGGATGGGTGTGTTAACAAGACCCTGACAGATGAGTCTAAAGACCCGAATAGATACATTTAAGTGTGGGTGATTGCGTTTGAAAAAGTTGCCCGGTCAGAGGCCATTTGCTAAACTTGTTTTACCTGCAAACTGCCTCTTTGCCGTAATTCTTTGGGAGGCCATATGAAACGCGCACTCACGATAACGGTCGGTTTTTGTCTGATATCCGCCGTTGTCGGTTGTTCAAGCGGCGGTTTAACGACACGAGAGAAGGGAGCCGGCATTGGCGCGCTTGGCGGCGCTGCAGTCGGCGGCATTATTGGCTCCGCTGTCGGACGACCGGGCGCTGGTGCAGCCATTGGTGGTGCGCTAGGTCTTGGATCAGGCGCATTGGTTGGAGATCAATTACAAGGGCAGGAACAAAAACAATCGGAGCAGCAGCGCCAGATCGATGCCAACCAAGCAGAGTTGGAACGGCAAAAACGCGAGCTCGAAAGGCTCAAAAAAACAGCTGAATACTAACCCCGAATTACTGCCGAGAAAGATTACTATGAACAATCTTCCGAGATTTTTTACCGCAGCGTTGATCGCATTGGCGATGATCGGAGCTGGATGTTCCGGTGGATCATTAACTACTCGAGAAAAAGGCGCCGGAATTGGCGCGCTCGGCGGCGCGGCCGCGGGTGGTATCGTCGGCGCTGCCGTCGGTCGGCCCGGCGTCGGCGCGGCGGTCGGCGGGGCGCTCGGTTTGGGTACGGGAGCTCTCATTGGCGATCAACTCCAGGGCCAGGAGATAAAACAGGCGGAGCAGCAAAAAGCCATCGATCAGCAGCGAGCTGAAATTGCTAAAAACCAGGCGCTGATTGATGAATTAAAAAAGCGCAACATCGAGGCGCGAGAAACCAGCCGAGGCGTAACCGTCAATCTTCCCAACGTCAACTTTCAATTCGATAGCGCTGATTTAACTGTGGATGGGCGAGACCGAGTGAATCAAATCGCTAATATTCTTCAGCGAGAGGCGCCCAATCGCAAGGTCACTGTGGAAGGCCACGCAAGCCGCGAAAGCGCCGCGCAAGAAGCCTACAACCAGCGGCTGTCCGAGCGGCGGGCAAGCTCCGTCGCTCAATCACTGGAGCGTAATGGCGTCAACGGCGGGCGTCTTACATCGGCAGGATTAGGCACTCGGGCTCCGATCGCCAGCAATGATACCGAGGACGGTCGAAGGCAAAATCGGCGGGTGGAAGTGATTATTGAGAACTAGCCGATCCAAAGCGAGGTTCGCTTCCGTTCATCATTCGCCGAATGTTACTGCGATGCCGGCATGTGATTGCCAACGCAATGAAAGCAGACATGCCGACTACTAACGGCGGGTAGGAAAACAGCCAAACTATTATCGGCGCCGCTACTGCGGTTAAAATCGAGCTTAGGGAAACGATCCTGCTGGCTAGAACCGTAACGGCAAACAGCGCAACCAACACCAGCGTGGCTATTGGAGCCAGCGCCAGGAAAACACCTAGGGCGGTGGCCACTCCTTTTCCTCCCTTAAATTTTAAAAAAACTGGGAATAGGTGCCCGAGAAAAGCAGCCGTGCCAACCAAAATGGTTGCGGACAGGCTCGCCCCGAGTTGCATAGCCACAATGACCGGCAGGAATCCTTTCGCCGTATCAGCGACTAGGGTTAAGATACCTTGACGCTTGCCTAGAACCCTGGCGACATTTGTTGCGCCGACATTACCACTACCGGTCTCCCTGACATCGATCCCTGACCTTAATCCGACAATGAATCCCACCGGCACCGATCCCAGTAAATAGCCAAGTACGATTAAAAGTATTTCCACCCGAAGCTACCCGGATTCCAAACAACTCAGTTAAATAACGACGATCATCGGCCAAAAAAAGGCCCTGCACGGTTAAAACCATGCAGGGCTCTTAGATATTGATGCCGATTCCGGCGAGCAACGATAAGTCAGGCCGGTTTTTTGTAGAAATCCGGATTCATTCTCGTGGTTGTCCCGGATTTGGCCAGCTCTTCTTCAAACATCTTTCGGATGTTCGGATCCTCGTCATAATACTCGATCTGGTTGCCGCCGGCCTTAACGTCTTTATCAACCTTGGTGATGTCGCCGAAGCTTTCGCCCAAGCTGTACTTGATCCCGCCCAAGCGCGGCGGCAGATAGCGCGCGCCTGTGGCGCCGGTGTTGAAGTGCTGGTGGAACATCATCGCAGGCGGAGTAAAAACGCTGCCGTCCTGCCAATCGTACCTTTTCGGCTGTTCTCCTTGTCTCCAGAACAATGAGAAGCCATGACCCTTGATGATCATGACGTTGAAACCAGGTCCGTGTCGATGAGCTTTCTTATAGGTGCCTACGGGGAACTCGGAGATGTGCGCCGCCATCGAGCCATTGGCCATCTCGAGCATGACATTCTTTCCGGAGGCGCCCCGCTCCTTCCAATCTTCTAGTTTGAAGTTGCGCGCGTCAGCAATAAAGTTGGTATCCCAAACCCGGCCTGGATGCGCTTTGCCCTTGCCGCTGAAGTATTCCGGGTCGCCGTCGAAACGATCCATAAAATCCCGAGGCGTATTGAAGATAAAGTCCTCGTTGTGAAAAAGGTTGAAGGTGATAGCCATGCTGTTGACCGAGAAAAACCGCGCCGGCTCGTCGCCCTGCCCGTTGAAGTGCTGGTACCAGGAGTTAAGTGGCAGTGCGAAAAGGCTGCCCTCTTGCCATTCGAACGTTTGCTTCGCGCCCTTGTCATTCCAAATCGTCGTGGCGCCCCGGCCCTTGAGAACATAAAGCATGTCTTCATAGAGATGCCTCTGCGGGTTGAGGCTCTTTCCCGCGGGAATTTCCAACACATAGGCGCCGGTCGTTCCTTCCGCGCCTTCCATGTTGATGAAAGCGCCGTTGCCGCCGGCTCGGTCCCATGGTTTTAGTTCAACTTTTCTTAAGTCCTGGACAAAAAAAGTTTTGACGATGGGGATTCCCTCCCCAAGCTGCCACTTTTCGTAATACGGAATGTTATCGATCGAAACATCTTGTTGAACCGCAGGTTTAGCCATATAGAATCCTCCCCAAAACTATCTCGGTTTCTATCGCATCAGATCTGCAAAAGCAAGGCGGAGATGGCCGATCTGACGCGGTTTTACAGCGGAGTTTTTTTGTCCGGCAGGAACAGGATCGTGATCTCTCCGCACCGGTATGCCGCGGCTTTGTTACCGGGGCGCAAATAGTCAAATTCGCCTCTACGAGCATTGACAACAACACGGTAAAACTCTAGTAAATGGCAGTATTCCACGTGCCTCAAGGATCAAGGAGAACAACTTGGCGACACCGATTACAGCGCCGATGGTCGGGAAAATCTTAAAGCTTGAAAAAAACGCCGGAGATCGCGTCGATGAAGACGAAGTAGTGCTCGTGATGGAAGCGATGAAGATGGAAATACCCATTGTTGCGCCTGCCTCTGGAGTGCTCAAAGAGATCAAGGTGTCAGTCGGACAGGCTGTCGAAGCAGATCAACTGCTGGCAGAAATCGCATAATCCCGCTCGCCGATCACCACGCCGCCGGAATCTTGAGAGGAGATAAACTGATGGACATCTGGACGTTCGGATGGACGCTGTCGATCATTGGCATGGCTGGAACGATGCTGGTGTTGTGGTGCATAAGCCTGCTGATCCTGCTCCTTCGAAAGATGTTTCCATATAAACCCGAAGCAACGGCACCGAAGAAAGCCTAGACAAACTGATGGAATCGGCGATTGCTTCAGGCCTTCAAGGTCTTCTACTTGGGATCAGCAATCTGACCTTAGGTCATGCCGTCATGATCCTCATTGGATCGCTGCTGCTTTATCTTGGAATCAGCAAAGGGTATGAGCCGCTGCTGCTTCTTCCCATCGGCTTCGGCGCCATTCTAGTGAATATCCCTTTAGCCGGCCTGATGGATGAGCACGGCATCCTGCGCTACTTCTACGAGAATGGTATCCTCACCGAAATATTTCCCGTGCTCATTTTCCTGGGTATTGGCGCAATGACCGATTTTTCGCCGCTGTTGGAAAATCCGAAGATTATTCTGCTCGGCGCTGCCGGACAGTTCGGGATTTTTCTGACTCTACTCCTTGCTTTGGCAGTGGGGTTCGACAAGCTCGACGCCGTAGCTGTTGCTATCATCGGCGCATGCGACGGCCCCACCGCGATTTATGTCAGTTCTAAATATGCGCCGCATCTATTGGGGGCGGTCTCAGTTGCCGCTTATTCCTACATGTCTTTGGTTCCGCTGATCCAGCCGCCCATCATGCGCATGCTGACGACTGAGCGCGAAAGAAAAATTGTCATGGGTGTAATCCGGCAGCCGGTTTCGAAGACCACGAAGATTCTCTTTCCGGTCGTTGTAACAATCTTCGCTTCGATCCTCGCGCCCATTGGCACACCTTTGATCGGCACTGTCATGTTAGGCAATCTCATGAAAGAAAGCGGTGTCGTGGAGCGGCTAAAAACTGCTTCCGAAAATGAGATTGCCAATATCATCACTTTACTTTTGGGCCTTACGATTGGCGCCACAATGGAAGCGGATAAGTTTCTGCGCGGCGAAACACTGCTGGTCTTAGGACTTGGGCTGGTCGCCATTAGCCTGGACACCGTCGTCGGGGTGCTCTTCGGCAAACTCATGTGCCTGCTTACCGGAGGCAAGATCAATCCTCTGATCGGCGCGGCGGGGATTTCAGCATTTCCAATGGCGGCCCGGGTCGCGCAAACGGAAGGTCAGAAGTACAATAAAAAGAATTATCTCTTGATGCATGCGATGAGCGCCAATGCCGGTGGGCAGATCGGTTCCGTCATTGCGGCTGCGGTGATGCTGTCGGTGCTCACGGGAATGGGAATCGTCGGGGGATAACGGAAAGTCATGTAAATATCCAGAGACGATCTTGAGAAAAGCCTTATTGTGTTAACTGGAATGGGAATCGTCGGCGGATGACAGGACGTTATGGCCAAATCGAGAGACGATCTTGAAAAAAAGCTTAGCGCGTTAGAAAAAGCCGCGGTCGCCGGCACTGTAAAGGCGACCGGCAAACAACCCGATCAAGCCACGCTCACCGCGCGAGAACGAGTCGAAACGCTGCTTGATCCCGGCACGTTCGTCGAAGAGTTTATGCTGGCGGAAACGCAATGCACGGATTTCGGCATGGCGGAACGAAAACAGCCGTCCGACGGCGTTGTCACGGGATTCGGTAAAGTCGACGGGCGCCCGGTTTATGTTTTTTCACAGGATCGGTCCATCATGGCCGGGAGCGTGGGCAGTGCCCACGCAGAAAAGATCGCCTATGTGATCCAGACGGCGCGCAGGTTGGGCGTTCCTCTGATCGGTCTGAATGACTCCGCGGGAGCTCGAATTCAGGAGGGGCTGTCTGTCACTTCCGCCATCGGCAAGATTTTCTTCGAGAACAGTATCGCCTCGGGCTGCATCCCCCAGATCTCGGCAATCATGGGGCCGTGTATCGGCGTCGGCTCCTATTCGCCGGCGCTTACGGATTTCGTTTTGATGGTTCAGAATTCCAGCCAGATGTTCATCACGGGTCCGGCCGTGATCAAAGAAGTACTCGGCGAAACCGTCACTATGGAGGAGCTCGGTGGCGCCAAAATTCACTCCGAAATCTCAGGCGTCGCGGACCTGGTGGTCAAGAGCGATCAAGAATGTCTCACGACGATTCGCCGGCTGCTCGGTTTCTTGCCACCCAATTTTGAATCTCTGCCGCCGCGCAAATCGACCAGCGACCATCCGGATCGCAGTCTCGATGCGCTCAACAAAATCGTCCCGGATGATATGCGGCGCGCCTACAATATTCTTCAAGTCATCAAAGCGATCGTCGATGATAATGATTTTCTCGAATTGAAACCGAAATTCGCGCGCAATTTGGTGACGGGCTTCGGCAGGTTGGATGGGTATCCGGTCGGATTCGTCGCTAATCAGCCAATGTTTCTCGCCGGCAGTTTGGACGTCGACGCATCCGACAAAGCCGCTCGCTTCATTCGCTTCTGCGATGCTTTCAATCTTCCGATCATCACATTGATGGACGTACCGGGATTTTTCCCTGGAAGACAACAAGAAGAAAAAGGCATCATTCGTCACGGCGCTAAGATGCTTTATGCGTATGCCGAGGCGACGGTGCCGAAAATAACTGTTGTCTTGCGGAAAGGTTATGGCGGCGCCAAACAGGCTCTCTGTACTCGCGAAATGGGCGCCGATCAGTTGTTCGTTTGGCCCGGGGTCGAACTCGCCGTGATGGGGGGCGGCGGGGCGGTCAACGTTCTTTACAAGCGAGAAATCGAACGATCAGCGGATCCGGAGCAGACTCGTAGAGAAAAAATCGCCGAGTTCCAGGAGCGCTTTAGCGGCCCCTTTGAAGCGCTGTCCAAACAATTTGCGCACGCAGCCGTACACCCAGCACAGACCCGCCAGCGGCTGATCCGATCTTTGGAGATACTGCGCAACAAGAAAGAAGAGCGACCGAAGAAGAAACATGGCCTAATGCCGGTGTGACTATGAACCAATTCACCCCGATGGGTTACGCTGCAACCGGCAGCGAGAACGAGAAGATGCTCCCTTGGCCCTCCTGGCTGTCGGCCCAAATTGTGCCGCCGTGCGCTTCTACGATCATTTTACAGATCACCAGACCGAGACCGGTGCCTTTGTGATTCGAACTGTTGGCATTCCCCCCTTGGCGATATTTTTGGAAAAGCTCGCCTATCTCCTCTCGGGGAATGCCTTCGCCGCTATCCTGAACCCAGACTCGAATACCGCCTGTCGCAGTCAAAGCTGCTCCGACCTTTACCTCGCCGCCATCGCCGGTAAATTTAATGGCGTTGCTGATCAGATTACTTAAGACTTGCTCCAAGCGCTGCGGATCGGCAAGGATCGATGGCAGCGACGCATCAATCGCCTCGGCAACCGTCACTTGTTTGTTCTGTGCTACCACCTGAAAACTCTCAATGCTCTTCCGAACCAAGTCCGTGACGCTGACGACTTGTTTGCTGACATTGACGTAGCCGGACTCGAGTTTGGAAAAATCGAGAAAGTCGCTCACTAAGTCGATTAGATTATGGCTGTTGGCCTGAACCCGCAACAACCATTTTTTTTGCTCCTCGGTCACCGGGCCGAACATCCCATCCAGCATCACCTCTGTAACTCCGGTTATGTTCATGAGCGGGGACCTAAGATCATGGGCGATCATTGCCGAGAAGTCAGCTTGCAGCTTGCTTGCCTTTTCGAGCTCGCGCGCTTGCCGCTTGGTTTCCTCATAAAGCTGCGCACGCTGCACCGCAACTCCCACATGATTGCCGATCGTTTCCCAAAGACTCACTTCCTCAACCTTGAATTTGCGCGGCGTCCGCGTTGCCAGTTGAATAATGCCCAAAACCTCACCATCGGCGCGAACCGGCACCTGGACAAACGACTGCACTCCCTCCTTTTTAAGAGTTTTCAGGCCATCGCAGCTTTGCACAGCTTCCTCGACGCACGGCTGCTGGAATACTAACTCTTTGAAATGAGAGGATTGGGCGATGCCGGTGTTACGGGAAATTGCGCGGTGGCTTGCGACGTTCCCCAGATCTCGGTAACCACGAACAACCACCACCTGAAGCGTATCGCCGTCGGATTCGAGCAATCGGATATTGCCAAGGTCGAACGAACCAATAAAAATTGCCTGCTCGAGAATATGTTCGAGCACCGTGTTGAGGTCCAAGGATGCCAAAATAGCCTCGCTGATTTTCCTCAGCACCATCAGTTCTCGGTTTCGTGCTTTCAGACTTTCTTCGGCTTTATGCCGCTCGATCGAGTAACGCAGCGCGCGCGCCAACAATTGACCATCGGCCTGGCCTTTAACCAGATAGTCTTGCGCTCCCTGTTGGAGGGCCCGGATGGCAAGCTCTTCATCATTGAGACCGGTCAAAATCACGATTGGCGTGCCTTCGGCCTGCGCGCCCAAGCGGCCGATGGTATCGAGACCCTGCGCGTCGGGTAGCGACAGATCCAATAAGATCACGTCAAATCGCCGTTCGCTTAGCCACGCTAAGGCTTCGCTAAAACGGTCCGCGTGAACCAGTTCGAATTGGGAGCTTCCCGTCTCCTGCAAAAGCTCGCGCAGAAGGCGGGCATCGCCGGGATTGTCTTCGATCAACAGAACCTGAATCGGCGCGCTGCTCACTTAGTCGCCTCGTACGAAGGCAACTTGACGACACTCACCCAGAAATCTTCGATGGACTTCACCACTCCCATAAATTGCTCGAGGTCCACCGGTTTGGTGATATAGCAGTTGGCGTGCAAGTCGTAGATTTTCAGTATGTCCTCTTCCGACGAAGAAGTTGTGAGCACAACCACAGGAATCCGCCGGAGGTTGGGATCGGCTTTAATTTCAGCGAGAACCTCCCTGCCGTCTTTTTTCGGCAAATTCAAATCCAGGAGAATCAATTCCGGTTGAGGCGCATCGGCGTATACCCCCTCCTTGCGCAGAAATGAGAGTGCCTCTACTCCGTCGCCGACGACCGTCAACTGGTTTAGCAGTTTGCCTTCCTTGAGCGCTTCTTTGGTCAGGCGGACATCGCCGGGATTGTCTTCTACCAACAGCACCTGAATGCAGCCGTTGTAAACATTCATAAGGGTTTATCTCCTTCAACGGGATTTTCCGCCGGCAACGTAAAGCGAAAGATCGAGCCCTTGTGCGGCTCTGACTCCACCCAGATTCGCCCGCTGTGTCGTTCAACGATTTTTTTGCACAGCGCAAGGCCGATTCCCGTCCCTGGATATTCCTCCTTAGTATGCAAACGTTGAAAAATAACGAAGATCCGTTCGGCGTATTGAGAGTCGATGCCAATGCCGTCATCGCGAAACGAGAACAGCCACTCGCGATCGTGACGCTCCGCGGTCACATGAACGGAAGGGAGCTTTTCACCGCGAAATTTAATCGCATTCCCGATTAGATTCTGGAATAGCTGGCCTAGTTGAATAGCATCGCCCATTACGGTGGGGAGAGGGTCGTGAGTTATTCTCGCTCGACTGTCTTCGATAGCGATCTGCAGATTCTTGAGAGCGTTTTGAAGCACGATCTCGCAATCAGTCGGCGCGAACTGGCGACCCTTGGTTCCTATGCGCGAGTAAGCCAGCAACGCCTGGATCAAGTCCTGCATTCGCTTGGAGCCATCCACCGCAAAGCCGATGAATTCTTCGGCCTCGCTATCGAGTTTGCCTTTGTAGCGCCGGGCAAGCAGCTGCACATAGCTCGCAACCATTCTTAACGGCTCTTGTAAATCGTGCGATGCGACATAGGCGAATTGCTCCAATTCGGTATTGGAGCGAGCCAGTTCGGCGGCCTGAACCGTCAGCAGACTGTTTACGCGCTCTAGTTTCTCTTTCGCCGATTTAACCTCCTGGGTTGAATGGTGTAGATCTGTATTCGAGCGCGTCAACTCCGCCGCCTTTTCGTTCAATGCCGCCTGTGCCCGTTGGCTTTCATCATAGAGCCGAGCCTTTTGAATGGCGATGCCAGCCTGACCTCCGATAGCGTCGAAAATTCGTAACTCACTGTCCTGGAACTCTCTCGTGATCCGGCTGCCGAGCTGAATGATACCGAGCACGTCCTGCTGCGTATGGAGTGGAATAGTCACCACCGTGCACACTCCTTCTCGTCTGAATGTGCGCATGCCGTCCGATGTACTCAGGTTCTTTACGTTGGTCTGCTTGCTCGCCATTACTTCCGCGATAATTCTTGCGGTGGATTTTTGCTCACTGGCTTCGTAATGGTCGAGAACTCCTTCACGATCGCGATATCCACGGCTGGCCACTAGTTTTAGACTTTCATGATCTCGGTCCAACAGGCGGATCACGCCGCAATCAAACCTGCCGATTTCAAATGCCCTGTCAAGAATTCGCTCCATCATGATCGTTAAATCAAGAGTCTCGAGAATAGTGTCACTAATAGCCTGGAGCGTCTTGAGTTCGCGGTAGCGTGCCTCGGTTTCACTGAACAGTCGCGCATTTTCGAGCGCCACGCCGAGCATGTTTCCGATAGCCTCTAGCAATTCCAGTTCGCGCAGTTCAAAGGGAATCGGTCGGACCGCAGAGACCCTCAAGATCCCCATAACCTGAGTGCCGGCTTTTATCGGGATCATGCCGGCCGGATTTTCCGGTGAGATTGCTTTAGGACTCCCGATAGCGGGAGAATTGTTGATGACTAACGGCTGCCCGCTTGCAAACACCTCCCCGGTGATGGCGTCGGATGACGCTTTAGCGAACTCTTCGATTTCCTCCGGCAAAAATCCCCGGTGCGCCGCCAATATCATTCCGTTAGAAGCGGATTCTTTGAGCCTTATTAATAGGCGCTCGCGTCCGGTGACTTCGAAGATCTTTTCCAACGCAATCTTCAGCAGTTCATCGATACGAAGCGACTGGCTGATAGCTTTGGCAATAATATTGAGCGCTGCCTGTTCATTGGCGCGGCGCTCCGTCTCATGGAGAAGCCGTGCCTTCTGAATGGCGAGACCTACTTGGTTGCCGATCGCATTCAACAGGCGCATGTCTTGGGGCCGAAACGTCCAGCGCTTGCGGCTTCCCACCTCGATCAATCCGAGCGTCTCTCGTTCCAGGATGATCGGCACGACAAGAGCCGAACACACCTGTTCCTTTGTAAATGCAGGCAATCCGTCCCGTGCTGCGAGATTTTCGAATACCAGACTTTTTCCTGACTCGATGATCCGCATAGAAAGAGCATCGCTTCTGGGATTCTTCATGTCGGCGTAAACGCGGGTATTTTCTTGATTGCCGTAGCCTCGATAAATTCCGATGCGCGTACCGCTGATAGGCTCAAACAGGCGAATATTACCGATCTCGAGCGAGAGAGTGGCGAGCGCTTGCTCGAGAATGTTTTCCAAAAGAAGCTCAATGTCTGTAGCGCTCAAAACGGCTTGACCGACATTGTGCAAAACGTTCATCTCGGTGTACCGGTCTAGCAAATCTTGCTGTGCCTGCTTACGTGCCGTGATATCTTCCGCTAACCCGACGATGCGATAAACTTCTTCGGACTCGTTCCGCACAGGAAAGCCCCGATCATTGATCCAACGAATTGAGCCATCCTCGCGTACGATCCGATACTCCTCGTTGTACTGACCGGTTACCTGCTTGGTTCCCACCGCCTCGAGCACTTGTGAGTGATCATCTTCATGGAGTAGCCCCAGCCAGGATTGGGACAAAGACCCTATCTTGGCAGTATCGCGTCCCCAGATTTCGCGGTATGCGGGGCTGACGTAAAGCTTCTCGTTGTTCATCGGATTCGTAATCCAAAAAACCGCTTTGATATTTTCGGCAATCTGGCGAAACCGTTCTTCGCTCTGCCGCAACGCCGTCTCTCTTTGCTGTTGCGCGCTGATATCGCTAAACGTAACAATCGTTCCCGCCAGCGCGTTTCGGTCGAAAATAGGAGCGCATTTATATTCCACAGGAAAGCTGGAGCCGTCGCTGCGCCAGAATAGCTCATCGCTGGCCTGGTGCTTGGCGCCGTCCCTTAATGAAGCAACAATGGACGACGGCTGGTTGGAAAATGCTGTCCCATCAGAGCGAGTGTGTCGCAACACTTGCTGCAGTGTTTTTCCAATCGCTTGATCAGGCCGACACCGCAGAAGTTCAGCGCCGGCCGAGTTCATAAAGAGAATTCTTTGCTCCAGGTCAATGCCATAAATACCTTCGGTCGCAGAATTGAGGATTAAATTAATCTGTGCGAGAGCCTTTTGATTGAAGCGCCAAGCAGACATGTTGCCGATACCGGCGGCGATCAAAAAGAATGAATGAATCGCGGCCCAACTCCAGGGAGCGGCTAGAGCCGCCGTATGGTTGAAAACGTGTTGAGGCCATATTGCACCGACAACAAAGTGGTAAATCACGAGGTAAACCAGAACCAGAACGTACGAAACTCGATCCTGGTAAAGCGCCAAGAAGGCAAGCACAACAAAAAAATGAAAGTGAAACTCGATGGCACCACCGGAGAGATGAACGAGAAAAGCCGAAGCGCTAAGAAGCCCGAAGCCGACTGCTGCAGCCGGAAGAGCGCGCCCGGAGGTTAGAGCGGCAACACTTGCGAAAAGGCCGACTATAACCGCGTTACCGACCGTCTGAAGCACCGTGCCGTTGCGAACCACGGCTGGCAGGCTAAATTCCCAGCTTTCACCATACAGGACCGCGATCAACAGGAGCAGCAACGCGTGAAGCCACGTCAGCCGCAATAGAAATAGATGACGGCTTTGCCAGACGGCCGGCGGTAATGATTCTCCGGAAGGCAGGAACTCCCAAAAGCTCTGCAGGAACCCGGAAGATGTCGCTCGCGCAAAGCTTCTAGGCTTAGCCAAGCTCTTAGTTTTGGGCATGTCGATGTGTCTGCAACTGAGTTTATTCCGGCGAGCCTATTTGAAAGCGGAAATGAATGTCCGAGTAAAAACTTCGAAAGGTCCCGATGAAAGATTAACTCTTTTCTTACAAATTGCCTTTCCTCTCTCGCTCCGTGCTGCCGGCTTCTCGATGTTCAACCCATTGCCTAAGTTGAGTCTCTCGTACCCGCCACTGGCCGCCTACCTTAAAGGCCGGCAGCTCATTGGTCTTGATCATTCGGTGGAGAGTGCGCTTAGAAACCTGGAGCAGTGCCGCAGCCTCGTCAAGGGTCAGTAAACGGATGCTGTCGATCTTTTCATCCATAGGACTCAAGAAACTCCCGGCGGCTGCTAACGCAATGGCAATGCCATGGCACTACCAGTCTAAGTACTGATTAAAGCAAGTGATTTAGGGCCAAAAGTAAGACTCTGGCGAAGTGGGTGGACAAATCTGGACAATCTGCGACGACGCGACGCAGGAGTCGTCAGTGAAGAGGTTCTTGAGAGAGACGATCTTTAAGAGCGAACGAGTTGCCAGACAACGATCTCAATGCGTGTGAGTGAACACCGTGCGGATCTCGAACTTTACCCGTCCACCATCAATCTCGAGAGTGCGGACAGTTACGAATACGATGCCTACTGCTGGTAGAGCAGCTTCCCGGAACCGCTACTGTCATATCCGCCCAACGCGCTCACAGCATCTTTGAACGCTCTCGATTGAAGCACCAGCATCAGCCGCTCGCCGCGGTCTGATTCGAAGAATGAGCGCGAAAACAGCAAGTCGTACTGTTCACTGGCGATCGGTATGAAATCAAGCCCCAAGGCTTGAGCAGCGGCCCGCACCGCAAGACCCGCGTCCGCTAAATCACTGGCGACTGCAACCCCCACAGACATATGGGTGAACTCTTCCCGATCATAGCCGTTGATTGAGTTGGGATTGATGCCCAGTCTCTTGAGCTCAAAATCCAGCAGCACGCGAGTCCCCGATCCCGATTGCCGGTTGACAAATCGAATTCCGGACGTGAGATCGCTTAAATTGCCGATCGATTTAGGATTGCCCCGCGCGACGACAATCCCTTGTTCGCGCCGCGCGAGGTGCACAAGCGCCACCGGCAATTTAGGAATTGTTCGCTTGATATCCGGAACATTGTAAACGCCGGTGTTGGGGTCGAGGAGATGAGTGCCGGCCATGTGGGTTTCACCACGCTGCAGCGCCAGCAAACCGCCAACGCTACCGACATTGGCAGCGGCGATCTTAAGCTCCGGGTAAAGCTGCTTGAGTTGATCTTCGATCACGCCGATGGCGAGATCGTGACTGCCGGTGCAGAGAATCGTGTTTTCGATATCTGCTCGAGGCCGAAGTAACTCAATCTCAACTTCTTCACCTCCGTTTAATCCTTCGACGAGACTTGGAATCCGTAACAATCCATCGGCGCGAACCATGGTTGTAATCACCCCTGCGCCTCTCGCAAGCGGGACCGCCACCAATTTGTTCTCCACCCGTCCCACCGATACCCGGATAAACTCTTCCAGGCCGAGGTGCGAAGCGATTTTCTTCGGCACCACAGCATGAACTATCGAATAGGATGGCGCCGCGGCGCCCAGAAATTTTTCCACTGCGGGCCGCAGGATTTCCCGTGCGATCACGATAGCAGAGACGGGGTAGCCGGGAATACCGATCACCGGCTTGTCGGCGACTCCTGCCAGCACCGCCGGTTTGCCCGGCATGACATCGATTCCATGCGCCCAGAGTTCACCCAAATCAGCCACTACGTCCGCCGTCAAATCATGTTCTCCCGCCGAGGAGCCGGCGATGATCGTCACCAGATCACATTCCGCGGCGGCGCGGCGCACAACTTCTTCGAGCAGCACGGCCTGGTCCTTAACACGCGGATATTTGATTGGCGCTGCACCCCACTCGCGCAGAAACGCCGCAAGAATGGTTGAATTGAACTCTATAACAGCGCCTGGCAGGGGTTGCTCGCCGGGCGCGATCAACTCATCACCGGTTGGAATGATCCCGACCTTGGGCCGGGATTTCACCTCTACCAGGGTATGCCCGGAGGCCAGCAAAGCACCGAGATCATAGGGACGAAGACGGTGATAGCGCGGCAAGAGCAATTCCGTAGCAACGACATCCTCGCCCACCAGACGGACATGATTCCAGGGTCCGACGGATTCAAAAATCTCTAACGATCCATCTTTGAGCTGGCGAACCTTTTCGATCATGATCACCGCATTCGCCCATGCCGGTAGCGAGTTGCCGGTATCGACGTAATGAAACGCGTTCGGACCGGGCGAGTCGCTGCTCGCACAGATTAGTGTTTTGGGTTTAAATTCAGTTGCGCCAAAAGTATCTTCGGCGCGCACGCAGATGCCATCCATGGCGGCAGCATGGTAATGCGGCGAGGAGATCTTGGCGAAGACCGGCTCCGCGGTGATGCGGTCGAGAGCCTCTTCCACCGAAATAAATTCATTGCCAATCCGTGACGGCTCGACTTTGGCTAGAAAAAATTCTTTGGCTTCTTTCAACGGAGTTTTTTTAAGATAACGTTTGCGAGCCATAACTCTCCTGGGGACCGATCTTTTATCGGGTGCGAGAATTTCTTCTCGGCTATGAGGCATACTGGGGTGGAGCCACCGTCACCAACGGCGCGATCAGCAAAAGCTAGAACAAAATGACCTCGACCTCTTCTCCGGCTTCCAAACCATCTTGATTGAGATCGATCCGCACCATGCCATCGGCTTTCACGAGCGTAAAAATCGCGCCGGATTTGCTTGGTAACGGAGTCGCTAGAAGCCCCTGTGTTTCTTGCTCGAGAGCTACCCTAACGTAATCTTCACGGCCGATTTGGGAAGCGATGTTGGTCTTCAAGGTTGCTTTGGCCGTCCTAGCAAAGCGGGCGTGTGTCGCAATCACCTCACCGCCCAGTCTGCGGATCAGAGGCGCGGCGAAAAGATCAAAGATCACCAGAGCGGAAACCGGATATCCGGGAAGTCCCATGATCGGCTTACCGCATGCTTTGGCAAAAATCGTCGGCTTACCCGGCGCTACCGATATTCCGTGAAATATAAACTCCGAATCCGGAAACGAAAGAATCGTTTCAAGGGCAATATCTTTGGCGCCCATAGAACTGCCGCCAGACAACAGCACGAGGTCGGCCCAATCTAGAGCTTGCGTTATCGCGCTCGTGAGCCGCTCGCGATCATCGGGTATGACTCCGAAGTCTCTCAATTCGGCGCCGCACTCGGCGATCAAACCAGCCAGCGAGTGCTGGTTGATATTGCGCACCTGTCCGGGCAAGGGAGTGACGTCGGCATCGACGATCTCGTCACCGGTGGAAATTAATGCCACCCGCGGTCGCTTGAACACCGGCACTGATGAAAGCCCGATGCCTGTTAGGGCGCCTATATCATGCGCCTTGAGTCTCCTGCCGGACTGAAAAACCGGCTCGCCCTTTTTGATGTCATCGCCGATTTGAATGACATTCTGCCACGGCGACACACCGCGATGAACTTCCACCAGCCCGCCTTCAACTTCATTGGTGTACTCGACCATGACTACGGCATCGCTTGCCGGCGGCATCATACCGCCGGTGGAAATGCGAAGGGCTTCGCCCGTTTGCACCGTCTGGATCGCCTCTTTCCCCATTTCGACAACCCCAGCAAGTTTTAAATAAGCTGGCAGGCTTTGACTCGCGCCGAAGGTATCTTTGGAACGAACAGCATAGCCATCCATTGCGGCGCGATTAAAATGGGGCAAGTCAACAGCGGAACGAAGATCCTCAGAGAGCACCCGGGCGCGAGCGGTCACAGTCGCAACACGCTCGGTGGGTACGGGATTAACCTGCACAAGCAAGCGTAACGCTTCTTGCGGCGCTAACACTTTGAAAAAGGTCTGGGCCATAGATGCCAGATCATAATCAGAGATAGAATAGGAAGCAACGAGGCTTAGCGTTCGGCTGCCCTCAAGCAGCCTCAACAGTTATCTTCAAAATGCTGTCCCAGATGCGGGCTTGCCCCACCTGCTGGTTTCCACGGTTTGGGACATCACTTCGAAAAAGTTCACTCCCGTCTGCACCGTTTCGGGACGATCGATTGGCACGTGATTCGCTCTACTGTGCCTCAACGACGATCGAAAGGAGTACCATAATATGGCAGGTAAAAATACTGCAGCATTTGGAATATATCCGAACGAAACGGCTTTGGAGGATGGAATTAGCGCTCTGCAACAGGCGGGCTATCGCAACGAAGACATCTCGGTCTTATTTCCAGAGAACGAAGGCACCAAAGACTTTGCGCACAGGAAGGGTACCAAAGCTCCTGAGGGAGCGGCAAGTGGCGCGGGTACAGGAGCCGTAGCTGGCGGCGTGTTGGGGTGGTTAGCCGGTATCGGCGCGATCGCGATTCCTGGTGTTGGACCCTTTATCGCGGCGGGGCCAATCATGGCTGCACTCGCCGGCGTTGGGGTCGGTGGCGCGCTGGGCGGCTTGACCGGCGCTTTGGTCGGAGCGGGTATTCCCGAATATGAAGCCAAGAGATACGAGGGCAGAATCAAGGACGGCGGGATACTGGTCTCAGTCCATTGCGACAATTCTGAATGGACGAGCCGCGCCAAGGACATACTGGAGAGAACCGGAGCCCAGGATGTGTCCTCGACCAGCGAGGCCAGCGCTGATTTCGCGGAAACCGACAAACCGCTGCCACGCGATGCCTCGGGCACGGTTCGCCGCCGTGATGATGTTTAGATCGTTCGACTTGTAAATTCCTCTTTGAGTCACATCATCGATTCGGCTTGTCGAGAGCGGGCGCAAGGCCGCGCTCCGGCAGGCCGAATTGGATCGCTTACTCCCTGAGCGTCTTCAATAGCCGCCTTTTACTCCCACCTGTTTACGTTTCAATTCTAAGTTTTTACTAGTTTTGGCTCTCCGTATGCCTGGCAATAGTTGACGGCTGCGAAAAAGAAGTGATACATCCGGGGCATGCGCGATAGTCTGACTGGCCCGGGCGAGAGCATTCAACAGTATGGCAACCTGGTTCCGACCGGGAGGCTCCATGATGGCAATGCAAGAAGTATTCTGTTCGATGCGACCAAGTGCATCGGCTGCCGCCACTGTGTCCAGGCTTGTAAGGACTGGAACGATCACGACCGCACCAACCTCTATTCTCTCTCCAGCACCAACTGGATAACCATGGAACCCCCTGTGCTCGAGGGGCTCTCGCCCCTTTGGGCACGCAACAGTTGTATGCATTGCGAGTTCGCCGCCTGCGCGGCGGTTTGCCCGGTGGAAGCGATCACCAAGTATGAAGAAGGCCCGGTAGTCATCAATCAGGAAATCTGCATCGGTTGCGAATACTGCATTCACGCTTGCCCTTGGGAAGTCATCACAAAGGATAAGGTCACGCAAAAAGCCAGCAAATGCACCATGTGCAGTGATCGTATCAGCGAAGACAAGCAACCGTTTTGCGTCCAAGCTTGTCCTACCCAGGCATTGGATTTCGGTTTAACCGAGGAGATTGCCGCGAAAGCAAGGAAGCAAGCGGGAACCGTTGGCGGTTACACCTACGGCGACAAAGAAGCCGGCGGCGGCAACGTAATTTATGTGCTCAAAGAAAATAAGGAAAAATATGGGGTGCGCAGTATCGGCGAGGAAAAATTTCCAAAGCACAAGATACCGATCGGCTTGATGCTGAGGGATCTGTTTACGCCGCGTTGCGGTATCAAGGGCAAGTTGCGCGCATTCTATTTGGCCATCATTCATCCGAAGCGGCTAATCTATCGTTATTTCTCGTGAGCGTTACGACAACTAATGCCCGCCCCAGCCACTTAATTCATGAACCGTTAACCTGGGGATTATCAAACATGAGACCGTCCAAATTTCGGTCTTCGTTCATTGCACGACCATGGATCCTCAGCGCTCTCTTAATGGTCTCATTTACGACTGAAGTTTGCGCCGAGAAAATAAGGACCGCCATTCCGCAAGCCAATCTTAACTATCTTTCCATTTACGTAGCTGACGCCAAGGGCTTCTTCGGCGATGAGGGACTTGAGAACGAGACGGTCGTGATCTCGGGACCGCTTGCCACTGCGGCGCTCTTGAGCGGCGATGTCGATTTTAGCGGAGGCGGCGGCAGCGGCATGCGGGCGGCGCTCAAAGGCGCGCCGGTCAAGGGCATTTTTTTTCAAACAGAAAAAGTTACGTTTTACTTGATTGCAGATCCAAGCATTAAGACGGCCGCAGATCTAAAGGGCAAAAAGGTTGCGGTCGGCAGTTCGAACGATACGCAGGACCGAATGATTACTATGTTTGCGGAACGCGGCGGCGTTTCCAGCAGAGATCTTACCCGCATCGCCATGGGTTCGGACACCAACAGCCGAATTCTCGCGCTCAAGTCAGGCGCGGCGCACGCCAGCGCGGTGGATCCGGGTGGCCTTGTGTTTGCGCAAAAAGAGGGATTGGTTTCGTTGGGCTTTCTCGGTGATCTTTTTCCCATGCCCTTTCAGGGATTTGTTACTCTCGATAGAAAAATTCGCGAAAACCCACGGCAGATCAAGCGCTGGCTCAAGGCAGCGATTCGCGGGCTTATGTTCGTGCGCGACCAACCTGAGGAGGCGGTCAACCTCGGCATTAAAAAGCTTCAATTAGGCAAAGCGACACGCCCGATGATTGTTGAAGGAACTAAAAACTATGCGCGCGCCTTACCGGTTGGCGTCCCGGGACTTCCGACAGCTGAAGGGATAAGAAACTTTCTTGAATATGACATCAAGATCCCGCTGCAGATCAGAGAAGATATTCCTCCGGACCGTTTGTTACATTTGCAGCTCGTTGAAGAAGTGAAGAAGGAATTAGAAGCCGCACAAAGGAGACCTAGTCGATGACACCGGAGAAAGACTTGCGAGAGCAGCTTGCCACCTGTACTCGGATTTTCGCGATGCAGGGGCTAATCGGCCTGTTCGGCCACGTCAGCGTTTATCAGCCCGGGACCAAGACGATCTTTGTCACACCCGGATCAGGATCGGACAAGCCACGTTTTCAGGCGAGCGATATGATCCCGATCCACCTGGATGGTAAGCCATTGGACGGCAAGACTCTGCCTCCTGTCGAGTGGCCGATCCATACGGCTCTACATGGTGCCCGTGCGGACGCGTTGGCAGTGGCTCATCTCCATACTGCTTATGCGACCTTGTTCACCATAGCCCGGCGCGAGTTTCACCCGGTCACCTTGCAAGGAACGATCTTCGGTGACGGCGTGCCACTTTACAAAGAAGCTCATCTAGTGACGACGCCCCAACGCGGCGACAATCTGTTGAAGACCATAGGCAATCATCGCGCCGTGCTTATGCGCGGCCATGGCATCGTGGTCGCCGGGAAAAGTCTCGCGGAGGTTTTGTTTGCATCGATGATTTTAGAAGACGATGCCAAAAAGACCATGCAGGCTTTGACGCTCGGTCCTGTCGATCATTTCAGCGCAGAAGAATGCCGTGGCTTTAATGCCGAAATCGACTTCGAACGCCGTTCCCAGCGTGCATGGGACTTTTTCACACGCTTGGAATCCACCTGGGATCGGCAAGCCGGAACCGGGAGGATGGAGTTGTTTCCATAAGCGGAGAAAGACAGCTGAACTCGTTCAAATCGCCCAACCCGTTCAAACAGCACCTCCATGTTTTTCCGAGATCATTTGAACACTTTGAACTGCTTGAACGGTTTGAACAAAACCGGGGGTTTAGTCGTAAAAATTCAGTATATACCAGCGGTGAACGAGGGGAGGTCCGATGAACGAAGGAGTTCGTCTCTATGCGGGAACGCAGGCCGGACTGATAATTTGGCGATCGGTCGCACGCGGTTGGCAAGAGGTCGGTCGCCATTTCGAGGATGGCATCATCGATTCCGTTTTCGGCTGTAAGACCATGCCCGAGCGGGTCTTCGTCGGCGTTACGCATGATGGGCTGTATCGCACCACGGATGGCGGCGAGAGTTGGGCTAAAGTTTTGGATGGCGACATTCGTTCCGTTGCGGTGGACCCAACGGATGACAAGGTGATCTATTCCGGCGTCGAACCCGTGGCGCTTTATCGGAGTGAAGACGGCGGCAATCACTGGCAGGAATTGACCACGCTGCAAGACGTGCCGGAGACGGCACGAAAGAACTGGTGGTTTCCTCAGCCGCCGCATAAGGGCCACATTCGCAATATCTTCATCCATCCCGATAATCCGAGCACAATCTATCTATGCATCGAACATGGCGGCATTGTCCGCAGCTTCGATCATGGCAAGAGCTGGGAGGACGTCAGCAAAGGCATCGACTATCTGGACATCCACGTGATCGCCAATCTACCGAAGCGAATGGATCGATATTACGTCGCCACCGCTCGCGGCTTTTTCACCAGTGACAAACCCGAGGACGGTTGGCTGCGCGCCGAGAACGGTCTGACCAGGAATTACTTTCACGACTTCCTGTTTTTGCCGCCGGTTATAAGCGGAGAAAAGCCGACGATGATTTTGGCAACCGCAGACCAGTCGCCTGGCTTCTGGCGCAGAGAGAATCGCGGCGCACGCGCCGCCCTCTTCAAAAGCGCGGACGGCGCCGGATCATGGACGCGCATTACCGACGGTATCGCCGACGATCTCGACTCGATGATCTGGGCTCTGGTGCATCACCCGACCGACCACCGCGCGCTTTTTGCCGGATTTGGCAACGTTGCCCGCGCCATGCCAGTGGATCAGGAAACGCCGGCGACCTCATGATCAGCCGCGATGCGGGCGAGGGTTGGCGGAGACTCGACATCGACTTGCCGGCCGACCGGGTGCTTTGGGCGGCGGCGGACTGATATACACGGACTGCTTCAGTGGCAGCGGTTCAAAACATTCAAGTGCTGCACCGAGGCTCGCGCCGATTGGTATAATGGCTTGAACGGTTTAAACAATTCGGACCCATAAACCCGAGTGAACGTCAATGACTGATCGCTCCGACTATAGAAACTTCTTCCCCGGCCAACGCCGGACGCGCCTCCCCGGCGGTTACATGGGTAAGATCTTGCGCGTCGATCTCAGCACGGAAAAACTGGTCGACTTGCAGCTTCCGGAAGAGCCGATATTGCGAAAATACTGGGGCGGTCAACTGTTCGCTGAGTACGTTCTGCTTAACGAATTGCCGATAAATATCGATCCCTATGATGCCCGCAACGTCATCGTTGGCATGACCGGACCGATTACGGGAACCGGCTTTACCCCGGGCGGCACGAAAATGTGCTTCGTCTATCTCAGTCCGGCAACTCGCTACACCTTGGGCCGTGGCGCAACCAGCGGCTATTTCGGCACATCACTCAAAGCCGCCGGCTATGACGGTGTCATCATCACCGGCGCTGCGCAGCAGCCGACTTATCTTTATATCGGCGAAGACAAGGTTGAATTGCGCGATGCTGGGCGCGTGTGGGGTAAAGGCTCGCGCGACACCGAAGACATGCTCCGAGACGAATCCGGTCATCAGGACGCGCGGGTGGGGTGTATCGGACCGGCCGGCGAAAGTCTGATTCGTGCCGCTATGTTCGTCAATGACTACAATCATAACGCCGCCCATGGCTTGGGCGCTGTGATGGGCTCGAAAAAACTTAAGGCCATCGTCGCATGGGGCACCAAGCGGCCCAGGGTGCACGACAAGAATACGCTGATCGAAGCCGGACTGCGCTGGCGCAAAGCAATCGCGGCGCGCACAACCACAGTGAAAAAACGTCTGACCAGTGTCGGCCACGGCGAGGACTGG
>DASUVS010000184.1:0-9773 GCA_036378835.1 Binatia bacterium | reverse complement strand
AGACAGAGTCCGCCGGAGACGGCAGCGCCGGAACCCGTGCTCGACCCGCCGGTGATGTGTTCGGTGTTCCACGGATTGCGCGGCACCGGCAGCGACCCGTCAGGCAAACTGCTCATGTGAAGCTTGCCCATGATGATCGCGCCGGCTTGGCGCAGCTTTTTCACAGCGGTCGCATCGCCTACGCCGGTAGTAAATTGGCGGATCCGCGCCTGGGCCCCTTCCACGTCCAATTGATCTTTAACGGCCACTGGAATGCCGTGCATCGGACCGCGCCATTTGCCCTTCTGAACTTCCGCCTCGGCGTCCCGAGCTTCCTGCATCGCGCTGTCGGCCATCAAATCGATATAGGCATGCAATTTTCCCTCAACGGCTTCAATGCGATCGAGCACAGCCTGGGTCAGCTCGACGGGCGAGAGTTGACGTTTTTGAATCAGCTGTTGCGCTTCATGGATCGACAGATAATAGAGCGGCTTCTCTGCTACAGCCATGGCGAGCCTCCTTTGCAATTTGCGGTGTCAACTAATTGCGTGACAAAAACGGATCCTTGACTTTGTTTCGGTAACAACTCTGGTGCGCCGGCTTTGCTTGTCGTTCCAAGCAAGCCAGACATCAGGTGTCAGTCATTCAATCACTTTCCCGTCCACTCCGGCCGAAACACCGGGCCCAACTCCTCGGCGCCGAGATTGACCGAATGCAAAGTCTTCAAGTTATCCAGGTAAAGCTCGATGATCTTGGCAAACTCTTCGAGGTCGCCCGCTCTGGGCTCCAAACCTTCGCGCGCAAGCTGCGCCATCAGGCTTTGCTCGATGATCTTTTCCATATGCTTTCTCCTTCAGAGCTGTTTGACGGTCCGGAAGGTTGAAGTCGCGACTCTACCGTTCATGGCGCGTTTGAGTCAAGTTCTTCCATTCTTAGGAGTAGAAGACGCACGCGGCGCTGATTGTGGTTTGCCGTGTCCTCCAGCAGAACAAATTAATGCAGGATTATTCACACCTGACGCTCGCACGCAAGATATCATAGGAATTGGCAAAGTTGTTCTGCTTTTTGTGATGTGAGTGGGTTGGGTTGCCATCGTTTATAGTTGCGCTCCAAAACGCGCTATAGACTGACTGGCATGCCGGTTGCGGTCCTCGAGTGTAACGCGGGCCACTCGCCGCCTTCGTCCACCGGTTCGCCTCCATGGTTCAGTTCATTTCATCGTTACGATGCAGGCTTATTGTTCTTGTATTGTTGGCTGTCATTCCAGCCTTTGGCGTCATTCTGCACAGCGCTTCTAGTCATCGTGATTTGACCGCAGAGCAAGTGGAAAAAAACGCATTGAGAGCGGCCCGGGCAATCGCCGCTGAGCACGAAAGGTTTTTCGAAAACGCCCACCAATTCTTGATCATGCTGGCCCGCTTGCCGCAAATTCGCGAGAACGACAAGGCAAGCTGCCGGAGAGTCCTGGCAGGATTGTTGGAGCCGCTTTACGCCGATCTTGGTGTCACCGATCTCAAGGGCAATTCCATTTGCACAGCGCTGCCGGCCGCCAGCTCACTGATAAACAGCAAAGGAAAACATCGAGCGCGGGTCATCGAGACTCATGATTTTTCCACCGGCACTATTCGAACCGATGCCTCGACCGGTAAGACACTTTTGGAAATCGGCTATCCGGTAATGGACTCGCCCGAGGCCATACGCGCCGTCGTCATCGGAGCTATGAACTTTTCTTGGGTGACCCGCTTGGCAGTCGAACGGCATCTGTATCCGGGGGCATCCTACACGCTCATTAACAACAACGGAGACGTGTTGATTCGATACCCTGAAACAGACGACTCGAAGGACGAGCCGATTATCGCAAAAACTTTACTACAAACCATGGCTTCTCGGGATACCGAAAAAAGCTTCGAAGCAGCTGGTGCCAACGGCATTCGGCGACTCTTTGCTTTGAGCCAGTTGAGAAACACACTAGGCGGCCAAACTGTTTTCGCGGTCATCGATATCCCAACTGTCGCTGCATTCGAGGAGGCGAATCTCATTTTGGTTCGGAACCTAATCGTTCTCGGGGTGTTATCAGCTCTAGCGCTGGCGGCCGCATGGCTTGGCGCCGACATTTTCGTTCTTCGCCGAATCCGAGACATCGTTGCGGCGACAGAGAAGGTCGCTGGCGGCGACCTGGGTGCGCGTACCACGCTGCCCTACGAGCGGAGCGAGCTCGGACAGATGGCGCGCGCTTTTGACGATCTTGCGCAGACGTTGGAGCAACGTGAAGCCGAAGCTGCCGTGTCGGAACATCAGATTAACAAACAACGACAGCGGCAAAAAATTCTCTATGACCTTAATTGCGCGATAACCTCTACTCTCGATATGTCGACGGTATTGGAAACTCTGTTGCAGCAACTATCCAGCTTGTTTCCGCTTCGCGCCGCGACCATAAGTTGGATCGACAGAAAGACCGGTGCGCTAAAGCCTATCGTTCACCGCAATCTCGATGACACGGCGGCACAACCGCTGCCGGCAATCGAAGAAGGTCTTCCGATCGCCGTGCTCAATCAACAGGGGCTGCTAACCTTATCGAATGCCCATTTGGACCCAAGAACAACCAACCCGGAATTCTTCAGAAAGTACGGTTTCGTCTCTTATCTCGGTTTGCCTTTGATCGCCCGAGGGGAATCATTGGGAGTTCTTTCTTTCTATACAACTGAAGAGCATCGATTTGGGCCCGAGGAGATCAATTTTCTAAACACCCTGGTCAGTGGAACCGCCATGCCCATCTATAATTCGCGGCTCTATGAAGAAACCCGCAATCAAGCGGCGGCACTGGAAAGATCGAACCGCATCAAAGATGAGTTTCTTGGAGTGATGTCCCATGAGTTGAGGACTCCGCTAAATGTCATCATGAACTATGCCGAGGCTATGAAAATAGGCGCGTTCGGAAACATCAGCAGCGAGCAGGAAAGAGGAACGGTCAAAATACTTTCCCAGGCAGGGCACCTGCTCAGGCTTATCAACGGTATTTTGGAGATCACCAAGATAGAAAGCGGATCGGTCATCTTGCACAAGGAACAGTTCGATCTCGCAGCATTCATCGCGGAAACCCGATCAGACTATATGATGCCGATGGAGAAAAAGCTCACCATCAATTGGAACTACCCAACCGACCTTCCTGCGATCGTCAGCGACCGTATGAAATTGAAACAAATCATCACCAACTTGATCGATAACGCAATAAAATTTACCGACGATGGATCAGTCACTGTGTCTTTCCAGCTGATTAATCAGAATCACACTCTCGAGATCAAGGTCACAGATACCGGACCGGGAATTCCCGAGGATCTCCTGCCATTGATTTTTGACAAGTTTCGCCAAATCGACAGTACAACGACGCGGCATTTTTCCGGTGCGGGGCTCGGTTTGTACATCGTTAAAGTCTTTGCCGGCCTCCTCGAAGGTACGATAGATGCCACCAGCAAACTTGGCGAAGGCTCTGTCTTCGCCGTGCGCGTGTCCACGAATCTTGGGGCGGCGCCCAAAGATGAGCAGCGGCATTCGGCAGCCGATGCGAGAATTATGGACTTCGCGGAGGATTAGGATATGTCGTTGCCATTATTCTGGCGTATCATTTTAGGATACTCCGTCATCTTGCTCCTAGCCTCCGGCGTAGCGGCTTATTCGATTGTCCAGTTAGGTGGCCTGAGTGGAACAGCACGCTCGGCTTTGGATAGCGAAAATCGCATGATGGCATATCAAGAGACATTGACGGACGCCTTCCTCTCCGAAGCGCGTTATGCTGGAAGATTTTTACTTACCCGGGCCGATGCCCACCACAAGGAGTTTCGCCACTTCAAGGAAGACTTCAAGCGATATATGGGCGAGATGACGTCACGCGCCACCGCCGTTGAAATTAAGGCGCGTTTAATCAGAACCGATGAGTTGCACCTCCGCTATCACGAATTGTTCGATCAAGAGGTTCGTTACATAAAAGCCGGCCAGCCGTATGCTCAGACCCGGTATCAGCAGGAGCGAGAGAAGATTTTAGATTCCGCCCTGAGAGAGCTCGAACGCCTGAGAGCGCAGCTGCAAGCAAACCTGAACAATAAGCTGGAAACCATGGAACGAGCCGCACGCGCGGCGCGAAATATTGCCATTGCCGGCACTCTGGTCCTGATCGGACTGGGCGTCGCCCTGTCTTTGCTGATCAGCAGGAGCATCACGAAGCCGATCTTGGAGTTGACCCGGAGAACAGCCGAAGAACCCCAAGTCCCCGATGGCGCGGTCGGGACCGGCGCAATCCCGGAAATCCAAGAACTCTCAGAAACCTTAGCACACGAGCGACACAGAATACGTGAAGCCGCCCGATCACAAGCCGAATTTTTCGATGACCTCTTCGAGCGGGTAACGGCCCCGCTTACTTCGATCCAACAAAGGCTCACGTATTTGAAACGGGATTTGTCGCAAGCCGACGGGCACGAACAAAACCCATCATTGGAAGTCATTATCAAGGAAACCGAGCGATTGATCGACCATTGTAACCAGCTAAAACCGCCATCTACCGCCGCCATGGCTGCCGCTGGCGATTGTCCCGAGCCGGTGCGGTATCAATCCGGGAAAGCATCATGACCAAAAAAATGATCCTCTCAGGGAGCGAACTTTTCGCGCGCGCGGGTCATACACTGCGGTTAGCGGTTAAGCTCGGTCGCGTTTTGCTTGCATTATGGCCGGCATTCAGTCGATTAAATCGTACCTCCCTGGAAAGGCAAAGAAACTATGAACAACATCGCCGATCAAGCCGGACTTGCAGAGGCACCATGAGACTTTCTCATCGTTCGTTAAGCATCTCGGCCTTGGCTGCATGCGTGTCAGTCATAGGTTGCACTACAATGGGAGAACAGATCGGGAAACCCGAGCCCGTCCAGCCGCAAAAACAATCGCAGCCGGAATATTTGCAACGCAGTAAAGCTCTCTTTGCCGAAGGCAAGTATGAAGCGGCCCTGGATCTAAACCAGAGAGCGCTCGCCGAAGGTAGGGGCGCACCCGATGCGGCGCTGTTCAATATCGGACTCATCTCCGCGTACTCTCAAAACCCCAAGAAAGACTATCCCAAAGCACTCCAGTCGTTCAGAGCCCTAGGCGCTCACCATCCGCAGAGCCCGTTTGCCGAACAGGGGAATCTCTGGCTCCTGATCCTGGAAGAACACCAGAAGATCCTGGAAGAACACAAGAAAATGACCGAGGAAAGACAACGGTTGTCTGACGAAAGGCGAGCCGTGATCCGGGAAAGAGAGGTGTTGGCGCAAGAACGCAAGAAGCTCAAGTATACAGAGGAGAAATCGCGTCAACTCGATCTGGACATCGAGAAGAGGCGGAGAAAATCTTTAAACCGATAAGCCAGAGGGCACCTCTCCTTCCAAGCCGAATAGACGCGCTCTTCCCATCTATAAGTCTGAACTCGGATCCTTCCGTTTACCGAACTATCGAGCCGTCGCCGCTGATCGCAGCTCACCGTGGCTGCGTGATGATATCCACGACCGCCGGTTTCCCTCCCTCGACGATCGCGATCGCCTTATCTAGAGTCGAGCCGAGTTGATCAGGTTCGGTAATCGGGCCGAAAGCATCGACGCTCAAAGCGCGCGCAATCGCCGCCAGATCCGGCGCGGGATCCTCGATGCGAATGCCGATCCCTTTATTCTCCACCGGCCGTTGCCGCCATTTGGCCATCCGCTCCTGATGTTCTTCGTCGTTGTAGTAGGAGCGATTGTTCATGACCAGCACAAGCAAAGGAATCTGATACTTGGCCGCCGTCCACAAGGCATTCGAGGTCATCAGAAAGTCGCCATCGCCGATGATGCTGACGCATAACCTGCCGCTTTCCTTGTGCCCGAGCGCGGCGCCAATCGATGACGGCAAGCCGTAGCCGACGCCGCCTCCTCTGCCGCCGCCAATGCCGTGCGCCGGCTCCGTGACTTCGATCACTTCACGCCAGCGGCGCCCGTGCGCCGATACCAGCGCCCACGCCTTGCCTTGCATTCGTTTGTTGATCTCGCCAAAGAAGCGCGCTTGAGAAATCGGTTTTTCGCCCCAGGTTTCCTCTATCCACTCCTGGCTCTTCTTGCGCGCTTGATTATAGAGAGCTTCGATTTTCGCGCGGCGCTCGCGAACCTGCCGAGCCGATTCCGTATTACTCTTGATCCGCTCGCGCAACTGCTCGAGCAGCTGCGGCAACGCCACCGCGGTATCGGCCGCGATCGGCACGTGCACCGGCAAGAGCCACATGGCGTCGCTCACCCAACTCTGCCGTTCGAGATCGAGCAGGGTCATGTGAATCACTTTGCAGCTCGGCGAAATCACCGGAGCGAAATTGCCGCGCTCGCGCACCGAAGGGCCAAGCGGCACACCGAGACTCGGCACATCGAGCGCGAGAACGACGTCGGCATCGCGCAATGCTTCCTCGCGGGCGTTGGTGAGATTAAGCGGGTGCGTGCTGGGAAATGCATAGCGGCCATCCGAATCGATTACCGCTGCGCCGAGCTCCTCGGCGATGTCCAGCAGAGGCGGCAGCGCCTTGGGATTGCGGCCGAGTTCGCCGGCAACGATCACCGGCCACTGCGCTTCGGCGAGCAGCCGCGATGCCTGCCGCAGGGATTCAGGATTGGCTGCCGGACCTGACGGCGGGCGAAATAACTGGGCGTGCGGCACCACCATCGGTTTGCTGATTTTCTCTTCCTGAACATCGGTATCGAGGCAGATATAAACCGGGCCTCTGGGCTCGGTCATCGCGATCCGGTAGGCGCGCAAGAATGATTCAGGAATGGCGTCGACTGAATTTGGCTGATCGTCATACTTGACGTAATCGCGCACGGCATTGCCTTGCACCAGAGCCGTGTGGACCCAATCAGTAGACCGGCGATGAGTCGCGTTCTGCGGGCCGCCGCCGCCGAGATTCAAAATTGGCGTGCGGTCGCACCAGGCATTGAAAATCGCCATGCTCGCGTGTTGCAGGCCGACGACGTTGTGCAGGCCGGTGGCCATGATATCGCCGGTGACTCGGGCGTAACCATTGGCCAAAGCCACGGCGATCTCTTCGTGCGTGCACATGATGATCTCCGGACCCTTGCCCTCGAAATTCACCATCGAATCGTGCAGGCCGCGATAACTGGCGCCGGGATTTAAGGCGATGTATTTGATTCCCAGCTCGCGCAGCACTTCGACCATGAGATCCGAGCCGTATTGCGCATTGCTTTTTTTGCCGGCGCCCGCGGACCATACCTCCGGGACGCCCGCCGTTCTGCTTTGTTCTGCCATTCATTCCTCCGTAATGTAATGCCTAAGCTTGTTGCTCATGATCTCAGCCGCTTGATTGTTTCGACATAATCGCGCACGCCTTTTTTAACGTCATAGGCGGGCTCGTAACCGATATGCTTTCTGGCAGCGGAAATATCGAAAATGCAAAAGCTCTGCTTGCTGCGTCCTAGCTGGCTGTTGCCGCTGCCCATTTGAATTTGATGGCCGGGGCAGATTTCGTTGATCGCCGCGAGAAATTCTCGGGGCGTAGACCCTTTTCCGGTGCCGATGTTGAACTGCCAAAAATCCGACGGCGCCGCAGTAAGCGCGCGGCGCACCGATTGCGCCACATCGCCGACATAAACCGCATCGTTTAGCTGATCTCCGCCGGCTTCCATAACCCACTTCTCTCCCGCCATCGCCTTCTCGATCAATTGGCCGTAAAACGACAGAGCGCCGTGGCGGGCTTCTTTGCCGGGTCCATAGATGGTCGAATAGCGTAGCGCGATAAATTCGATGCCGTACCTGTTGCGGTAATAGCGACCGACCTCCTCGCAGCAAACCTTGATCGTGCCGTAAAGGTCGGCGGGATTCTTCGGATGACTTTCGTCCACCGGTTTGTACTGCGGCGGTCCGAATTCGCCGAGCAGCTCACCGTATACAGCCTTGGAGCTGGTGAAAACCACCCGCTTGATGTTTCGCGCCCGCGCGACTTCCAGGATGTTTACCGTCCCGTCGACCCCGACTTTGATGCCGAGGCGTGGATCGGCTTCGGCCGGTTCCGGCATAAGCGCGGCCAGGTGCGCAAAATGAGTCACAGCAAAATCACCAACCACCTTGTCCAAAAACTGCGCATCGGTGACGTCGCCCTCGACCCAATCGACTCGATCTTTGATATCGCGAATCAGCGAGAAATCCGCCCGATTGTCCAACAACACCGGTCTCTCGCCGTCGCGGACCATGCTTCGAGCCAGCACCGCGCCGTTCACTCCCATGCCGCCCGTTATTAAAACCTTCATCGAGCGATTCCTTTCATGCGACCGTTCATCGACATCTCAGTATCTATTAGCATGGGCTATAGCACATTCACATTTCAATTGAATAGAAGACATTTCAGAATCGTGCTATTGCGCAGGCTCCCCGCGAAATACTTTTGACTTGTGGAAGGTCGCTGTTTATAAGCTCCAGATAGCGACGAATTTGGTTCTTAGTTCAGAGACAAAGATGGCCATCATCATGCAAACATCCTCGCTAATGATTTTTCTTGTATCACTGATAATCGCGAGCGCCACCGAAAAGGCGGTGTTCGCTCAGGAGCGCATCCGTATTGCCACTGCCGGTGGGCTCTCGATTGTTCCGGTCTGGGTGATGCAGGACAAAGGACTGTTGACGAAGCGCGGCGTGACCGCGGAGATTGTGCAAATCGCGTCGAGCCCGGTGGCCATTCAAGCCATGCTCTCGGGAGAGGTCGAAGCGATCGTAACCTCGGCAGCCACTTTGGTGACTTCGCACCTGGCCGGAGCCGACGTTACCATGATCATGTCAACCACGCCGACGTTTCCGTCGGTTCTGATGGCCGCCAAGAGCATCACAGAGGTCAATCAACTCAGGGGTAAAGCGGGCGGCGTCAATCGATTCGGCAGCAATACCGACTTTGGTTTGCGCCTGGTATTGCGCAAGAACACCATCGATCCCGACAAGGACGTCAAGTTGATTCAAGTCGGCGGCACTGCACAGATGGTCGCAGCAATCTCACGCGGCTTGATCCAGTTCGCGCTTTTCAACGAACCCTTTGTGCGAGATGCGGAAAAACTTGGCTTTAAACCGCTCGTCGATGTGCCATCCCAAAAAATTCCTTTTCATTGGAACGGTGTCCTGACCAAGGAGTCGGCGCTCAAAGCTCGACGGCCGGTTTTTTCCCGGCTGACCTTGGCACTGACCGAAGCCATTCACGTTTACAAGACGGAAAAAGAGTGGACCAAGGCGCTGATCGGCAGGTATCTGAAAGTAAACGATACCGAAAGCCTCGAACGGGCTTACAACAGCTTGAAGACGATTTTACCTGAAACCCCCTCGCCGACCCCGGATGGGGTGAAGACGTTGCTCGATGATCTCGCAGTTAAAAATTCAAAGGCCGCGGCGGCCAATCCGAGGGACTTCGTCGATACAAGCTTCGTCGAAGAAGTAGAAAGATCGGGGTTTATCAAGCAGCTCTATGGCCGCTGATGGTTATGTGGTGGCAATCACCCGGTAACTCTCTTCACATCACGAAAACGAGATGAGAACATACGGATTCTTCTTCGCTCGCCAAACGGGTCGGCTGCACGGTGCCAGAAGAGCGTCGTGTGGTTGGGAAAGTTCTACCGTGGAGAGATCGTCGTATTGCTCTTCGGTCTGGTAGCAGAGATCTTCTTCGGCTTTGCGATGCTCGCCTTCTTTGCGGCACGTTTCGCCGGGGAAGTGCCATTCGATGAAAGCTCAGCAATGGCCAGATACCAGTGCCGGAGATCTTC